>NZ_JBITGZ010000028.1:0-93421 GCF_044457565.1 Kitasatospora sp. NPDC050543 | reverse complement strand
CGGAGTTCGAACGGATCATCAGCGAGGCACGAGCCGGTCGCCTGAACGAGGGACTGGCTGCATAGGAAGGCCTCTACGAAACCAGGGGATTGACAGCCCTGAACGGCTCTTCAGCTCCAGAAGCAGCTGCGTGACCTCGTTCGTCTCCCTCAATTCCCCCATCCCCTCTGACACCGTTCCGACTGCCCGCCCGCTCCTGAGCCCCGCCGTGATCGCAGCCCGTGACGTGGGCCGCCAGCAGCGGTCGCGCTCGGCGCCGCCGTACCCCCAGCGGCCGGATCACCGCGACGAGAACCGCTGCCTCGCTGTCCATGCCGTTCCCGCGTCCCTTGAGCGCGTCCCAGGAATGCTACGTCTTCCCAGGTCAAAGCAGGTAATGGCGTTCCCGCGTCCCTGATTCCACGCCCACCGTTGTGGCGTGGGCGGACCAGCGGACACGCTGTCGGCGGACACCGAGAGGGAGCACCTGTGAGCACTGTTCGAGCGGCCCGGGCCGCGATACGCACCACCGACCGATTCCACCGCGGTGCGGTGGCACTGACGATGGGCGGGGTACTGCTGCTGACCGCGGCCTGCAACGACGGCCGAGACCAGGAGGGCAGGGGCCGTGAAGCGGCTGAGGCGGCGGGCACCGCCGTCTCCGGCGGGACAGCGGCCGCGAGCGAGCCGAGGACGTCGGCCGCGGTGCTGGACGTCCAGCCGAAGGACGGAGCCCAGGGCGTGGCGCCGAACGCACTGCGGGTGTCCGTCTCCCACGGGAAGCTCACCGCGGTCGACGTGAGCGACAAGGACGGCAAGCCCGTCCCGGGCTCGCTCGCCCCGGACGGCACCGGCTGGAAGCCCGCCGCCGCGCTCGCACCCGGCACGAGATACACGGTGAACGCCCAGGCAAAGGACGCCGACGGCCTCGTAGCCGCCTCCACCACCGCCTTCACCACACTGGCGCCCGACAAGCGGGCGTCCACCAACGACAACATCGGAGACGGCCAGACCTACGGCGTAGGCATGATCGTCAAGGTGGACTTCGGCACGAAGATCACGAACAAGGACGCCGTCGCCAAGGCGATCACCTTCGAGACGGACAACGCCACCGAGGTGAAGGGCCACTGGTTCGGCGACGACCGGCTCGACTTCCGCCCTGCCGAGTACTGGAAGCCGGGCACCAAGGTCACCATCCACTACCGGCTGAAGAACGTCGAGGTCTCCCCCGGCGTCTGGGGCGACATCGACAAGGACGAACCGTTCACCATCGGCCGCTCCCAAACCTCGACCGCGGACGCGGCCACGCACCAGCTCACGATCGTCCGGGACGGCAAGTCCACCACCGTGCCCGCCACTCTCGGCGACGAGAAGCACCCGTCGTGGGGCGGCACCATGGTGATCATGTCCAAGGAGAAGGTCACCCACATGAACTCCCGGACCGTCGGCCTCGGCAGCGAGTACGACATCCCCGCCGTCCCGCACGCGATGCGGCTGACCAGAACCGGCACCTACCTCCACGGCAACTACTGGTACAAGGGCAACCCGTTCGGCAAGGCGAACACCAGCCACGGCTGCGTCGCGCTCAAGGACGTCGAGGGCGGCAGCGACACCTCCGTCGCGGGAACGTACTTCAACGACTCGCTGATCGGCGACGTGGTCAAGATCGTCAACTCGAAGGAGAAGACCGTCTCCCCCGACAACGGACTCGGCGGCTGGAACCTCCCCTGGGCGAACTGGTAGATCCCACCCACCCGTGCACACCACCGGTGATCAGCAGGACAGAGTCCCGACCGACCTCATCGGCGGGCCCGCCATGGTCGTCCTGCACAGCGGACCCGAGTAGCTGTACGAGAAGCACCTCGCCGCCCTCGCGCCGATCGGGGGCGGTGCCTGCATCTGGGCACCGACCCCGGCCGGCCGCCAATTACGACATCGCCCTTTCGGACGCGTTCTGGCACGCGATGACCGGGCTCGTCCACGCCTTCGCGCTCGCCACCGCCGAGGGCATCGCCGCCGCCGACGCGTCCCCTACGCCGAGGGGACCGCGATCCTGCCCGACATCATCGACGGGACGGCCCGGCAGGTCTGCGCCGGTGACTACCCCGGCGACGGCTCCGAAGCGGTCCAGCCCGCCGGGGACTCCCCCGGGCCGGCGGAACGAAGAGCACTTCCGCCAGGACCACATCTGGCAGGAGCGGGGCCGAGCGCACCAGCGCCACCGGAAAGCACCAGCTCTCCGAGCTCACCAGGGCCGACCTGCACAGGCGCGCCATCGACCTCGACGTCCCGGGCCGCTCCGTCATGAGCCGCGACGCACTCCAGCCCGCCCTCGAACACGCCGCGCGCCCCCACCGACCCGCTTCCTGATCACGGCCCAGCTGCCGCGGGGAAGCCAGCTGACGCCGCCGACAGGGGTGTCGGCGGCGAGGCCGGCCCCTCGGTGGAACTGACCAGGTGCCCAGAACGGTTCTCACCGGCCCGGGGTCGGCCGTTTCGGGTGTGTCAGAACGCGGTGCGGCTGAGGCTCCTGGGGTCACCGCCGACCGGGGTGCAGCCGCCGACCGGGTCCAGGGCGGACCCGGTCGCCTCGGACGGCACCCTGGTCACCCGAACTGGCCGGGCTGGTAGTCGCCGGCGGGCATCTGGAGCATGACGTTCCCGCGGTTGAAGGCGTTGATGACGGTGATGACACCCACCAGGGCGCCGAGCTGCTCCTCGTCGTAGTGCTTGGCGGCGTTCGCCCAGACCTCGTCCGGGACGCCGCCCGCCGCATCGGCGATGCGAGTGGCCTCCTCCGCCAGCTCCAGCGCCGCGCGCTCGGCCTCGGTGAACACCGTGGCCTCCCGCCAAGCCGCAACCAGGTTGAGGCGTTCCGCGGACTCCCCGGCGTGCACGGCGTCCTTGAAGTGCATGTCGGTGCAGAAGCCGCAGCCATTGATCTGGCTGGCGCGGAGCTTGACCAGCTCCTGAGTCGAGGCCGGCAAGGTCGAGCCCTCGAGCACCTTGCCGGCGGCGATGATGTGCTTGAAGACCTTGCCCAGGACCGGGTTGGTGAAGGGGTTCAGGCGTGCTTCCACGATGCGCTCCATTGCCGTTGTCTGGACGGTTCCACACCTATGACACGGCAGCTCACCGAGTTGTGACACGGACGTCCCGTGACGTGCATCACCTCTGCTGTGCTGCGGCAGGGGCGCGCGCCGTCAGGACTCTTCGTCGGTCAGACCGCGGGCATGGGCGAACGCCTCCAGGAACTCCTGTCGGCCGCGATCAGTCTCGGCCTCGGCCAGGCTTCGGTGCCCCAGCAGGAGCCGGTCGACCTGTTCCGGCGGCAGATCCTTCAGCATCTAGGCAATGCTCCCCATCACCTTCACCGCAGATTCGAGGTTCACCTCGCCGACGTCGCAACTGTCGAGGCGCCAGATGCTGTCGACGAGCAGCCCAAGTCGGTCGGTTCGTGGCACAGCACAGCGAGTCGGCCGACTGGTGTGCGCCCGCCCGTCTCGGCTACCGACTGCCAGGCACCCGGCGAAGTACGTTACGCAGCAGTTGGACCACGCCCTCGGTGATCTCGGCACACCGCTGCTCCGCCAGGGCGAGCAGTTCGGCGGCCTGTGCGGGGCCTGCGTCGAGGGACGGGACCGGGCGGGTGCGCCAGGGGTCCGGGGCCAGGGTGCGGATCTGTGTGGTGGCGTCGGTCCTGGCCTGGGCGGCGAGTCGGGGGTGGGAATCAGCGCTCAGGACGAGGGCGGCGCGCAGTGCGGTGAGGCGGTCGTGCCGGTTCAGCAGCCGGTAACCGGCCCGTCGGACCGCCGGCCGGTGCGGGTCGGAAAGCATGTCCCACAACTGGTCGGCGGGCAGGTGAGTGGCACTTGGGGCGAGGGTGGCGGCGGCTTCCTTGACCACAGCGGTGGAGCCGTCCCGCAGCAGCACCATGACCCGGGGCACGGGCACCGCGTCGAGGCTCCGCAGGGCGCGCAGCGCGTGGACGCGGACCTGAGGGGCCGGGTTGTCCAGCAGGGCGGTAAGCAGTGGGCCGTCGGCCCGGCTGCCGATCTCGGCGAGCCCACCGATCGCCCCGACCCGTGGCACGGCGGCCTGGACCGCCGCGCGGTAGTACGCCGGTGAATCCGTACCGGTGCAGCGTGCCGCTTCTCGAGCCAGGGCTCGGATCATTGCGGACGGGTCGTCGAGGAACGGCACCACGTCCTGCGGGGAACCGGTGCGCATCAGCCCTGTGAGGGCGGTGATCCGGACCTCGGCGTGGCGGTTGCGGGCCAGGCGATGGAGCAGCCCGACCTGGTCGGTCCAGACCGCCTGCCGGGCGGCGGCCTCGGCGGCCCGGGCCCTGACCTGACGGTCGGGGTCGCTCTCGGCGAGGGCGGCGAGGTCATGAAGCCGCAGGCGTTGCACGGTGGCGTCGAGAGCGAAGCGCCGCACAACCGGCTCGGGGGCGGTGAGAAGCCTTCCGCACAGGGCTGTGCCCGACTCTGCCAGCAGCGAGGCGAGCAATTGACCGAGGGCGAAGGAGCCGCGCTGGCGCCGGTTGACCAGCAGCGCCGTCCGCACGGTCGCCGCGGTGGCCAGCAGGGGCTTCTCATGGAGCAGCACGGCCAGCCCCGCGCACGCCGGCTCCCGGACCTGCCGGACCCAGTCGCTGGTCCGCAGCACCAGAAACGGCGTCATCTCCGGGTCCGGCTGGCTCAGCATCCGCCGCACCGCGCGCTCGCGGACGCGGCCATCGGCGTGCGAGGCCGCCAGGGCGAGCGCGACCGGGTCGGCCTCGGTGAGGGAGGGGGCAGGACGCGTCGAATACCACGACTCCCGTCGTATGAAGGCATCCAGGCGCAGCAGCAGAGCCGGACGCTCCGTCAGCACGCGCAGCGCCTCGGTCGCGTCTTCGCGATCCCCGGCCGAACCGACCGCCAGCAGTGCGGCGATCAGCTCCTCGAGCGCACCTCCGTCCCGAGCCCGCGCCCCGGCAGCAGCCAGCCGCACACGCTCCAGCGCATCCCTACCAGCAGACGACGGCGAGGACGGGACAGGCTGCTGACGACGGAGGAAGAAGTTCACCGCGACATCGTGCCTCAGCCCGCCAACCCGACGCCTCCCATATACGACGCCATCAAGAACCCCGTCCCAGAGCGTCCACCCGCCGACGGCCGGACCCCAGCAGCCGTGATGACGATCGGCGTCCGTTCTTCACCGCACTTTCGGCGCGACGCTTCACCACCACGTCAGCGCTGCGCCCCGCACGCCACCGCAACCACTCCCGACCAGAGGTCCGGACGAACAGGATGTGCAAGGCCATTTCACGCCCACCGATGCCGGCAGGTCACGCTTCACGGTCCTTGGCCGGGCAGGGCTTCGCGTGCCGCATCCGAACCCCTCCACCACGGATCGTCCGGGGCCGAGAACAGCGCGGCCACAGGCTCCCGCTTGGTTGACCCCGGTGCGGCCACAGGCCGGCACCCCCGCCTTGCGGCCGCCGAGTGAAAGTCCGTCCGACCCGTCCGCACGCTGCCGAAGCGCTGTCGCGTACGGCCGGAGAGACAACGTCCGCGAGTTGACGTGTCGTGGTGCCGGTGTCGGCCGGCCGCACGACGAGGATGGTGCCGACCGGCGAGAGAGGCTGCAATGAGCGTGAGTGATTTCCGGAGATACGAGGAACGCGCCGCGGATCGGATGATCTTCTTCTCCGACGCCGTGGTGGCGATCGCCATCACCCTGCTGGCCCTCGAACTTCCGGCGCCCGAGGGGCCGACGGTCTCGGCGTTCCTCTCCGCGGTACGCCAGGACCTCGACCACTACCTGGCATTCCTGATCAGCTTCGCCGTGATCGCCGCCGCCTGGGGCCAGCACAACAGGATCTTCCGATACACCGAGCGCACCGACGCCCGGCTGCGAACGTTCAACGCGTGCTGGCTGCTGGCGATCGTGCTCAACCCCTTCGCGACCAAGCTCCTCACCACGGAGGGCGACGACTCGGACACGGTGGGCCTGCGGTTCGGTTTCTACGCCCTGCTGCAGTTCCTCGCGCACGCCACGGTGATCGCCATGGAGCGCCGGATGACCTCGCATCAGCTGCGCGCCCCTGACGTCCCCGCGGAGCTGGTCGCGGCGGGGGAGCCGGTGCTGTACGGGATGATGCTCGGCTTCGGGCTGTCCATTCCGGTATTCTTCCTCACGCCGTACGCCTGGGTGTTGTGGATCTTGATTCCGCGGGCAATCGGGCGACTCCTCCGGAACCGACCGCGCACTCCCACCGGCGGCTGACGGACAGCCTCTGGGCACGCCGCGGCGGGCCGACGGCCCCGGGGCGGGCAGTCGGGGCATGCTCGGCGCCGCGCAGAGTCGGCCCCGCGTCGCTGCGGTCGGTGAGATGCAGGCCCCGCTTCAGGGTGAACTCGGCGATCCCGTCGGCGGTGTGGAACGGTTCGGTGACCGGGACGACCCCTGCTGGTCAGCCAGCGTCCAACCGCAGCGCACCCGCGTCGCCGTAGCGCAGGCTGGCTTGAGGACGAGCTCATGCCGGCGAGCCCGGGCATAGTCGACCAGCTGCACTTCCTGCCCCTCGGCCCAGGTCCGGCCTCGGCGCGGGTGTCGGGTCCAGGGAGCAGCCGGTCCAGCGCCCCGCGCTCACTCGCGCTGTGACGTTCGAATCCGGCCATCGGTCGACGTTGCTGTCTGAGTGCGCGTCCGCACATCCGGATAGGGTGAGCTATCGTCAACTAGCTTCGTGGAGGCGGAAGATGCGCATACCGGCCCTGCTTGCCACCGTCGCGGTGACGGCCGCGACTATAGCGGGAGGAGCGGCTCCGGCCGCTGCCGACACCGTGACCAGCACGGTCAACCTGGAGGCCGGCACCGGCCTCCACCACAATTCCGCGACTGTGATCTATGAACGCGTCGACGGCGCGGTGAACTCAGTCAAGATCATCTCGCTGCAGGCCTTCTCCGGCAAGCCCGACTGCGTCTGGGTGGAGTGGAACGACCCGAAGGACGTGGGGGACGGTTGGACCGCCCTCAACTCCGAGCCTCCATGCCACGGCGGCAGCATGGGGGAAACGCTCAACCGGATCATCAAGGCGCCCAAGGACCATCAGCTCAAGGTGCGCCTGGCCGCCTACCACGATGGCGGGATCGAAGTGATCCACAAGGACCTCGCAAGGCTCTAGCCGGACACCGTGCGGCGCCCGGATGCCGGAGGTGATCCGGTGGCGCCACGCCCCCGGCAGGCCGCCAAGAGCGTCTCATCGGGGATCAGCGGGAGGACCACCGGAATGCCTGCGACGAGGAGTCCTGCCAGGAAGATCGCGGCGGTCTTCTCATACATCGGTCGGCGGCTACCTTGTCGGCGCCTGGCCGGTCGAACTGCGTCAACCCCGGACTGGTCGCTGCAAAGGAAACCGCAGAAGCCAAACCGGTCCTCTCCCCGATGGCCCGCCCCGGCAGGGCCTGGCCGCCTTGGCCGCGTTCGTGGAGCGGGAGACGCCATGCCAACGTCCGCCGACCCCACAAGGAGCCGCCGGATACCGCAATACCCGGCCCGGGGGCGCGGAGACCGTCGTGGTGACCGAGCTCGTGCCGGGCCTGCCGGTTGTACAACCGGAAGGCCCGACGCGGGAGCTGACCTCAGGTCAGCTCCCGCAGCAAGCCGAGCGCCGCTCGATGGGCGTGACCGGGAAGTGTCAGCCCATGCTCTTGGCGCCGTCCAGGGCCTCGCGGATGATGTCGGCGTGACCGGCGTGCTGGGCGGTCTCGGCGATGATGTGGAGCAGGACGCGGCGGGCGGACCACTCGGCGTCGGCGTCGAACCAGGGCGCCTTCGGCAGCGGGTGGGAGACGTCCAGGTCGGGCAGGGTGGCGACCAGCTCGTCCGTGCGGCGGGCGACCTCGGCGTAGTCGGCGAGTGCACCGGCCAGGGTCTCGCCGGGCAGCAGCTTGAAGCTGTCCTGGCGGTGGGCCCAGTCCTCCTCGGTCATGGCGGTGAAGTCCGGCATAGCGGACGGGCCTTCAAGGATGAACCCGATCCAGCTCTTCTCGACCCCGGTGACGTGCTTGACCAGCCCGCCCACGCAGAGCTCGCTCACGGTCGAGCGCTCGGCGGCCTGCGCGTCGGTCAGCTCGTTCGCGGTGAAGCGCAGGAAGAACCGCGCCTTGGCGAGCTGCTCCAGCAGGTCGGCGCGCTCGCCGGTGAGGGCCGGGGTCCGGGGCTGGGTGGTGGGCTCGGTCATTGTCTCTCCGCCTTCGTGAGGTGTTGTCCGTCGACGAGAGACACAGTACGCACCATCTAGGTCAGATCATGGCCTAGATCGGCCGATCACGGAGTCGCACAGTGTGCGCTCGCGCAGACTGTCAGCCCGGCCTCCCTCGCGCATGTGAAGCGCTCAGCGGCAACGGGTTTGATTTGCACGTCAGTTGAGAACAGTCGCACCAAGGTCAGCGGGCGACATGCTCGGCCAGATACTCCTCCCAGGTCCGCTTGCCCACCGCCCGATCGGGTGCGGTCAGGGCGCCGGAACGGAAGCCTGCCCCGATCTTCCCCGGGATGAAGACCGGCAGGACGCGGCGGCGCTTGCCGGCCGCTCGCAGCCAGTCCTTGGCCAGCCGGTCGGCCGTGTACACCGTGGGCCCGGCAAGGTCCGGCACCCTCCCCCACCCTCCGGCCGGGGGTGCTCCCTTGCCCGGCTCGCCCAGGGCCAACTCGACCAGCCGGTCCGCCACTTCGCCCTGGTGCACCGGCTGGCAATCGGTGCCGCTCGGCACGATGACTACCGGCAGCTTCGACAGGACCCCGAAAACCGTGTTCAGCAGCTCGGGAAACTGGGTGGCTCGCAGATTGGTCCAGCCGATCCCCGAGGCCGCCAGCAGCCGCTCGCCCTCCAGCTTGATCCGGTAATAGGGGTACGGGATCCGGTCGATGCCGACGATCGAGATGTTGACGATGTGCTCGACCCCGGAGCGCCGCGCCGCCTCCAACAGACGGTTGAGGGCCGGGATGTCGTTCTTGAAGTGCCGGATGTCGGTCGCGCAGTGGACGACCGTGCGGACCCCGGCGAACGCCTCGTCCAGCCCGGCGCCGGTTGCCAGGTCACCGGTGAACCAGGCCACCCCCGGGTCGTCCGGCAGCACGGACCTGCGGGTGAGGGCCCGCACCGGCAGGCCGGTGCGGCGCGCCCGGTCCAGCACCTCCCGGCCGAGCACGCCCGTCGCACCGGTCACCATGATCGCGTTGTTCTGCATCAGCCACAGCCCTTCTCGTCCTGCCGTCACTGATGAAGAACCGACGACTCACGGGTTCTGTGACAGCTCCGGCAGCTGATTCGCCAGAAAGGCCAGTTTGTCCGGGTTCCGGACGAGCCGGATGCCGGTGATCCCGGCCTCGCCGACCTCCAGCGCACCGAACGAGGTCAGCTCGCCGTCCTCCCAGCCGAGCGCCACCGGACTGCCGTTCGCCTCGACGATCTCGATCCGCACCCCGTTCGCCCACCGGGCGAACAGACCCGCCAGGAACCGGGCCACCATCTCCCGGCCGACGACCGGCCGACGCGCCGCACCCACCTTGCCGCCGCCGTCCGACCACGCGACCACCTGATCGGCGAGCAGCGCCTCCAACTGCGACATCGCCCCCTCCGCCGCCGCCTCAAGGAACCGGGCCAACAGTTCGCCGCTCAGCTTCTGCGAGGGGACGAACCTCGGCCGGCCGTCCGTCAGATGCCGTTTGGCCCTGCGGTACAGCTGCCGCGCGTTCGCCTCCGAGCAGTCGAGCACGCCGGCGATGTCCCGGTGGCTGTAGTCGAAGGCGTCGCGAAGCACCACAGCCGCCCGCTCCGGCGGCGTCAACCGCTCCATCATCACCAGCACCGCCAGCGACACCGCGTCCCGCTGCTCCGCCGTCTCCATCGGCCCGAGTGCCCCGCAGTCGGTCCGCACAGGCTCCGGCAGCCACGGCCCGACGTACTCCTCGCGCTGGGCGCGTGCCGAGGTCAGCCGGTTCAGACACAGATTGGTGAGCACCTTGGCCAGCCACGGCGCCGGCGCCACGACCTGGCCCGGCTCGGCCCCGTGCCACCGCAGGTACGCATCCTGCACGACGTCCTCCGCCTCCACCGCCGACCCGAGCATCCGATACGCCAACGAGAACAGCCGGGGCCGGTGCGCCTCGAACTCCTGTGCCTTGTCCATGGGGTCACACGCTAGACGAGGCGTATCGATCTAGGACCTGCCCATCGGGAATCGATCATTCCGGCGATCGGGAAGCGATCTCCGGGCCGCTCGGGCCCATGCGAAGCTCGCCCTGACCGGATGTAAGGTGACACCAGGTGTGCCGGGAAGCCTGGTCGGCGTGTGAGTAGTCCATGCCTGCCCCGAGGAGAACCGTGAACGCCCACCGCTCCCACACCGATCACTCGTCCGACACGACGTCCGCGGCCGCAGCGGACAGCCTCGGCCCGCTGGTGCGGGTCGACGGCCGGTGGTTCATCGGCGACCACCAGCGCGAGGCCTACATCGCCCTTCTCCCCGAGGGGTTCGAACACCGCGTCACCGGCCGCGCGCCCCGGCTGGTGCCCTGGGACCGCCTCATGGACCTGACGGTGGCGGTCACCAGCAGCCGCTTCCTCAGCACACCGGCCGGCGGCCTGCTCTCCAAGTACAGCGGCATCACGATCCACGGCTCCACGCTGCGCGCCACGGTCCGACACCCCTACGACGTATGGGTACCCCGGTTCATCCACCACCGCCGGTGGTACCCCGCACTCGAGATCGCGGCGCTGGACATGCTGCTCGGCAGCGTCGTCGAGCTCGGGCGCGCCGAACGCCTCGGCGACAACGCCTGGCTGCGCTCCACCGTCCGCCAACTGGCACCCCACCACTTCTACCGGAAGCGGTGGAACGGCAACGCACTCGACACCGCACTGAGAGACGTCATCACGCGACAAGGCTGACACCGGTGACCCGGAACCGGGACACCCACCACCGGCTCCAGCCCCGCTCCCGGAGTCCCCTCACCAACGGCCTGGACGAGGCCGATGACTCTCGACCTGGGTCCGCGAGGCACACCGCAGCCACGGCGCCGACGTCGATGCCGGCGGTCAGGCCAGTGCGACTGCCAGCAGTGCGGCGGCATCGGCGACCAGCAGTTCGTCGGCGGGTGCGGTGGCGTCGAACTTGGTGGACAGGACCGCCATCACGATCGATCCCCGACCAGGCGGCCAGGTCACGCCCACCACATTGGTCGTGCCGAAGGCGCCGGTACCGGTCTTGTCCGCGGTGGTCCAGCCCTCGGGGAGTCCCGCGCGGAAGCGGCCGCCGCTGGTCGTGTTGGCGAGCAGCCACCTGGTCAGCCTCTCGCGGTCCCACGGTTCGAGCGCGCCTCCCAAGGCGAGCCGGGCATAGGTCCGGCCGATCGCGCGCGGGCTTGAGGTATCGGTCACGCGTCCCGGCTCCGCCGAGTTCAGGTCGGGCTCCCACCGGTCGAGCCGGGTCACCTCGTCGCCGATGGAACGGCAGAAGCGGGTGACCGCTCCCGGGCCGCCGAGCTCGCGCAGCAGGAGGTTCGCCGCGGTGTTGTCGCTGTGGTCGATGGCGGCCGCGCACAGGTCCGCGACGGTCATGCCGCCCACGAGGTTCTCGGGCAGGCCCGTGATCGGCGCGTAGCCCGACTCCGTGACGTCCTTCTCCGAGTACCGGATGCACTTGGCGAGGAACTCGCCGTCCCGGTCGAGGTCCCTCAGGATCGCGGCCACGGCGATCGTCTTGAACGTCGAGCACATCGGGAACAGCTCGTCCGCGCGGTGGAGCACGGTCCTGCCGGTGACCGTGTCACACGCGAAGACCCCCAGACGCGCGGAATGCGCCTGTTCGAGAGCGCGCAGCTGCCCAGCGATGCCCTCGTCGTCCGTGCCCTGCGCGAAGGCCCTTCCCCCGGCCGGGAGAACGACGGCAAGGGCCGTAGCGGCGGCCCCGGCAAGAACCCCACGCCGACTCGAACGCAGTTCCATGAGCATCTTCCCCTTTGCGCGTGCGGCCACCGGGCATGACGGCCGTCCCTTTCGGACCATTCAAGCCCATTCATCCCTTCTGAGGACGCGGCTCCGCCCGTGCCCGTTCCCTCCTGCCGCCTGCCGCCTGCCGCCTGCCGCCTGCCGCCACATGCCCACCAAGCCCGTGCAGTCGGGCACCAGCCCCCGATGGGGCCTGCGCACGGTTGCTCGGGCCCGGCCGACGGGGAGCGGAACAAGGTTTGTGCAAGGTCTGCGCAAGGAGGGCAGGGCAGTGTCGTCCTGCCCCGGTCAATCGTCTCGGTGTGCGCTGCCTGTCCGGTGGCCGGGGTTCCAGCATCGTCCGCATCGATTGGAGATGGTCATGCGCATTCGCTCTCTCGCCTCTGCCGCAGCTCTGACTGCCTGTCTGGGGCTCGGCCTGCTGACGGCACCGGCCCAGGCAGCCGCGCCGACGACGGCGGTCTCGGCATCCGCCCCGGCGGCCCCGGCCGCCTCCGTCACGGCGTCCCACGTGGTGCTGTACAAGTGGTGGAACACCGGCGACGGCTACGGCAGGAAGTACGACTGCGACCGCCGGGCGGCATGGTGGTTCGACACTCACACCGACGTCTACGGCGCCGAGTGCCGGTGGAACGCCGGCATCCGCAAGTGGCAGGTCTGGATCCAGAGGTAGCACCCCTCCGCGCCGCCTGCCCAGCGATCCCGGGCAGGCGGCGCGGTCGCGCGCATGCCGGCTCCGACCGAGGTCAACCGACATACGCGCCTCGTGAGATCCCGACGACGATCCGCTAAGCGGGCCGACGGACACGGACCAGGATGGCTACTGCCCGATGAACCGGGCCCCGCTCCCCGTAGTCGGCCGAGCCGCGTACGGGACGGGCGAGGGCCCCGGCCTGTGCGGCCTCCGAGAGGGGCGTGGACCCTCCCGTCCGGCTCGGACGCAAGGGTCCACGCCCCTGGGTCAGCGGGTGACGCTCCAGACCAGGCTGCGCGTCAGCGCCGGGGTCAGGGCCGGGTCGATGACGGCCGACGTGGGGTCGTTCGCAACGGCCTTGAGCTCGTGGGCCGCGGGCTTGGGACCGGTGGGGCCAAGGTCGGAGACCGCGATCGTCCTGCGGTCGCGCAGGGCCGTCACCTCCTTGCCGTCGAGGTACCAGCGCAGCTTGGTGCCGGAGACCGGGAGGTCGACGGTGAGGCTGTCGGTCGCGGTCAGCCGCGTGGTGACGGGAGTGGCGCTGGAGACGGTGGAGGCGTGCCGGTAGAAGCCGGCGATCATCGCCTCGCGGCCGGGGAGGTTGAACTCGCGCCCGAGGGAGCGCATCACGGAGTTGTCGGTCGGCCGGTTGAGGCCGGACGGGTAGTTGCCGGCGCCCTGGTAGGCACCGACGGTACCGCCGTCGGGCGAGGTCTTCCCGAGCCAGCGATACCACTTGACCTTGTCCTGGCGCATCCGGTCGGCGCTCAGGGTGGTGATGTTGGGCTGCGGGGGCTCCGCGCCCCGGTAGGGCTCCTGGCCCTCGGCGACGTACTCGTCCGCGAGCTTGCCCAGCGAGTGGCCGGTCTCATGCACGGCGATCTGGCCGGACGCGCCGTTGCCGCCCGCCACGGTGGCGATGCCCTCGTACCCGACCGGCGACTGGGTGCTGCCGTAGCCGGCGCCACCATACTTGGCGGTGTTGGCGACGACGATCACGAGGTCGGCCTGCGGAGCCTTGGCAGCGTAGGCGTCGACGGCCTTGATGTCCACGCACAGCAGCCGCTCGATGGAGTCGCACCAGAAGTGCGAGCCGAGGGCGGTCTTGCGGACGGTGCTCTGCTTCGGGTCGCCGGAGACGCCCGACTGTGCGGAGACGGCGTCCACGGCCCACACGTTGAACAGCTTTCGATAGGTGGCGTAGGGCTGGACGGCGCTGATGTCCTTCCACTTCGCGGCGGCGTCCTTGCGGAACTTCGCCTGCTCCGAAGCCGTGTAGCCGTCGCCGATCATGACCACGTCCAGCTTGCTGTCCGTGCTCCCGTTGTCGACGATCTTCGTGACGGCACCGTCCCCGGCGGCGGCCGCGCTCATCGACGGCTCGGCGGCGAAGGGGGACGCCGCAGGGACCCTGGCCCGGCTGATGGCGCCGTCCTCGGCGAAGACCTCGACGTCCTGGTCACCCGGCGCGGCGGTGACGGCGACCGGGTCAAGCGGAGCGGCGACCGCCGGGCCGACGCCGACGGCGAGGGCCGCGAGCGTCGTGACGCCGGTCAGGAGGACCGAGGTGAACCTGCTGTTGCGCAAGGGAGCTTCTCCGAAATCGATTGGCAGCGAGGAGCGGTGACGAGCGGTTCCAGGAGGTGCCGGGCCGCAGGTCTTGTGCCGTGCCCTCGCTCCCCACCGCCAACACGGGCGCACAAGACCCGAGCTGACCGGGCGACACCGCCCGGTCACCACCTCACCGGTGGATACGGCCCGCTTCCCACGAGCGGTTCACGCCGGATGCCGCCGCCTCCCCCGCGGCGGCGCCGTCCACATCACCGACGGCTGCGGTCGCCGGGGAATGCCCCCACGGCACACAAAGGGCGGGCGCCGTGGAGGCACCGCCTCGCCTCCGCCCCGCCTGCACTCCTGGACCGTGCCGGTACGGTGCCACGCCGATGCCTCGTCGCGGACCGCAGCGGTGAAGGAGAAGTCGCCCCGCCGCGCGACATCCTGACGCCTCACGTAGTCATGAGGGGTATGCACGGGGATCACGAAGCAAGAGAACAGGCGGGGACCGAGTGAAATCAGCACAGGAGGATGAGTACCTGGAGTTCGTGGCCGCGAGGGCGAAGGCGCTGTACCGCTCGGCGTACGTCCTCGCGGCCGGCGACGCGCATCTTGCCGAGGACCTGGTCCAGGAAACCCTCAGCCGGGTGTACGTGCACTGGAACCGGGTGGCCGGTGCGGACAGCCCGGCGGCCTACGCCCAGACGGTTCTGGTCCGCACCTTCCTCAGCCTGCGGCGTCGGCGAAGCACCGGCGAGCGCCCCATCGAGAACATGCCCGACGGTGCGGCGTCCGGCCCGGACACTGCACTGCGGCTCACCCTGCTGGACGCGCTCGGCCAACTTCCGCCCCGCGACCGGGCGGTGCTGCTGCTGCGCTACTGGGAGGACCGCAGCATCGAGGAGACCGCCCAGATGCTCAGGCTGAGCAGCAGTGCGGTCCGCTCCCAGGGAACCCGTGCGCTCGGGAGGGTGCGTGCGTTGCTCGGCGACACCCTGTCCGACCTGGTTCCGCACTGAGCACCGGTGCACGCAGGTCAAATCCGCCGCAAAGCCCCCATCAGCGACAGAGAAGGTGATGCCAGTATGCCGTTCGAAGCAGACCTCGCACATGCCCTGGACCGCACGACCGACTCCCTCGAACCCGATCTCACGGCGCTCCTGAGCGGAGCCGTCGCGCGCGGGCGGAGCCGTCGGCGTCGGCGCAACGCCGGCGTCATCGCCGGGGTCGGCGTCTGCGCCGTGATCGCGGCAGCCGGCGTGGTGATCCCCGGCGCGCTCGCCTGGACCCACTCCGCGGGATCCGACATCGAGACGGTGGCGCTGGCGATGCCCCGTTCTGCGATCACCGGCGCCCAGATGATCGAGGCCCTGGAGGGGACGTTCCCCGGGAGCCGGTTCAGCCAGGAGACCGGGCAGAGCAACAACCCCTCGGATCCGTCCGGCGGGTACGTCGCCAACGGTGAACTGGTCGTCGACGACGGGCACGGCGCCGCCATGGTCGGCGTCTCGGCCGTGCGGCTCAAGCTCCCGCTCAGGGACGGCGACGGGCTGAGCTGCGAGCGGACGCCCGCGCGTGCCGCAGGTGACACCTGCACGCTGAGCGAGCTGCCGAGCAGTGCCGCGATTCCCGGCGGGGCCGTGGTGATGTCGGAGCAGAACGCGGCCGAGCACCCGGTTCGTGCCGACACCGCCCACCGCTGGACGGTGACGGTGACCTTGAAATCGACCGGCGCGCAGCTTCAGCTGGTGCAGTGGAACAGCACCGGCGGCGGCAGTGGAGCCGACGCACCAAAGCCGACCCGTGCCGCTCCCCCGCTCTCCGAGCAGCAGGTGGTGGCGGCACTCACCGGTGCCGCCTGGGCGCCGATCCTCGGTGCCGTCGGCTGATCCGTTGCCACGCCGAAGACGGGTCCGGGATGACCGGATGCCGCGTCTGCACGGGTGAGAACGCTTGCCGCGGGACGAGTAGGCCAGCCACCCCAGCCCACGCACCAGCCCACACCGCAGCTGCGCACCCCCCGGAACGTCAACAGGCTCACGGTCGTGCCGCCCGTGCGCCCGTGTGCGCTACCCGAGCCCCCGTACGGTCCTGGGCGCCCGCATGCCGCGACGCGGTGCGGGGGAGGCTGGCTCCGCGCGACGCTCGTGGCACGCGGTGGGAGAACGGCGGGGCAGGGCCGGGGGGCAGGTGGGCTGGTGCGGTGGGGGCCGTGGTGCCCCGACGAAGGGACCACGGAACCGATAGCCGTGAGCCGTTGCACGGATACGCCCTCCGGGCCGTCGTACCTACAACCGGCACACGCCGGTGGTGGACGGAAGGGGACGGCATGTCCTGGGAACAACCGGCCGTACTGGTCGTGGCACTGGCAGTGCTGCGGCTGGCGGGCGAGGTGGTCCGCTGGTTGCGGGCGAGGTCGAGGGACGAGGCGCGGGCTGCGATGCTCGTCTCGGTCCTGCGGGAGTGCGGACCGAACGTGGTACTGACCGAACGTTCCGGGGACGCGGCACTGAGCGTGCGCTCCGCTGAGACGCCGAACAGCGCAGCCCGCACGGAGGTGTCCGGCCGTGGCTGACATGACTCCCGACGCCGACTTCGCCGAGTACTGCCGCGCCAACCGGCACCGCCTGCTCGCCCGGGGCGTCTTCCTCTGTGGCAGCCGGTGTCATGCGGAGGACGCCCTCCAGGAGGCCCTGATCGCGGCGATGCAGCAGTGGGCGTCGATCAGGGACCCGGATGCCTGGATCACCCTGGCGATGCGCCGCAAGCTCATCGACGACTCCCGCAAGTGGCGCAATCGCCTCTCGTGTCCTCGCACCGACGGCGAACTGCCGCTCCCCGCCTCCTGCCCGACCGACCTGCGCGATCACGTCCTCACCGTGTTCGGCGCCCTCAACCACCTGCCGACCCGTCAGCGCCAGGTGGTGGACCTCGTGACCCGCGGGCTGACGAGCCAGGAGATCGCCACCTGCCTGGGCATGTCGGACTCCACCGTCAGGTCCAACCTCCGTTACGCCAGACAGAAGCTGCGGGAGTTGCTGAACATCCCGCCCGAGATCGACTCCTGCGGTGACTGGCTCGACAGCGCGAACGGCAGCGACCCGATCGCCGCCCGGCTGCGCGAAGCCGAGACGTGGCTCGCGCTCGGCCTGCGGGCGCAGTGGCTCGCCGAGGGAGGCCGGCAGTGACCCACAGGGTGCGCGTCGTGACGGCCGCGGCGGTGCTGCTCGGCTTCTACGTGCTGGTCGTCGGCGGGACCCTGCTCTGGCTCGCCGTCCTCGGCACGGCGCTGTGGCTGACCATGTGCACCGACCAGCCGTTCCCCGCCCAGGCGTTCATGGCCTGCGCGGGGACGGCCCCCCTCGCGGTCGCGCTGGCGGACGCCGCGTGCCGGACGCTCTTCCACACCACCGACACGCCGCAGGAGGAGGTCCTGGCCGATGCCCGCTCGGCGCCGCGGCTGTACGCGCTCGTGCGGGACATGGCTGCGGACCTCGGCACCGAGACGCCCGCGCTGATCAGGTTCACCACCGACGCCAATGCCGCCGTCATCGAGACGGACACCCGCTTCCTCGGCCTGGCCACGGGGAACCGCTGCCTGGTCGTCGGACTGCCGCTGCTGGCGGTACTGACACGGGACCAGCTGCGGGCGGTCCTCACCCACGAGCTCGCGCACTTCGCCCTCGGCCACAGCCGGTCCCGCGCCTTCACCCTCAGACTCGACACGAGCCTGCGGATCGCGAAGCACTCGCTCAAGCGGATGAGCCAGGCGAACGGCCTGGTACGGCAGTACCGCGGGCTCCCGCTGCTGTTCGTCGCGGGCTACGGCAGGTTCGCGCGCATGATCACCGGTCCCACCCGCAGGCGGCAGGAAGCCGAGGCCGACAGGGAGGCCGTGCGGCTGTGCGGGGCGCGCCACCTGGCGGACGCCCTGCGGACCAGGGCCGTCGTCGAACTCACCTGGCCGGCCTTCCGGGACGCGTTCTTGGAGCGCAGTCGCGGGCCGGCGGGCCGGCGCCCCGACGACCCCTTCCGGATGTTCGCCGCGATGGCGGCCTCCCCCGAGATGAAGCCCCACCTCGCGCACCTGCGGGCGCGGGCGGCCGAGCGCCCCGGGCACTCGGCCTGCGACGCCCCGCACGCCGACCTCGGCACCCGGATCAGGGCGGCGGGTGCCGAGCCCGGGCCGCCCGGCGCGGTCACCGCCCCGGGCGGGAACCTGCTGCCGGACGCGCTGTACGAGAACGACCTCCTCCGGTTGCTTCCCGAGCTCCGCGACACGCAGCTCGTGCCCTGGCAGGACTGGGTGGCGCTGCTGGCGCGGCGGCGGGCCGTGCGGTTGATCGGGCCGCTGATGAGGGCGGTGGACGACGTGGCCGGCGGCGGACCCGACTCGCTGTCCCTGCGGAGGGTGATCGCGGTGCTCGACGCCGGCGACCGCATGCCGCTGGCCCGGGCTCTCGCCTCGCGCCTGCCGCGCGAGCTGCGGCGCGACGACGACCCGCTGGCGCTTCTCACCACCGCCGTGGCCGCACTCGTGTCGGCCCTGCTCGTCTCCGGATGCGGCGCGTCCTGGCGCATCGACTGGACGGGCGGCGCCATGGCCGACCCGGCCGACGGCACGCCGCCGCAGGACGTGACGGCGTGGGTCAGGGAGGCGGTGCACCGGCCGGACCACACGGCCTGGCTGACGCTGCGCCTGACGGAGCTGGGGCTCAGCGACCGGACGCCCGCATGCCGGATCCCCTCCAAGTCCGCGGCGCCCGGCTTCGTCATGGGCAAGGTCGAGGAGGAGCTCCCGGAGGAGACCGGCCGCCTGGTCTCCGTGCTCAGGAACGCGACCCTGGCCGTGATCGCCGGCAGCGTCCTGCTCGGTCTGGGTGTCTCCTGGAGCGAGGGCGGGAAGGGGCTGAGGCACGACACGACCCGGAGCGGCACCTCCGACGGGGTCGGCGGCGGAACCGGTCACGCCCCGAGCGATTCGCCATCGGGCCCGTTGCTAAGAGGATCGCCGACGCTCCTGATACCCCCTCCCCGTCCTGGGACCGGCCTCCCGTCGATCCCCGCGACGCCGCTCACCATCGGCCCCCTCACCCGCCGCTGAAGCCGCCGCGGAAAGGCCGTGCGCGGGACGGCGAAGGGTGTGGTGCTCCGGCCATTCAATTGTTCGTCGCAACGCCTCGATCGCAGAGCGGATGTTGTGGCTCAGGAGCACGCCCGGCCGGGCGGATCCGCGCAGGGCCGCCCGGCGCCGGCCTCAGGTCAGGCCCCGGTGCAGGAGCCCGGTGATCGAGAGGCCCGGAGGCCGGCCGTGCGCGTCCGGCGTGATGAAGTGTCCGCGCTGCTCGGACGGCTTGTCCTGCTCGGCCACCAACGGGTTGGCCCGAGCCCACGCGTCCTGCCGCACCCCGGTCACCTGCCAGCACACCTCCGCGCCCGGCGCCCCACCCCGGACATCGAAACTCCCGCCGTCCCCACGGCGCACCACGTGCAGTTCGGGCGCGGGACCGTCCAGCGGCGTCAGCTGATAGCAGAGCCTGCCGTTCAACGCCGCGAACCACCCCGGCAGCGTGACCGTGGCCTCGCCCGTTCCGTCCAGCGTCACCGTGCCGTCGTACACGTTCTTCCGCTCCGACGACTCCACCGAGCAGTGCTCCAGCACCCGGTTCGCCGGATCCAGCGGATGGTCGATCCGGAAGCTGCAGGCGGACTTGTTGATGCTGCCGGTCACGGTGATGCTGCCCGACACGTGGACGTCGCCATCGAAGTCGGCTGCCTTAAAGGACCCGACGGCGATCAGGCCCGTGTCACCCCGGGCGAGGACGCCCACCTGGCCCTCGCCCGTCACAGCAATCCCCGTGCCCGACTCGCCCCGCACCCCCACGTTGACGGTGCTCACGCCGAACACCGCCGGCCCCGCCTCCGACCTGCCCACGACACCCGCGGCCTCACCGTCCGCGTTCCCCTCGACGCCCGAACCGTCGGAACTCGACCCGAACACCCCTGGAGCACTCCCCGTGCAGGCGCCGATGACCCCGGATCCGTCCCCGCCCCCCACGCCGCGGATACCGACGTTGTGCTCGCTGATCCCCAACAGGCCGGGCCCGTCGGTACTCCGGCCCTCCACCCCCGGCGCAGCGGCACTCGTTCCGGTGACACCTGCCTCCTGGTCGCCCGTGCCCGCGACGCCCGGCCCGCCGGTACTCGTCCCAAAGACGCCCGGACCGCTCTCGGCGGTGCCGGCCACGCCCGCCTCCTCGCCGCCGCCCCGGCCGGAGACGCCCGGCCCGCCGGTACTCGTCCCAAAGACGCCCGGACCGCTCTCGGCGGTGCCGGCCACGCCCGCCCCCTCGCCGCCGCCCCGGCCGGAGACACCGGTCCCGGACCGGCAACTGCCGTGCACCCCGATACCCTTCACCGCTCTGTTGACGCCGAGTACGCCCGCCCCGCTCTCCAGTCCACCCTGCGCGCCGTCGCCCGCCGGCTTGCCGCTGCTGCCCAGCAGCCCCGGCCCGACCTGACTGTCCCCGAACACCCCGAACCTGATCGGCGGACTCGCCTCTCCCGGGTCGAACCCGCTCGGCTCGTCCTGCGACTCCGGTGGTTTGATCGGCACCTTCCTCACCTTCCTCTCACGGTGTTCGTCAACTCGATCAGGCCGTGGTGATCCCGAGGCCGGGCGGTCGACCGGGCGCGCCCGGCTACGGCACGGTGAGCACCGTTGCCGAGTCGGCCGCCCCGGCCTGCGCCCTCGCACCGTCGAGCCGGCCCGCTGGATCAGGCGGCCCGCCGTCGCCCTCCGCCTGATCGTGCGACAGCAGTTCCTCCAGCAGCTGGATCGCCCCGCTGATGCGCAGCAGGGTCTCCCGGAGCGCGGCCTCCTGCTGGACCAGGATCCGTAGCTGCGCCTCGCCGTGCTGGTACTCCTGCTTGAGTTCGGTGAGACGAGACCGCATGTGGTCGCGCATGGCTGCCGCCCTTTCCCGTGATCGGCTGGGATTGATGGTGCTTCATGGGACGATTCCGCCCACAGGCTGTCCGTGGCCCTGCGGGTACGGGTAGCGATGCTGTTCGGCCTCGGGCTTGTCCTCCTCGCCCGAGATCCGGTTGGCGTCGGCCCACGGGTCGTGCCGCACCCCCGTCACCTGCCAGCAGACGGTGACCGCGGGCCGGTCGGTGCGGATGGTGAAGCGGTTCTCCCGGATCTCCTCGGTCACCGCCGCGAGGGCGAGGCTGCCGACCGGTGTGAGCTGGTAACGGAAGTCGCCGTTGAGTGCCTCGAAGTAGCCGGGCAGCACCACGGTGGCCTCGCCGCGGTCGTCCGTGACGACGGTGCCGTCGTAGATGTTGGTCATCCGAGGCGACTCGACGAACGAGTGCGACAGGTACTTGGTGGCCGGCTCCAGCGGGTGGTCGATCCGCGAGCCGCCACCCAGTTGGATGAGCCTGCCCTTCACGGTGACGTCGCCGTTCCTGGTGTCCATCATCAGGCCCCAGCCCACGCCGCCGGTGCCGTAGAAACCGACGTGGGTGTCGTCGACCAGGCCGACGAACGCCCGGTCGTTGGTCGAGTGGAACCAGATCCCCGCCGAAAGGTCCGCCCCTTGGCGCACCCGCATCCGGCGTCTCACGTCCACGCCGCCCTGTTCGTCACGGATCGTCAGCAGATCGGTCCCGGAGGCCGTGAAGTGCCACGTTCCGTCGCTGCCTGCATACATTCCGAAGGTCTGGCGGCTCGCGGTGTTGCTGAGCTGGAGCCCGGAGCCCCAGCCGGCGCCGGAGGAGACGAGGTGCAGGGCCAGGTCGTCGGTGGCACCGCAGTTGATCTCCAGTGCCGCGGCGGGGGCGGCCGTGCCGATGCCCACCCTGCCGGCGGGACCGATGACCGAGAGGGCGGGCAGCGTCGGTCGGTCCGGGAACAGCAGGTTGAGATCCAGGCCGCCGTCAGAGCGCGCTCGCAATTCGGCGGCCGGGGAGTGCTGCACGCTCAGGGCCGGGTCTGCGGCGGCCCGGGGTGCTCGCAGCTCCTGGTGGCCGGCCGGCACGCCGACGGCGCGGCGCGGTCCGGCAGACAGGCCGGTGACCAGCCCGGCGCTGTCCACGAGCGTGACACTGCCCGACACGTGGACGTCACCCTCGAACTCGGCCGCAAGGGCGGCACCGACAGCCCGAAGTCCAACCTCGCCCACCGCCATCACCCCGATGCTGCGCGACGGTTCCATGTGGACGATCCCGGTCGTGTCGTCGTTCCTGCTCTCGCCGTACACCCCGATGGCGGCGCTGCTCCCGGTGACCCCCGGCCCGGTGCCGCTCCAGCCCGACACTCCCGGACCGGCCTCCGCGACCCCGGCGACGCCCGGGCCCTCGCCACCCCCGCGGCCGGAGACACCCGTCCCCGCCCGGCAACTGCCGTGCACCCCGACGCCCTCCACGGCCGTGTTGACGCCCAGTACGCCCGCCCCGCTCTCGATCCCGCCGTCCACGCCCCCCGCGGCCTTGCCGCTGCTGCCCAGCAGCCCCGGCCCGACCTGACTGTCCCCGAACACCCCGAACCTGATCGGCGGACTCGCCTGCCCCGGATCGAACCCGCTCGGCTCGTCCTGCGACTCCGGTGGCTTGATCGGCATGATGCTCAGCCCTCCTCCGTCGATGCCGGGTGATCCGGGTGCCGCACCGCGGCGATCCCGAGCTCCGGGGCCTGGCCGTGAGCCTCCGGGTGCAGGAAGAACCCGCGCTCCTCCGGGACCTTCTCTGCCTCGCCCGCCACCGGGTTCGCCCGCGCCCAGGCGTCCGCCCGCACACCCGTCACCATCCAGCTGACCTCAAGGCCCGGATCACCGCCCGCGATCTCGAAGCTGTTGCCGGACAGCTTGCGGCTCACGTACAGGCCCGGGGCCGGTGCGCCCACCGCGGTCAACTGGTAGCGGAAGGCCGTGTTCAACGCGTCGAACCAGTCAGGCATCCGCACCGTGGCCCGGCCCGCGTCGTCCAGAGTGATCACGCCGTCGTAGACGTTCTTCATCTCCGACGACGCCACAAACGCGTGCGACAGCGTCCGGTCCGCCGGACTCAAGGGATGATCGACCTCGAACGTCGCCGCCCCCATGTTCACCAGCCGGCCGGTGAGGCGCAGGTCGCCGCGGATGTCCGCCCCGGCCGTGCGGCCGGAGGCAGACAGCCCTATGTCGCCGGAGGCGATGACGCCGGTGGCCTCGGCGCTGAAGCCGTCGACACCCGCACCGAAGAAGCTGGTGCCGAGCACACCGGGAGCGCGGTTGGGGAGGAAGCCGAATCCGAAGCCTCCGCTCTCGGAGTGACCGGCGGATCCGATGATGCCGATACCGTCGAAACTCGACGCGGAGATCCCGGTACTGCTGGTGCTCTTGGCGATCATCCCGGTGCCGCTGGAACTGACGGCGTTCACCCCCGTTCCCGTGGTGCTGGTCGCGGTCACGGCGATCCCCGTGCCGGCGGTCGCGCTCACCCCCGTCCCCGTGCCGGCGGTCGCGCTCACGGCGGTGCCCATGGCGCTGTCCGCCTTCACACCGACGCCCTCGTCGCAGATTCCGCTCACCCCCACGGTGTGATCGCCGCGCCCGGTCACCCCGGGGCCCTGGCTGCTCGTTCCCGCCACCCCCGGTCCCTGTGTGCTGCTGCCCGACACGCCCGGGCCGCCGCTCGCGGTGCCCGACACCCCGGCGGCAGTCGGTCCTCCGCGCCCCTCCACCCCGACACCCTGGACGCTGCTTCCGGCCACCCCTGACCCCTTGACGCTCTGCCCGAACACGCCGGACGCGTTGGTCCCCGCCCCCACCACACCCGCGCCGTTGGGACCGCCCGTCCCGTCCACGCCGACGCCCTGGGCACTCCGGCCGGACAGCCCCGACTCCGAACCACCGCTCTCCCCCGCCACGCCGACGCCTCGGGCGCTCGTGCCGGACACCCCGGCGTCGTCGGCGTCGCTCACCCCCTTGACGCCCGTGCCTTCGGAGCTTGAGCCTGTGACGCCCGGTCCCGTCTCCGAGAAGCCCAACACACCCGGGAAGCTACCGCCCCCCTTGCCCACCACCCCGGTGCCCTGACGGCAGGTACCGTGCACCCCGATGCCCCGCACCGCAGTGTTGACGCCCAGTACGCCCGCCCCGCTCTCGATCCCGCCGTCCACGCCCCCCGCGGCCTTGCCGCTGCTGCCCAGCAGCCCCGGCCCGACCTGACTGTCCCCGAACACCCCGAACCTGATCGGCGGACTCGCCTGCCCCGGATCGAACCCGCTCGGCTCGTCCTGCGACTCCGGTGGTTTGATCGGCACCTTCCTCACCGTCCTCCGTCACGCCGCGCCGCGGCGATTCCGCGCCCGGGCGGCTCCCACCCGGGTTCTGCCCCCCGCGGGCCCGGGGTCGCCGGGCGCCGCTCACTGCGGCCGATCACGCCGTCCCCGGCCGCACTGTCACCCCGGACTCCGTACGAGAGCGGCGGGTTGTGCTGCCCCGGGTCGAAGCCGCCGGGGCTGTCCTGTGCTTGGGCGGGTCCCACCGACGACATGGCTGTTCCTCCTCCGTGCCGCTCATTGATAGGTGATCCGGAAGGTGAACAGGATGACCGTGCTGTCCTTGTTCACGTTGTTCAGATCAGCCGTGATGTTGTACCGGTGGGTCTTGTTGTTGACGATCACCTGCCCTGCGGGGAAGGCCTCGACGCCGAACTTGGCGATGGTGATCAGGTTCTCCGAACCCGAGGTGCCCTCGACGGCCTTGCGGCGCAGCACCAGCGAGGGGAACGGATCGGTCGGCACGGACTGGCTCCCGGCCACCATCATGGACTTGATCTCCACCCCGTCGGGGAGCGTGATGTTCATGATCCCGTGCGCTTCGGACACCCCCGAGATCTTCTGCGCGGACTCACCCACGAGCACCCAGGCCGGCGGCATCGTCGCGATGGGCGCGGCATCGGGCGACAGCTTGGGGGCCAGGATCGGTATCAGCGAGAGGAAGGACGGGCCGGTCGTGGAGAGCGAGTTGATCAGCGGGTTGAGGTGCTGCTCGGCCAAGGTGGCGAACTCGGTCTCCAGGTTGTGGAAGCGGATGTTGAAGCCGTTCTCGCCGCCCGCCTGCACCCGGTCCTCGTTGTCGATCCAGTCGGTGTGGCTGAACTTGGGCGTGTAGGGAGTGATTGCCATCGTCGTTCTCCAGGGTCGTCAGCGTGGTCGGTCGTCAGCGCCGTCGGTCGTCGGTCCGTACTCGTCGTCGGAGCCCTCGGAGCGTTCGCCGTCGGGCGCCGGTGCGGTCAGGAAGGCGCGCAGCCGCCGGTCCCCGGTCCGGTAGGCGGGGAAGGTGTAGGCGGGCAGCAATCCGGGTTCGGCGTCGGCGAGTTCGCGGACGTGGCGGCGGAGGCGGCCGGTCCGGAACTCGATGCCGAGGGGCTGGAACCAGTTGAGGATGTTGAGCACCAGGTCGTACTGGTCCTTGCTGACCACCACGTCCTCCGGCGGCCGGGCCTCCAGGTCCGGCCGCAGCCGCACCTCGCACTGGTAGGGCAGCACCGGACTGCCCCGCAGGTAGGCGGGGGTCAGCCGGACCAGGCCGGGAGCGCGGCCGGCGACCCGGGTGACCGGGCTCTCCGGTGAGCTCGGCTCGGCCCGGCCGGGGCCCACCGGTGCGGTGGCCCAGGTGAGTTGTGTGTCGGGTTCCAGGGGCGGCACCAGCCGGGCGGCCAGCTGCGGCGGCCGCGGCGGGTCGCCCGCGAGCGGGGTCTGGTCGGCGAGCAGCACCGCGGCGGCGGACTCCACCGTGGCCAGCAGGCAGGGCCGGTACGGCGCGCCGGGTGGGGAGGCGGCCAGCACCCGGCAGTCGCCGCCCGGGTCGAAGGCCGTCGGCAGCAGCCCCTCCTTGTTCGGCGCCTCCGGATGGGCGAGGGGGTCCAGCACGTGGACGCGCCCGGCGGTCGTCGCCGGGCCAGCGGTCGCGACGTACAGCTGCCGCCGGCCGGTGGCCGGGCACATCGCCACCGGGACGGTGCCGGGCGGGAAGCCGGCCACCACGGCGCTCGGCGCGGTCGCGCCGTTCGGGAAGACGTGGACGGAACCGGTGGTGGCGCCGGTGGCGGGGTCCGCGCCCACGTACAGCCGGGTGCCGTCCGAGGCGAAGGCCGCGCACCGCGCCTTGACGCCCGCGTCGACCACGCCGCCCTGGATCTGCAGCGCGGCGCGGATCACCAGGCAGAACCCGCCGTCGTCGAACAGGACGGCGAGCACCGGGTTGTTCGGGCCGGTGGCGAGCGCGGTGGGCGTGGCCGGGAGCGCGAGACTGCCGGTCTGCTGCAGGGTCTGGACGTCGAACGCGCGCAGGCTGTCGTCGCCGGCGCAGGCGACGAAGAGCCGGGCGCCGTCGGTGGCCAGGGCCGCCGGAGCGGGCAGGTCGACGACCGACCGGTCGGACTCCAGGGTGACGGGGTCGAGGGCGTCCAGCCGGCCGAGGGCCCGGTGGGCGACGATGAGCCGGCCGCCCGCGAAGGCGAGCGCGCCGGGCAGCGGGTGCACCGGCCGGTCGGCGGAGAGCGTCGGGACGGGCAGCGCGGTCGGCGCGGCGGCCGACAGCTGGACGGCCAGGACCCGGTGTCGGCCGGGGTCGGAGAGGAAGAGCCGCCCGCCGTCGGGGGCGAGGCAGGCGGCGGCGGGCGCCACCCGCGGGGTGACGGCGACCGTGACGGTCTCCGTCACCCGCACCTCGGCCCCGGCGGCCCCGGAGGATCCTGCGGCCCGGGGGGCGCCCACGACCGCCGCCCGCAGTTGCCCGCCCGCTGCGACCGCGATCCGCACGGTGGCGAGCCCGCCGGTGGTGGCCGGTGGCGCGAGCGCGACGTGGTCGGCCCCGGCGGCGAACGCACGCACGGCGAGGGCGGGTGCGGACAGGGTGTCGTGGGTGAGCTCCAGGACACGGCCCTGGCCTGCCAGGCCGTGGTCGGGCCGGCCGGGCGGGGCCGGGTCGAAGGCGGCGAGCACGTGCAGACTGCCGGCCGTCGGGCCGAGCAGGTCGAGCAGGCGGTCCAGGGCCGCACCGGCGGCCGGCTGCATCCGGCGCGCTCCCGGGTCGGGCCCGAAGACCACCCGGCGGGGCGGGCCGGTCAGGTCGTCGGTGCGCAGCTGGAGGTAGGCCGGGTCGAAGTCCTCGGTGAGCGCGCCGGCCGCCTGGGCCTCGGTGGCGCCGAGCCGGCCGTCGCGGCCGATCGATCCGGCGGCGGTCAGCTCGGCCTCCGTCACGCCGATGCGGACCACCCGGCGTCCGGTGCGGGTGTGGCCGGACCGGCCCGCCTCGACGGTGACGGTGACGTCTCCGGCGGCGCCCGCCTTCAGGGCGGCGGGCCGGCCGGGGGCGCGTTCGACTTTCGCGGTGCCGGGGCCGCCGGACGTGACGGACCAGCGGAGCGCGACGTCGGGGAGCTCGCTCGGGTCGGGGTCGAGGACGAGGTCGGCGGACTGGCCGGCCGTCAGGTCGGTACCGGGGAGGGGCGGTGCGGCGGGGTCGGCGCGCAGGGTGATCGCGAAGGCGTCGCCGGCCGGCTGGGCGGCGCGCAGCAGGCCGTCGGCGGTGTGGCCGACCCAGCCGAAGCCGGCGGCGTGCGCCTGGACGCCGAGTTCCGCGGTCGGGCCGGGGCCGGCGGGGCCACCGGGCCCGTCGAGCCGCAGCAGCAGGGCCCGGCCGACGGAGCAGAGGTCGTCGGTGGCGGCGGGATCGTAGGCCCGGACCACGGTGAGGGTGCGGGGTGCGAGAGGTCCGAGCCGGGTGAGCAGCGCGTCGAGCGCGCGGCGGACGCCGAGTTGCATCAGCCGGCCGTTGTCGTCGGCGAAGGCGAGCCCGGTGGCGCCGGGGTGGCGGCAGAGCCAGCCGGGGTCGAAGTCGGACTCCTCGGCGGCGGTGCCGACGGCCTCGGCCTCGCTGCGGAGCCGGTCGCCGTCGGCGGTGATGGACTGGCCGGTGGTGAGTGGTGCCGGGAGGACTCGCAGGTCGAGCGAGCCGGTGGCGATCGCGCCGGTGGTCTCGTCGATCTCGAAGGAGGTCGGGGGTGCGTGCGGGTCGTCGGCCGGCGGCGGGTCGCCGCGGACCCGGCCGGCCGCGCGGTTGAGCGCGTCCTGGAGGGCGTCGGGGGTGGGCACCAGCCAGCGTTGGAAGATCTCCAGGCGGTGCCGGTAGTGCTCGTCGCCCTCGCCGGTGACCGGGTCGAAGGAGGTGCGGGCGGTGTTCGAGAGCCGGACCTCCTCGATCAGGCCCTGGTACTGGGCGGCCGCGGGCGCCGCGGGGGTGGTCTCCCTGAAGCGGCCGATGAGCAGGGGGGCGTGGCTGGTGAGGGCGCCGAGCCCGGGGACGACCTCGCGGGCCACCTGGACGCCGTCCAGGTACAGGCCGACGACGGTGCCGTCCGGGGTGCGCCGCAGGGTCACGGCGAGGTGGTGGAAGCGGCCGTCGCCGAGGTCGCGGTCGGCGAAGAGCTCGGGGTGCCTGGTGCCGTCGCCGAGGGCGAGCCGCAGGTTGTGGTCGATTCCGCGGAAGCCGCCGATGGTGAGCGACCAGCCGGGCGCGGCGGGGTCGAGGCGGGCGCGTTTGGCGAGCACGGTGCCGGTGCCGGTGGCGGCTCGGTCGGGGCGGACGACGGCCTCGGCGGTGAGGTCGGCGTCGGCGGCGACGGCGAGATCGGGGTGGTCGGGGACGGTGATGCCGCCGTCCGGCCCGAAGCCGAAGGCGAGGGAGAAGCGGCCGGCGCGGCCCGGCCGGGCCCCCTCGTTGGTCCCGTCGTGGGCAGTGGCGCCGAATCGGCCGCCGGCGTCGGCGACGGTCAGGACCTCGGAGGAGCCGTCCGGCGGGATGTCGTCGAGGTGGTAGAGCGCGATGGTCCGGTCGTCCCACGAGTAGGGGCGGGGCGGGAAGCGGGGGGCGCCGAGGTCCTGGCCGAGCAGGTCGAGGCCGGCGCCGCGGGCGCTGTGGGCGTTGCGCTGTGCGGCGACGTCGGCGAGCCGGCGGGTGACGTCCTGGTAGTCCCGGCCGACCACCCAGAGCAGCTTGGCGAGGTTGCCGAGCAGTACGGTGAGCCGCCAGTCGCCCGCACCTTGCGGCGCGGGGGGCCTGGGCCGGATCGCGGTGATCCGCAGCGCGTGGGTGAACTCGTCGGCGCGTCCGGGCAGTTCGACGGCGACGGCGTCGCCGCCCGGCCAGCCGGCCGGGAACCGTGCCTCGGTCGTCTCGACCGTCTCCTCAAACGCGCCGGTGCGCCCGAAGGCGACCTCGACGGTGACCGCCTCGCCGGTCGTCCGGGTGGGGGCGAGCAGATAGCGGGGGGCGTCGGGTTCGCGGCCCCAGCGGTTCGCGTAGTCGGCGAAGTCGTAGGCGAAGGGGCGCAGTTCGACCACGCCGGGGGCCGGTTCGGCGGTGCCGAGCGGGAGGGTCCGGCGCTCCATGCCGCGGTCGTAGACAGGGGTGAGGCCGCCGCTCAGTACCTCGAACAGGTCGGCGGCCGGGAACGGGCCGGGGCCGGCCGTCGGGAACGCGTCGGTACTCATGGCCCGGCCACCTGGAGGTCGATCAGCGGGCTGTCGAGGGCGAACTGGGCGATCTCCTCGGCCGCGAGAGTGAGGTTCTCGCCCACCGACAGCTCGGCCGCGCTGCCGAAGACGGCGTGCCCGAGGCCCACGTCGCCGAAGGCCGGGGCGCCGCGGCGCAACCGGAGGTTCTGCACGTCCACCACGCCGGCGACGGACCGCGCGGTGAGCACGATGTCGGAGTGGAGCACACTGCGCCCGAGGCGCAGCCGGTCCACCCCGGCCTGGACGGCGGTGAGGATCTCGCCGCGGATGGCCTCCGGGTCGTGCCCGGCCTGGACGACCAGGGTGCCGCGGATGCCGACGTCCACCTGGTCGGCGGGTTTGATGTCGGGGAAGACGGAGACCGGCCGCCACTGTCGAACGACGTCCAGCACGCCTTCGTAGACCGGCGGTACGGAGCTCTCGTCCTTGTGCCAGGGCCACCCCTCCTCCACGGCCACGACGACGTCGAAGAAGTACGGGGAGCCGGTGCGGCGGCCGGCGGTGAAGGTGCGCTGGCCGAACTGGTAGGTGTGGAAGTCGCCCCGGGAGGTCTCGACGCCGCCGAGCGGATCGAACACGGCGGCGTCCCGCACGCCGGGCACGTCGAGGATCCGGGCGAGCAGGGCGTCCTTGGTCCACAGGGTGTGCGGGACGCCGAGCAGCCGGGCCCGGTAGGTGTCGTCGGGTTCGCGCAGGGTGCCGCCGGTGACCGCGGCGGACACGGCGGCGGTGACGGTGGCGGGCCCGAGGTTGAGGTGGAGCCGGGCCCAGTTGGGCTCCAGCTGCAGCGCCTGGCCGGTCGGCAGCTCTCCGGCGCGGCCGCGCAGGACGGCCCGGACGCCGACGGTGAGCGGCGGCGCGCCGGCGGTGAGGGTGACCGTGGCGGTGGTGCGCAGGCCGGTGTGCGGCGGGTCGCCCTGGGTCTCGACGACGGTGCCCCGGGGCAGGGCGAACCGGCGCTGCGGGTCGGCGCCGGTGAGGGCCAGCGTGGCGGTACCGGTGGCGTACTGGAACTGCCGTTCCAGGCCGAGGTCGGTACCGAGCAGGTCGAGTGCGTCGCCCTGGGCGGTGGTGACGAAGTTGGCGTAGTACTGCTTCTCCAGGGCGCGCCAGAGCTCGTGGACGTGGACGGCCGCGGCGTCGAGCACCTTGCGCAGCGCGCTGCCCGAGCCGAGGTCGACGTCGCTGCCGAACATGGCGCGGGCGCGGGCCTGCTGGTCGGCGACGATGCGGTCGAGCCCCTTGAGGACGAAGCCGTCCGGGGTCACACCGTACTGGTCCTGGTCACTCAAGACGTCCTCCCGTTTCGATCGTCAGCGCCGTGCCGGCGACGGTGTCCACGACCGCGTACACGGTGCGGCTGCGGCCGGCGCGTGCGGCGTCCGGGTCGCGGAGTGCGGAGCGGTCGGGGGCGAGTTCGGCGAAGCGCGGGTCGTCCTCGAAGAGGACCTCGCGCACGCCGGTGACCCTCCGGTCGGTGTCGAGGCAACGGACCAGCTCCATCCGGATGTGCTCCTTGCGGGCCGCGGCGCCCTCGGCGTAGCGGGCCACGGCGAGGGCGTCGAAGCCGAAGCCGATGTTGAGCAGGTCGGCGCCGACCTGGGTGCGGACGGTCAGGACGAGCGCCTGGACGAGAGCGGGGAAGCCCTCGACCAGGGCGGGCCCGTGGGTGATGCGGTCGATGACGAGGTCCCCGTCGTCGAGGGCGAGGCTGCGGCCAAGGGCGGGCGCCCCGGAGGCGGGTACGCCCGTCGGGCGGGCGGCCCGGAGGCCGGTCGGGCCGTCCGTGGTGGGCTCGGTCGCGCCGACGGTGGTGAGGTCGGGGTCGGTCATCACTCGGCCTCCAGGATCTGCTGGCCCGGGTCGGTGACCTGCCACGTCCCGGGCCCGGCGCCACTGGCGGTGACGCCGCCCGCGGTCGCCAGCAGGGCGGGTTGCCCGCCGACGGACAGGAGCGTGGCCAGGCCCGTGGGCGGTGTCGGCGCGGTGACGCACGGCTGGGGCGTGCCCGAGGGGGTGACCGCCGTGCAGGGTGTGACCGTGCCGGGCGGCGGCGGGCCGGGCGCGCCGCCGAACACGAGGCCTGCCTCCGTGCCGGAGGTGAGCACCCCCTGGCCGTTGACGGTGACGCTCGGGCTGCCGCCGAGGAGTTTGCTCTGCCCGCCGTGCGGGCAGCTGATGGCGGCGCCTTCGACGAGGACGAGGGGCATCAGCTGATCGCCACCTTTCGGTCTCCGACCGTCAGCGTCACGCCGCCGGCCGACACGGTCGCCTTCTGCTCTCCGAGGGTCAGTTCGGCACCGCCCGCACTCACCGCGACCTTGCCGCCGCTTCCCGCGCTGACCGTCACCTCGCCGCTGCCGCCCGAGGTGACCGTCACCTTGCCGTTGTCGGCCGCCGTGACGGACACGTTGCCACCGGCGTCGATCCGCACCTCGGTGCCGGACTCGTGGCGGAGCAGGAACTCGTCCGCGGCGCCTTCGTCGGGCCGGTCGCCGACCGGCGAGCAGACGTCCTTGCCGACCGAGACCTTCAGCCCGACCACCTCGACGACCCGGCGGCCGTCGGCGGCGGTGAGGTCGTTGACGCCCTTGCCGGTGGGGCGCGGGGTGGGCCCCGACGAGAGCTCGGTGGGCAGGCAGAGCCACCAGTCGCCGCTGTGGGCCTTCGGCCGGTCCATCCGCCCCTCACTGTCGTTCGCCCAGAGGAAGCCCGTGACGAGCGTGTCGTCCCGTACGTCCCGGACGTCGTTCAGCAGCGCGCGCATACCGGCGTAGACGGGAACGGAGAGGCCGACGCGGTGCCAGGCGAACGGCGCGGCGAGCGGCTTGTCCGGCAGCAGGCGGTCGTCGTCGGGCACCGGCAGGTCGACGCTGGGCGAGACCACCTGACGGTCGCCGCTCTGCCCGTAGCCGAGGCTCGCCGTGCGGGCTGCCGGATCGGCGGTGCGCACCTGCCCGACGTCGACGGACGGTGTGAGCGCGAGTTCGTCCCTGATCCGGCCGGTGATCGCGGCAGCCACGGCCTGCGGGGTTCCCCGACGCGCCTTGGCGGTGGCCCGCCGGTTGCCGTCCTTGGCGGAGCCCGTCCCCGCGGGGGAGGCCGTCGCCTTGGTGAAGGCCATCGCCCGGCCGGTGCAGACGTATCCGGTGTCCCGCGCCAGCTTGTGCGTCAGCTGGGTGATCCGGAAGCCCTCCAGCGGGTTCTGGTAACCCTGGACGCTGGCCGCGACCAGCTGCCCGGCCCGTAGGTCGGGCACCCCGAGCACTGTGAAGTCGAAGGCGGAGACGTCGCCGGTCGGCAGGTCGCTCTCGACCCCGAACGGCGAGACCGGGCCGAGGTGGGCGGGGCGGAACTCGGCCAGCCGCGCGCTGGTCATCCCCTTCACCGCGACCAGGGTGTCCTCGGCGGTGAACAGGGCCAGCAGGGCGGACGGGTCGGGCACCGACGGCAGTCCGCTCTCCGGCGGGTAGCTCACGGCCTTCCCGAACTGCACCGCGCCCTCCTGCACCAGCAGTTCGGCGCCGTAGGTGTCGGCGAGCCGCCTGAGCAGCCCGAAGGCGTGGCGGTCCTCGGAGTTGATGCTGGCGAGCTCCTCCTCGTCGTCGCGCGGGCCGGTCAGCTCGACGCTGGCCGCGGCCGCGACGCGCTCGGCCGCCCGGGTGGGCGTGATCTTGCGCAGCATGATCCGGGCGGTGCGGGTGACGTCCTTCTCCACATTGACGGCGACGGTGGCGAGCAGCTTGTAGGCGGCTTCCTCGAAACCGCTGAGGGTGATGCCGAGCGGCGGGTACCGGGTCGAGGAGGTCAGCTTCACCACCCGGCCGGTCAGCACCGTTCGGCGGGCGCCGGGGGCGTCCAGATAGCCGAGCCGGACGGACACCTTGACCCCGCCGTCCACGCCGGTGCCGGCGCCGGCGAGCGCGGCGACCAGCTGCCGGTGCGCGGCCATCGGGAGGTCCTTCAGGTGGATCTCGAAGGTGCCGGCCTCACCGAGGGCGTACGTCACGGTGATCTCGGCGTCCACCTGCAGGCCTCCGGAGACGGCGTCGTTGGACACCTTGACGCCGAGCGTCGGGAACTCGACCAGGTAGGAGATGATCACGCCCATCGCTGTGCCACCCCGATCACGATGCTGCTGCCGTAGTGGCCGCGGCCGTTGAGGTTGCCGCGGGCCACCCTGGCCTCCAGCAGCCGGACGGCCAGCCGGTCGGCGGGGTGGACCAGCCCCGGTTCGGCGACCAGTTTGCGCAGCAGGGTGGTCTGCGGCCCGCCCGGGCCCTGGCGGACCACGCGCAGCACCAGGTAGCCGGGCGGCGCGACCGGTGGGTCCGCGGCGGGCCCCGGGCCCAGGTCGTAGACGGTGTCCAGCGGGTCGTCCGGGCGGGCGTCGACCACGGCGTAGAGGCCGAACTCGTAGGAGGTGTCACTGATGCGGCAGGTGAACACCTGGGGCAGGCCCTCGTCGGCTTCGACGGGCAGCCGGCGGTACTCCGGGGCGTCCGGAGGGCGGGGTGTGGCCGAGGACCGGGGCGTGCTCACAGGGTGCCTCCGAGCTGGCGTTCGATCGGGATGTTGGCGCTGAGGCTGGGGACGGCGACCATGCCGACGGCCAGCGCCATGTCGAGCGCCTCGCCGACGATCGCCGACACGCTGGAGCGCGGCACCTGTTCCAGGGTGATGGCGACGTCGACGGCGTCCCGCTTCTGGTTTGACTGGGTGAACCGCAGGCTGGTGATCTGCATGTCCAGGCTGACGGTCATCCCGCAGACCACCGGGATGCCGGCCAGGTTCATCAGCGGTGCGGTGGCGGCCGCCAATGCGCGCGAGGTCATCGCCAGGCTCTCCAGGCCCTTCTTGACGACCAGCCGGGTGGAGCCGACCAGCACCGCGTCGACCGAGATGGTCCGGGTGGTCGGCGCGACCAACTGGGCGAGCCGGCTGCCGGCGATCCGGACCACCTGGTAGCCCTCGTTCAGGCTCAGGCTGGTGACGGTGAACAGGGGCACGGCACCGATCAGCACGGGGACGTTCCGGCCGGCGACCATGGTCCTTCACCTACCTCTTCCCGTTGTCGTCGTCGCCGAGGCGGCGGGCGGCCCGGGCGGGCGGCTCGTCCAGCTCCTCGGGCAGTTGATCAGGAGGTTCCTCGGGCAGCGGGGCGGCGGACTCTCCGGGCGCCACCCGGACCCGCGGTTCCGGGGCGAGAGGTTCGGGCTCGGGGACTGGGGCGGGGGCGGGGGCGGGATGGGGCGCCGGAGCGGCGACGGGAGCCGGAGCTGCGGCCCGAGGTGCCCGGCGGGTGGCCTCCACGAGCTCATCGAACTCGTCGTCGGACATGAAGACGAAGTCCTCCCGGTGCCTGACCAGCCAGTCGGTCCAGCTCTCCCGCTTGTCGGCGCCGGACTCGATGTGGAAGAACACACCGTCCTGGAGCTCCGCCTTCATCACTGCCAGTTCCTGGGCAACCGTGCCGTTCTCCCTGCCCTCGAGCAAACGCCTGATCTGCTCCTTGAGGTAGCCCTTGGTGTGCAGGGTCTGGTGCCGGGTCAGCGCCCGCGGCGCCGTACGCCCGTCCATCGAGGTACGCGGCAGGAAGATGCCGCTCTGCTCGGCCGTCAGCACGTCGATCCCCGCCTCGTCCAGGATGTACCTGAGCACCTCGGCCCGCGGATCACCGTGCTCGATGATGTGGTGCAGGTCCTCACCCCGCGCGCGAGCCTCCGTCATCCCTGGTTCCAGCAGCTCGCCCCGCCTGGTCTTGCGGGTTCGGGGGTGCCGGGTCCGGGAGACCTCGGGGGTCTGCGCTGGCGGTATCTCCCCGGGCGTACGGGCCAGCAGCTTCTCCTCCTCGCTCGCCCACTTCGCGACTTCGTCGAAGATCCGTGCGAGTTCCTCCTGGTCGACGAAGGACTTCTCTCCGGTGGCGGCGAGCCTGCGCTCGATCTCTTCGATCGCATCCGCCGCCCGCTGCCGGTCCTTATTCGAAACCCGTCGGAGCCCATCCAGCCGCTTCCCCATCTCCTCCTCCAGCGGTGTCCCGCGGTAGAGGCTCCGGGTCCGCTCGATCCAGGCCAGTACGTCCGCGTGCTCCATCTGGCCGGCCCTGGCCATCCCGGTGACCAGCTGCCAGGCCTCGGTGTCGCCGTGGCCGAGCTGCTCCAGCATGGAGGCGAAGGCGGCCGCCCTGTCCTTCCGCCGGGCCTGCTCCTGCGCCCGGGCGACCTCCAGCAGCACGGCCTCGAACCGCTCCGCCTCGCCGCCCGCGTGCTCGAACGCCGCCTTGGTGACCTTCCAGCCGACCGCCCGTACCGCGTTCATCCCCCGGGGGCTTCCCGCCAGGGCGGTCAGGAACCCGGCCCCCACCTCGCCGCCCGCGCCGATCCGCCGGAACCCGATCCGTTCCAGCGCCGCCAGGAACGTGCCGCCCTCGCCGGGCTTGAGCGCCTGCGCCATCGCCGCCAGCTCGCGTTCCTCGAAGCCGCCGGGCCCGGCCAGGTGGCGGAACCACGCACCGAGCTCGTCGGTCAGACCACCGGACCTGCCGGCGAAGGTCTGCAGGATCTCCGCCTTGCGCACCGACCGCTGGACCGCCTCGCCCAGCTGCGGGTGCGCCGACAGCTGCGCCAGGGTGGCACCCTCGGCGATCTCGTGACGTTCCAGCAGCCGGGCCAGCCGGGCCTGCTCCTCCGCCGGGAGATGGGAGAGCAGCCGGATGACCTCCGCCTCCCCCTCGGCCTCGCGCAGCACCGTGCTGCCGGCCCGCATCGCGCGGGCCAACCGGGTCAGCCGGAGCACCGCGCGCTGCCCTTCGGCGGTCTCCGCCGCCTTGCCGATCAGGCCGAGGAACCGCGCCAGCACCGCCAGCTTCTCGGTCAGCCCTACGGCCTCGGCGGCCGCCTTGATCTCACCGATGCCAATGAACCAGGACGCCACCTCGACGGCCACCGCCCACCTGATCTTGCTCAGGACGTTCGGGCCGACGTGCAGCACCGCCGCGCCCCGCAGCCCGGCCGCCAGCTTCGGGCCGATCTGCTGCACCAGCAGGCGTATCTCGGCCTGCGCGGGCGCGTAGCCGTAGCCGGAGAGCTCGCACACCACCAGCAGCCGGGCCAGCTGACCGATGCCGATGATCACCTGATCGGGCCGGGTGACCATCAGCTCCAGCCCCTCGATCATCCCGCGCAGCATGCTCACGACCGCACCGGCCGCCGACATGACCTGCAACCGCAGTACGTCGGTCAGTTCCTCGCCCGCGCCCGTCAGCGCGTTCTCGCGGATCGCCTGCCTGGTCCCCGGCGGCAGCGCGAACGACTCGACGACCAGGGCGGTGAAGGCCTGGTCGGTCAGCTTCTCCCGGCCGCCGAACCTGATGCCGACGGTGACCAGCAGGTCCCACAGGTCGTCCCCGAGGTCCTCGAACAGCTGGGTGGCGACCTTGGCCTCGGCCAACCGCTGCCGCACCGCGTCCAGCTCGGCGACGCTCTGCAGCGAGCGCATGAGCTCGACGATCGCCCGCTGCTGTGCCTTCCACGTCCACGCCTTGATGAGGACGGTGAGATACCGGGACTTGGTGATCCAGTCGACGAGGGCGAACGCCTCCCCGTCCAGCTCGGCCAGCCGGTCGGCGGCCTCCCGGAGCCGCTCGGCGTCGCCTGCGAGCGCCTGGTCGACGAGCGGGTCCAGGACGGTGAAGACCAGCGCCCGGACCTTCTCCTCGGCCAGCTCCGCTCCGCCAGCCGCCAGCCGCTGGTGCAGTCGGAGACCCGACTGCAGGTCCGTGCTCACGGTGTTGCGTTCCTTGGTGATCACGGTGACGATCTCGTAGCGGTGACCGTCCCGGTCCGTCAGCACCCGCTCCACGGTGGCCTTGACCGCCTTCAGCTCCGAGCCGGTGGCGGCCTGTCCCCCGGAGACCTCCAGGGCCTCGTTGCCGACGGTGATGTCGGTGGCGACCGCCCAGATCCTGCTGTCCGGCGCACCCAGCGGGCCTTCCAGCACCGCGAACGAGGTGGCGCCGAAGACGGCCCGGCCCAGCTGGATCGCCCGGGAGAGGTTGGTCGCCCGGACGAACCGCGAGGCGCGTCCCACCAGCACCATCGTCCGGCCCTCCAGGAGAGTCATCACCCCCCGGTCCTCAAGCCCGCTGGGGCCTTCGACCACCTCGTCGGCCCGGTCCGGTCCGGCGGTCGGTGCGGCAGCGGGTCCAGCGGCAGGCCCGGGGGGCGCAGCGGACGACCCGACAGACGAAGCAGCAGCGGGCGCAGCGGACGGCCCGACGGACGGAGGAGCCGCGGCGGGCACAGTGGACGGCCCGACAGACGAAGCAGCGGCAGGCACAGCGGCCGGCCCGGCGGCGGGTGTCCCCGGCTCCGGCGGGTCGTCCACCAGGTCCGCGGGCAGCGACATCGCAAACCGCAGCCGGGCCCCGCTGCTCGGCACGGCCTCGGTGGGCTCCGCCTCCGAGGATTCGGACTCCTCCACCGTCAGCGCCGGCACGGCCGGTCCGGGAGGTGTCTCGACAGCGGACGGCAACGCGGGCGCTGGCGGCGCGGACGGCGCACCCTGCGGTTCGGCGAACGCCGGGCCCGGGCCCGCAGCGGCGAAGGGCGCCGGTTCGATCCGCAGGTCCGCCGGCTCCAACCGGTCGAGCACGGTGGCAACCGCCCGCAGCAACACCTGCTCCAGCGCCCGGCGCAGCTCCGGAGCGGGGCCGACGCCGTCGACGCCCTCGAATTCCACCTGGTCCGGCCGGTGCGGCCGGATCCACACGGTGCCGCCGCCGGTGCTCACGGCCCGCCCAATTCGGTGAGCCGACGCAACAGTTCGTCGCGCCGGCGCTGCGAGGCCAGCCGCTCGCGCGGGGTCGCGGAGGACGAGCCGGCCTCGAACTCCTCGGCGGCGATCCGCCGCAGCAGGTGGTCGCGCAGCTCCGGACCGGTCAGCGGGTCGAGTTCGATCGAGATGGTCCACCGGGTGAGGTCCTCCGGTGCCCGAGCGGTCAGCCAGCTGCCCACCCAGACCCGTGAGTGCTCGGTGCGTTCGACCTTCTCCGTGCCCACCGACACCGAGGTGAGCTCGATCGAGAGACCGATCAGCGCCTCGTCCTCGCCCGGGGCCCGGTGGAGGGTGGTCAGCAACCCGACCACGCCGTACAGCGGTGCGCCGAGGTGGCCGAGCTGGATCTCCGCCAGGTCGTCGGCGAGCGCGTCGAGGCGGGCGGTGACGACCGGTTCGAGTTCCCGCATCCGGTGCTCCGCCCGGGGCCGGAGCCAGGCTCCCTCGATGGCCCGCTCCAGCCTGGTCATCAGCATCTCCCAGGCGAACAGGCCGGCCAGGACGAGCACCTCCCCGCCGAGCACCCGCAGGTGGCTGCCGAGTCGGGAGCCGGAGGGCAGCGGCGGGGTGTCCGGTGCCGCCCGCCCGCCGGGGACCGGCTCCCGCGAGAGGACGCCGCCGACCCGTTCGCGCGTGGCCTGCGTCTCGTCATGGCTGCGCGGCCGTCCGGTCGGCACCGCCTCGTTCCGCCGTCTGCCTTCCTTCCGTGCCTCCGCCTCGTCCCGCTTCCGCTGGGCCCGGACCTCCGGCCCGACCACGTCCTCGGGCTCCACCTGGGGCGGGAGGTTTCTCGCGCGGTGGCCGTAGCCGCCCGCGTTGGTGAGTTTGAGCCTGACGTTGAGGCCCTCGGGAATCGGCTTCCCGGCCTTCACGGCCTCCGACGCGCTTGCCAGCCGCCGGAGAATCCCGGCCCGCTCGGGGAAGTCCGGCATGCCGCGGACCGCGATGACGATCTCCTCCAGGCTGGTCCCGAGGTTCCTGCCGAGGGCGGTGGCGTCCTCACCCGGAAGCTTCTTCCGGGCGCCGGTGGCCTTGTTGTCGATCACCCAGAGCTCGCCGTTCGAGGGGTTGTAGGCCACCGCGTCGGCCCCGTGCCCGGTGAGCTTGTGCCCGCCCGGCCCGGAGGACGTGATCAGCAGCCGCATTCCGCGCCGGCCGAGCTCGAAGGGCAGGTCGTGCTCTCCGTAGGCACCCCCGGCGTGCGAGGCGGTGATGTCGAACGGCTGGTCCGCGGGCGGCTGCCCCCCGGACGGGCCCGACGGCGGGGCGGCGTGCAGCCGGACCGGCCTCAGCGCGCCGCCGGCGTCGTAGGAGGGCACCTGGTAGACCGTGCCGGCCTCGCCGATCCGGTCGGGGTCGGCGTCCTCCTCGGCTCGGCGGCCCGCCGGGCCGGCCGGTTGCCACGGCCCGGCGAACCGCAGCTCCAGCTGCCGTCGTGCCTCGGCCAGCCGTTCGGTGAGCTGCTCCACGACGGCCTGTTCCAGCCGTTCCAGGTCCTCGGCCGTCGGGTCGGGGCCCAGCGACACCGTGATCGGGAAGTGGCAGATGGTCCGTGGCATGCCCGCTCCTCGGTTCGGACCGGTCGGTCGGTCAGCTCAGTGCCTCGTACAGCGCGGCGCAGACGGTGTCGACGACGTCGTCGCCGGGCGGCGGCTGTTCACCACCGCCGGCCAGCACCACCTTGACGGGGAACCAGTAGTGCACCTCGCCGCCCGCGGCGGCTGCGGCGGCCACCGCGGCCTCGGAGCCGGGCGCCGCGACGATCTTCTCCCCCGCGCTCACCGCCACCAGCCCGCCGCGGGTCACCGGCAGCACGGTCTCGTCCAGGTCCGGTCGCTCCCCGCCAGGTCCCGGCAGCGGTTCCGTCATCACAACCTCCGTGGGTCACAGCTCCTCAGGGCTCCCCGCGCGGCTCAGCTCTCGGAGCTGACCTGCAGGCAGATGCAGTTGAACGTGGTGGTCGGGACACCGTCGATCACGATGGTGTTGGCGACGGACGTGATGTAGCAGTCGTTGAAGGTGATCTTCTTGAACGTCCAGTCCGTCCCCTTCTGCTCCTGCACGCCGATGCTGAAGCTGGTGCGCTCCAGGGCCAGCTTGGTCAGGGTGGCGACCGCCGTGCCGATCGCCTTCACGGCCATGGTGAAGGTGAAGGCCTTCGGCTGGACGACATAGGCCACGTTGTCGGCCTCCAGCGAGTGGACCGGCTGGACCGGGACGTTGAAGGTCGGGTTGAACGAGTCGATGGGTGACACGGCGGCGCCGTCCAGCATCACCGTCAGGCGGGTGTCCCACTTGGTGGCTTCGGGCATGGTCGCCCCTCACTTCCCTGTTGATCTTCCCTGATGGACTTCCCTGGTCGGACCGGCCGTCCTGGTCGTCCCGGCGATCCCGGCGGCCCCGGTCAGGTGAAGACCAGGTCGATCGTCAGCCGGTGGATCGCGCCGGCGTAGACGACGGACACCGTCATGGGGACCGACCGCGTGCTTCGGGCGTCCTTCAGCTTCTGCTCCTCCGCCGGGTTGAGCTGCACCGGGTCCTTGTCGAGGAGGACCAGCAGCGGGATCACGACCGCGAAGTCCTCGATGACCTCCTGCTGCACCAGGGGCGCGAGCACCGACTCGACCAGCGTCACCACGGAGCGCAGCCCTACCCGGGAGACCCTCAGGTTGCCGATCGCCCTGATCAGCTGGGCCTTGATCCGGAAGTTGACGTCGTCGAGGGTGCGGACGACGTCGATGTACTTCTTGCCGCCGCTCTCGTCGGCGGTGTAGCCCTCGCCCAGGTACTGCGCGTGGCCGGGGAGGAGGACGGGGCTGGTGATCCAGTTGATCCGGGCGTCGTCGAGCAGGGTGACGTCGGAGTCGGCGAACGGCCCCGTCATCGCGACGTTGATCGGCTTGAGCAGCAGGGAGATGTGCGGCCGGTACCCGGCTATCACCCCGGCCGTGGCGGCCGCCACGTCGTCCGGCGACCTGTGAGCGACCAGCACCATCCGCTCGTTCTTCACCGGGGCGGCGTTCTGCTCGACCATCTTGTCGACGGGGAGGTCCCTGTCCAGCATGGCGACGCCGATCCGCTCCTTGCCGTCCCCGCCGGCATTCTTCACATGGTCGGCGAGCCGGCCGAGCGTGTCCTTGTTGGCGTCGTTGAGCGGCATGTTGGCCAGCGCCACGATCTGCACGTCCAGCATGCCGACCTCGTCCAACGCGGCGTCCCAGAGCGGGGAGCCGAAGTCCACCTGGACGCCCCAGACCCTGGTGGGCGGCGGCGACTGGCGGAACACCGCACTGATCGCCCGCAGCAGGTCGCTCTCGTGCTCGACCACGGCGCCGGCCTTGTGCTCCCGGTCCAGCGCCCGGTTCAGGGTGAGGGTGCGGTTCCCGCCGGCGTCCTCCGACTTCGTCACGGTACGGACCTCCGTGTCCGCAGCCACGCCGATCCGTACGGCGGCACCGACCGGCAGGTCCACCGGGACGGTGATGGCGGGGGAATCCTTGGCGGCGTCGCCCGACAGCCTGGTCAGCGCGTTGGGGAAGCTCTTCGCCGCCTCCGCCGGCGAGCCGATGTCCTCGGGCTTCGCCGCCGCGGTGCCGAAGCCGCTCCTGCCGATGATGGCGATGTCCCCGAACGCCCGGACGGCGGGCGCGAACAGGTCGCTGCTGGCTTTGACATCGATGTACTTGACCGCCATCGACCGCTCCTTACGTGAGGTCCGACGGTGAAGATGCGTGACGGTCCGTCACCAGGCCGTCCTTCGGAACGGGTGGAACGAGCTCAGCTGGTGTCCACGAACGCGGCCACGGAGCCCTCGGCGGCGAGCAGGCGGGACACCTGCTCGGCCGTCCCGGGCACGGTTGGGGAAGCGAGCGCGGCGGCGGGGAAGACCGCCAGCCACGCACTGGCGGCGAGCAGTTCTCCGCCGTCGTACTCGTCGGGTCGCGGACGCAGGTCGTCCAGCGCCCGCCGGCACCGGGCCAGCCGGCGCAGGGCTGCGCCGAGGTCCAGATCGGGGAAGAACAACACGGACACGCCCAGCCGGTAGATCCGGCCGGGCGCACCCGGGTCGAAGGGGGGCGCCTGCGCGTAGTGCAGGCGGTACAGCCGGGGGAACTGCTCCCGGAGCTCCGCCAGGTCGGCGACCTTGGCGCGGCGCATCAGTTCGGTGAGGTCGAGGAAGGAGAAGCGCCGGGCGAACTCCTCGTCGGTGAGGGAGGCGAGCTCCTCGGAGCGGAGGTCCTCGGAGTCGATCGCGTCCAGCGCGCCCGCGGTCAGCTCGACCCGCGCGGTGACCACGGCCTCCAGCGCCAGATCGATCCACTGCGGCTCAGCGGCGGACGGGAACTCCAGCACGGCGCGCGCCTGGGCGACGTCCGGCAACAGCTTCTCCCAGCTTCCACGGACCGTCACCGGAGCGGCCACGGGCACCTGGAAGCCGGTCACCCGGACGGCGACCTTGTCCACGAACCGCACCTCCAGCAGGCTCGGTTCGTAGACGCCCGCGAGGAGGGCCTGCACCCGGCGCCGGTCGGTGTCGTCCTGCGGGACCAGGAGTAACTCGGCCTGGTCCGGCGCCAGGTACCTGATCATGAGCTGGTCGGCGAACGCGTTCATCTCGCTTCCCGCACACACCACGGACTCCGCGCCGGGCGGCTTGCGCGGGCGCGGGCCCAGACGACACGGACTCCCACGAGGGGCGTAGCGGTTTCGCGGCACACGCCGGCATTGGGTCGGATCGTCGGGTCACCGACGCGTGGCGCTCCGCTGGTTCTCCGTCCGGAGGGCACAGATGGGCGACGCTTCGAACGTGAGATTCACTTCCCCCACACTACGCCGTTCGGGTGCGGAGGTGCACCCCCTCCACCGGATGACGCGACGTCACGGGCCCGACGCAACGATCGGACACACCGAAACGGTGCTGCGCGCCCGGCTCCGGAAACGGCCCGCTCGAACGCCTTCCGATCAGAGTCGCAGTCGTCCACTCATCGCGATCGTCCGCAAATCGGCTGGGTGTCCATGGGTGAGGTGATCGATCCGACCTGCCGGAACGCAAGGTCCGATTGCCGCCAGCAGCCTGCGCTCGGCTCGGAGAGAGTCGGTGACGGCTCGTGCACCGCATGGCGAGTCTCCTCAGCTCATCCCGCGAAAGGTAAACCCATGCACGTGGTCCCCGGGCTCAAGGTGTTGTACTTCGGGACACCGGTGGTGCTGATCAGCTCGCTCAACGGGGACGGCACCGCGAACCTCGCGCCGATGTCCTCCGCCTGGTGGCTGGGCCAGTCCTGCATGCTCGGCCTCGGCAACAGCGGCCAGACGACGGCCAACCTGCTGCGCGAACGCGAGTGCGTGCTCAACCTGCCGTCATCGGCGATGGTCGACGCCGTTGACCGGATCGCCCTCACCACGGGCAAATCGGCCGTGCCGGACCACAAGGCGGCGCAGGGTTACCGATACGAGCCGGACAAGTTCTCGGCCGCGCAACTGACCGAGCAGGCATCGGAGCTGGTCCGCGCACCCCGGGTCGCGGAATGCCCGGTCCAGCTGGAGTGCCGGGTCGTCTCGACGTACCCCTTCGGCAGTCCCGCTCCGTATGCCACCTCCTTCCAGGTCGAGATCCTTCGCGCCCATGTCGAGGAAGACCTGGTCATCCCGGGGACGAACCATGTCGACCCGCTCGGCTGGGACCCTCTCATCATGAAGTTCTGCGAGTTCTTCGGCGGTGGACACAACGTGCATCCGTCGAAGCTCGCCGAGGGCTGGAACATGCCGCATCAGCTCCGGACAGCGGCCCTCTGAGCGGTGGCGCGGCGCACGGGGACGGTCTACTCGACGGCCACAGCCGCGCGACGATCCCCGGCCCCGGCCCTGAGCGCGCGCCGTCGCCCGCCCCGACCCGCCCGCCGAGGAGTACGGGCCGCTCCAGGCTCTGCTCGACGATCCGCCGCCGAACTCGGCCCGCCCGCTCGCCGACGGGCTGCAGAGCCTCGTCGGCCGCGCGGACACCGGACATCGTGGTGTGCGACGTGGTGTGCGGGTGCGACCCCTGCTGATGCAATTATTTCGCGTTAGGATGGGTGCCATGACTCCCCGAGCTGAGGTGCGCCCCGGTGGGCGCAGTGCGCGCGTGCAGCAGTCGGTGTACCGGGCTGTGCAGGAGCTGGAGGCCGAGCGGGGCCGGGCCGCGCTCACCGTGCCGTTGATCGCCGTCCGGGCGGGTGTGACTCCCTCGACGATCTACCGGCGCTGGGGCGACCTGCAGGAGCTGCTGTCCGACGTCGCGGTGGAGCGGCTGCGCCCGGACGCGCCGCCGGCCGATCACGGCAGCCTGCGGGACGATCTGGAGGCGTGGGCCGAGCAGTTCGTCGAGGAGATGGCGGCGCCGGCGGGGCGTACCTACATCCGGGATGCGGTCGCCGGCGACTCGGCCGACAGCGCCGCCCGCTGCTCCGACTACGCCGCCGACCAGTTGAAGACCATCGGTGCCCGCGCGGCCGGGCGTGGCGAGGCGGTGCCCGGTGTGGAGGCGCTGCTGGACGGCGTGGTGGCTCCGATCATGTACCGGATCCTCTTCCGCCCCGACGGCCTGTCGGCGGCCTACGCCCGCAGGCTGGTCGGGGCCGTACTCGAAGGGGCCTGACGCGGCTCGCGGATGCGGGCGGCGTTCCGAGGCACGCCCCGACCCCCACTAAAAGCGAATCATTTGCGTTAGTGGTCTTCCTCGTGGGAGCATAGCTAAAGCTAAGAATTCTCCTTAAGCGCCCCGGAAGAAGCCATGCCCAGTGTCATAGCCCCGCCGCCCCCGACACGCCATCGCCCCACGCTCCACCGTCGGCACGCCTTAACCCTGCACGCGTCGATCCTGCTCGGCCTGCTGGCCGCCTCCAGTGCACCGACCCCGCTGTACGCCCTCTACCAGGCCCAGTGGCACTTCTCCGCCCTGACGATCACCGTCGTCTTCAGTGCCTACGCCCTCGCCCTGCTGGTGGCGCTGCTGGTGGCCGGGGCTCTCTCGGACCACCTGGGCCGGCGCCCGGTGGTCGCGGGGGCACTGCTGGCCGAGGCCGCCGCGATGGCCGCCTTCGCCGTCGCCCCGGGCGTGACCTGGCTGATCGCCGCCCGCATCCTCCAGGGCCTGGCGACCGGCGTCGCCACGGGCGCCGCCGGGGCCGCGCTGCTGGACTTCGACGACCCCGACCGTCCCGGACGGGCCGCGCTGGCCAACAGCCTCACCCCGGTGGCCGGCATGGCGGCCGGTGTCCTGGCCTCCATCGCCCTGGTGCAGTACGCCCCCGCGCCCACCCGCACCGTCTACCTGCTGCTGATGGTGCTCTTCACCGCGCAGGCCGCCGCCCTCGCCCTCACCGCCGAGACCGCCCAGCGGCGTCAGGGCGTCTGGCGTTCGCTGCTGCCCGGCATCTCCGTCGCCCCGGCCGGCCGCCCGGTGCTGCTGATGATCGCGCCCAGTGTCATCGCCGCCTGGGCCCTCGGCGGCTTCTACTCCTCACTCGGCCCCTCCCTCGCCCACCTGATCGCGCCGCACGCCCCGCAGGCCACCGGCGGCCTGGTCTTCTTCGCCCTGACCGCCGGCGCCACCCTGGCCGTCGGCGCCGTACGGCGGCGACAGGCCCTGACGGTGAGCACCGCGGGCACCGCGGCCCTGCTGCCCGGCGCCCTGCTGACCCTGGGCGGCCTGCACCTGCACAGCCTGCCCGTACTGTTCACCGGCACCGTACTGGCCGGCGCCGGCTTCGGCGCGGTGAACCAGGGCGCACTGCGCCTGCTGCTCCCCGCGGCCGCCCCCGCAGAGCGGGCCGGCACCCTCGCCGCCTACTACTGCGTCAGCTACCTGGCCATGAGCGGCCCGGCGATCATGGCCGGAGCACTGACCAACCGCTACGGCCTCGGCACCGCCGTGTCCCTGTACGCCGCCGCCATCGTGCTGCTGCTCCTGCCGGCCCTGGCCTCACTGGCCCTGAGCAACCGGCGGGCCGGCGCCCACCAGGCCGGCGCCCACTGACCCGCTCCAGCCGACCCGCTCCACCACCCCCGCTCCTGCCGCCCGGCAGCGGACGGGACACCCGCCCGGCACCCACGCAACAGACCGAGAGGACCCATCATGACCCCCACCACCGCGCAACCGGAGACCACCGCCGCCGCCCCCACCGGCTGGGACCTCGGAGACGTCGTCATCCACCGCATCGACGAGATCGCCCTCCCCCCGCAGACCGGCCCCTGGCTGCTCCCGGGGGTCACCCGGGAGGTCATCGACGAGGCCCCCTGGCTGCGCCCGGACTTCGCCGACGCCGACACGCCCCACCTGGCCAGCCACACCTTCGCCGTCGAGATCGGCGCTCTGCGCATCCTGGTCGACACCGGCATCGGCAACGCCAAGACCCGGGCCAACCCGGCCTGGAACGACCTGCACACCGACTACCTCCAGCGCCTCGCCGCTGCCGGATTCCCGCCCGAGTCAGTGGACCTGGTGATCAACACCCACCTGCACACCGACCACGTCGGCTGGAACACCCGTCTCAGCTACGGCCGTTGGGAACCGACGTTCCCGCGCGCCCGCTACCTGACCAGCCGGACCGAATGGGACTACTGGGCCGCCGCCGACATGGACGACAGCCGCCGTCAGATGTTCCGCGACTCCGTCCACCCCGTCCGCGACAGCGGCCGGTTCGACCTCGCCGACGTCCCCGAACACGGGCACGAGGTGGCGGACGGCGTACGGCTGATCCCCGCCCCCGGCCACACGCCCGGACAGGTCGCGGTCGAGATCCGCGGTACCGACCGATCAGCCCTGATCACCGGCGACAGCATCCACCACCCCGTCCAGCTGTCCCACCCCCACCTGACCAGCTGCGTCGACATCGACCCCGACCGAGCCATCCGCACCCGCAACCAGCTCCTCGCGGGCCTGGCCGACACCGACGCTCTACTGCTCGGCACCCACTTCCCGCACCCCACCGCAGGCGTGGTGCGCAGCCACCGGGGAAGCTACCGCCTGCTGGCCGAGCCGAACACCCGCACCCGGCCGTGAGGACCGGCCGGCCGAGCCGAACGAGTCGCCACGGCCGATGCCGGCCACACCCCAACCGGTCCAGGAGAGGCAGTGCGTAGCCACACTCGATGTCAGGCAGGCGGGCCCATCGCGGCAAGGTGAGGCCGAAGTGGGAGGTGCCCGGGCAGGGTGGAGCCATAGCGGGTGAGCAGGGTGTACGGGTGGTCGGGACCAAGCACCCGCAGCCGGTCCGCCGGCAGGTCCTCGCAGTCAGCCACTGCGCCGGCCCGGCCCCCCGCCTCCCCCGCAAGTAGAGGATCTGCGTGACCTGGCCGTCGCGGGTCACTCGGCGCGGTGGGGCCGATGGGAGGCGACGCGCAGCGTGGCCCGGGCGGGGAGTTGCTCCCATCCGGGGCTCCGACAGGCGCGGTGCAGGGTGATTTCCAGGGCGTGGACGACGTCGCGGGGGCGGGCGTCCGGATCGAGGGTGACGTCGAGAGTGGCGTGGGGACGATGGGCGTGGGGACGATGGGCGTGGCCGGTCAGGTTCGCTTGTGCCTGGTGGACGCCGGGGAGTCGGGCGGTGTCAGCGGCCAGCGCGTCGTTGAGTGCGGCGTCGTACAGTTCGACGCCGTCGCATGGCGGGTTGCCGACTGGCAGGCGTCGGGGGTGCCGGTGGCGCAGCTGTGCCAGGAGCCACCACAGGGCCAGGGCTGCGAGAATGGTCAGGGCGGCGATGACGGTCGGCCACCACCAGCCCTCGTCTGTCCAGCGGGTGCGGTCCTGGGCCGGCAGGAGGGTATCGTGCGGGCCGGTGAGGGGCCAGTCGGCGGGCGGATCGAGACTCCAGCGCCGGTAGAGGTCCAGACCGGCGGTCAGCACGAGCAGGCCCCCGCCCAGCAGGACCAGCCCGGCGACGGCCAGCAAGGCCCGGTTGAGGACGGAGTGAGAGTTCATCAGGTCGTCTCCTGTTCGGGTGGGCCCGCGGTCCGTGTCGCTGCGGCACCACGGTCACGGCCCGTGCCGGCGGGCTCGGACTGTCAGCCGGGGCACCCGGGCGAGGGCGAGGGCGTGAAGCTGCGCGGTCAGTGCTTCGGTCACCTCGGTGTACACGGTGTCCAGGTCGCGGAAGCCGACCTGCGCACGGGCGCTGATGCGGCGCCGGCGCACCCTGATGTCGGCGTGGGAGACGCCCGGCACGCGCAGGGCGGCGTCGCGCAGCAGTCGTGCGGCGCCATCGCGGTCGAGGGCGGCCTGCGGCGCGTCCGGGTTGTCGGAGGCCGCCATGGGCAGGAGGTGTCGGCGGCCGGGGGTGAGTGCCAGGATGATCAGCCACAGGCCGAGGGCGGCTGCCACTGCCGCGCCGGTGATGACCCAGGGGTCGTTGATCGGCCGGGTGGCGAGTTCGTCGGCGAGGGCTTTACGCCAAGCGGCTGCGGTGTGGCCGGTGCGCACCCGGGCCACGTCGAACAGCAGGAACACGCAGGTCGCCAGGACGACGAGGGCCGCCACCGCGGCGGGAACCCTCCGTTCGGACCACCAGCGCGGGGTTGCACGGCCGTGCCTGGCACGGCCGCGATCGGTGTCGCCCGTGGGCTTGCCGCGCGGTGCGTTGCCGGGCGGGCCACCTGGCGCGGCGGCGGGTTCGGGGTCCGGGTCGGAGACGGCCGGGTGCTGGTGTGTCATGCCGGCTCTCCCTGAGATCTGGTGGTGGTGGGCGGGCGGCTCGTCCCGGCGGTGTTCCGCGGGGACGAGCCCGGTGACGGGAGTGTGTGCTGCGGGTCAGCCGACGCGGCCGTCGCTGCCCTCGGGAAGTAGGCAGCGGATCACGAGGGCGACCTCGGTGACCTCCAGTCCGGTCAGGCGTCCCACGCGCTGGGTCACCTGGCGCTGCAGCTCGCGGGCTGGCTGCGGCGAGATCGATCGGGTAGGGCAGTTCGACGGCCAGCCTGATGCGGGCGGAGCCGCCATGGACGTGCGCCGACGCGTCGGGTCGGCGGTGCGAGCCGCACGGGGGCGTGCGGCTGCGCGAAGAGGGCCTCCCGGCCGGCCCGCGCGGCGATCCTGGCCACCACTCGCTCCGGGATGACGGTGGCGCCGCGCAGGCTCGGCGTGACGGGTTGCGGGGTCATCGGCGCCGGTCCTCTGATCGGGGTCAGCGCCAGTCCCTGACGTCCTCGCCCTCCAGGAGGCGCCCGATGACGAGGCCGACCACGCCGAGGACGAGGACGAGGAGAAAGGCCCAGAAGCCTCCGAAGTATCCGGCGAATCCCAGTGCCATTCCCGCGAGCAGACCGAGTGCGGCTGTGCTCATCTCACATGCTCCTTGTTCGGTGTCGCCCGGGTCGCCCGAATCACGGCGGGGTGCGGACAGCGGCGGGGGCCGGGCGGCTGCGGGTCAGGCGACGCGGCTCTCGGTGTCGTCGTCCTCGTCGGGGAGGTGGACGTCGTCGACGGCGATGTTCACCTCCACGACCTCCAGGCCGGTCAGGCGTTCCACAGCCGAGATGACACTGACGCGCACGTCGCCCGCCAGGTCGGTGATGGGGACGCCATACTCGACGACGACGACGAGGTCGACGGCGCCCTGGCGCTCGCCCACCTCGACCTTCACCCCGCCCCGGACGCTGGCCCGTCCGCCACCCGGAACGCGTTCACGTACCGCGCCCAGGGTGCGGGACATCCCAGCGCCCAGCGCGTGGATGCCGGCAACGTCCCGTGCGGCGGTGCCCGCGATCTTCTCCACGACACCGTCCGCGATGGTCGTCCTCCCCCGCTCCTCGGGCACCCGGTCCGCGCCGGCGCGACCCTGCAGGCCGTCGCCTGCCGCGCGCCCGTCGCCCTGCGGGAAGCTGCTGGACGTGTCCGTCATGGCAGGCCTCCTCGACCTCGCTCGGTGCGAACCCGTCCCGGGCCGCCGAACAGTTGGACGCCGCCCCCACGCAATCCTCACGATCCTCACGCCCTCGGCATGATTGCTCGCATCACGGACAGACGAAGAGACGAAGGAGGGGGTGTACACAGCATCGGCAACCGGACAGCATGATGAGCACAGCAGAACCTCACACCACCGCCACCGCCACCGGCGTCCGCGAGCGACCTCCCCCGCCTCACGCCCGACGCGGCCACACGGCCGCGCCCGGGCGCTTCCCGTCCCCGTCCACCGCGACCCGCCCGGACCGCACCGGCTCGGTCAGCGACCAGCTCCTCGCGGTCCGCGCGGCGGAAGGCGATGACGACGCCTTCGCCGTCCTGGTAGGCCGCCACAGCGCCGTCCTCCTCACCCTCGCCCGGCACCTGACCGGCAACCGGCAGGACGCCGAGGACGTTGTCCAGGAGTCCCTCCTCAGCGCGTGGAGGCGACTGCCGGACTTCCGGGGCGACGGCGCGTTCCGCACCTGGCTCTACCGCATCGTCACCAACCGCTGCCTCAGCTTCCTGCGCAGCCGTCCCGTGGCCGCCGTCCCCCTCGACGTCCGGCCCGAACCCGCAGCCTTCCCGGCGCGCGGAGCGCCGGAGCAGGCCGCCGAGGCCCACGCCGCAACACGCGCACTCGCCCACGCACTGGCCGGCGTCGACCCCGGCCAGCGGGCCTGCTGGATCCTGCGCGAACTGCACGGCATGCACTACGGCGATATCGCACGAACGCTCGGTGTCAGCGAGCAGACGGTGCGCGGCAGACTGTTCCGCGCACGCCGATCCCTGGCGGAGGCGATGGACCCATGGCGCTAGAACACCACGCGCCCCGCGCAGCCCACCCGACATCGCCCGGGCTCGGCACCGGCCGCAACCCGGGCAGTCCCGATGACCCCGATGACCCCGACGACGCCGCGGCCGAGTCCCGAAGCCCCCGCCCGGCAGCTCTCCACACCCGAGCCGGGTGGGCAGACGCAAAGCTGCGCCAAGTGCTACGGAGGAACCATGTCCACCGACGCCATTGTTCTGCTCAAGGACGACCACAAGGAGGTGCGCCGCCTGTTCCGGGCGTTCGAAGCCGCGGACGAGGACGCCACGGAGGTCAAGGCAGACCTCGTGAGCAAGATCGTGGAGGCGCTGACGGTCCACACCTTCATCGAGAACGAGGTCATGTACCCGGCAGTCCGCGAACGCGTTCCAGCCCTGGAGCGGGACATCCTGGAGTCCTTCGAGGAGCACCACGTCGCTGACCTCCTGTGCGCCGAGCTCGACGTGATGGAGCCGGACGACGAGCGCTTCGACGCGAAGGCAACCGTGCTCATCGAGAACGTCGGGCACCACATCCAGGAAGAGGAGCACGACTGGTTCCCGAAGGTGCGAGACGCCCTGGGCCGCACAGAACTCCAGGAGATCGGGGCCCGCATGCTGGAGGCCCGCGCCACAGCGCCCCGCCGGCCCGAACAGCCGAGCTCACTCAAGAAGGCCGCCGACGCGATCTTCCGCTGACCGCAGGACAGGCCCGGACAGCATGGTCGCGTCACCGAAGGCGGGCGCCACCTCCGTCGGATGCGGGCGGGGGTGCGTCGGCCCTCTCGTCGTCGTGGCGTGGCATGAGGCGGCGAGGGCCCGCTGGCTGACGCCGGGGGCTCGCGAAGTCAAACGGGCGCCCGGCGTGCCACCCTGGCGCGCTCTTGCCGGGTTGGCGGGGTTGAGACAGGATCGGGGTTGCCCGGTCGGTGGTAGCCGGGATCGAGGGGAGACCGCTGTGGGTGAGCACGAGAAGCCGACGCCGGATCCGGGTCAGGGGACGCCGCCTCCCGGTAACTCCGATGGTCAGGTCCCTCCTCCACCGCCCGGTGACGGCAAGCACAAGAAGTAGAGCGGCCGATCGTGACGGTGATCGGCTCGGCCGACCTGACCAGCTGGCGGGCCCACCTGGAAGCGGCGATGGACGCGCGCGGCGCCTGGCCGCGACGGTCCCCCTGGATTCGCGACGCCGTGACCGCACTGCCCCGTGACCGCTTCGCGCCAGACCGGCTGTGGCGATGGGACGGGCACACGTACGTGCCGGTGGACCGGTACGGCGACGGCGAGATGTGGGCGCGGGAGCTGTACGCCGGCCTCGACGACGCCGCAGTGACCCAAGTGACCGACGGGCTGGCGACATCGAGCCTCTCCAGCACCGGCGTCGTGGTCGACATGCTCGACTCGCTGCTGCTGGAGCCCGGCCACCGCGTCCTCGACCTCGGCACCGGCTACGCCTGGAACGCCGCCCTCGCCGCGCACCGAGCGGGTCCGGGCCAGGCGACGAGCGTCGAGGTGGACCCCGCCCTGGCGGCCGCCGCTCGGGCACGCCTGCGGCGGGCGCAGTTGGAGGTGCACGTCGAGGTCGGCGACGGTTTCGCCGGCTGGACTGCCCGTGCACCGTACGACAGGGTGATCGCGACCTACGCCGTCGAGCGCGTGCCGTGGGCGTGGATCGAGCAGTGCGTCCCGGGTGGACGGCTCGTTACCCCCTGGGGTCGGCTCGGGCACGTGGCCCTCACCGTCGCCGACGACAAGTCACAGGCCACAGGGTGGATGCAGGGCCTGGCGCAGTTCATGCCCTCTCGTGACCAGAGCGGGCCCGCCCCGGCATTCCGCGATGTGCGCGGCCTGGCCCCCGCCGAGCGCGAGAGCCTCCTCAGCCGGGATCTGGAGCCGCTGCACGCGGACTGGGACCTGCTGTTCACCCTACGAGTGGCCCTTCCGGACGTTCTGATCACCACGTCGGTCGACGAGGACGGCACCAGTGCCTGGCTCCACGACCGGCAGGCGTCCTGGGCCTCGCTGTCCGCCCGGTCAGGTGGCGATGTCCTCGTCCATGAGGGCGGCCCCCGCCGACTGGCGGACGAGCTCGATACGGCCTGGAAAGCCTGGGTCGAACACAAGCAGCCCGGTGTCTACGACTACGGCATGACCGTCCGGCGCGACGAGCAGTACGTGTGGTGCCACGATCCCGACTCCGGTCCGCGCTGGCCCGCCTCGACCACCTGACCTTCCCTGCCCACCGCGCACCTCGTTGAGGGGCGTCACCGTGACCGGAGACCTTCTCCGACGACGTCGTGGCCGCCGCGATGATCGGCCGCCTCGTCCACCACGCCGTCCACACCCTCACCGTCGGCTCCTCCCGCGCCCGCCGACGACGCGGACTCCCCGACAGGGAGAACCGCGTCAACCGCGACTCCGCCGGCCGGCGTTCGGGCCCCTGTCCCGGCAGCGTTGCGCCGCCACCACCCGGCCACCCGGGGCATGGACGCCGGCCCGGGCCGGGGCATGGCCGGTCTCGCCCGAATGATCGCATCAGGACGGGGTGGACAGGCGTGGACAGGAGAGGACACTCACCGCCTCTGCCGGGCCTGGAGAGTGGACACCGTCCCGCACGAGACTGTGCCCCATGAACCTCCGACGCACGCGGCCGGGGAAGGCGCCGCCCGCCGCATTCCGCAACGAGACGAATCCTCATGACTGACGTCGCATCAATTCCGTCACCCTGGCGCCGGTCACCCAGCTCCGGGCGCGGTGACCTCCGCGGGGCTGATCCTGACCCTTGAGGAGGAACTGCTCAGGGATTTCGACCACCAGTCGTCGAACGGATCGAGCCCCTTTGACCTCAGCCAGCGGCCCGCTGTGACCATCCCCCACCCAGCCGTACGCATCCGCTGACCCATCACCGGACACACCATCACCCGAAGGAGTCTCACCATGAAGTTCAGCCCGCCCCGTGCCATGACCGCGCTGATCGGTGCCACGGCCGTCTGCGCCGCGCTCGGCACCACTGCCGCCGCCGCGCAGCCCGCCGAACGGTGTCTGCCGAAGGCCGTAACCGCCTGGGCCGCCGCTTGGAACGGCACCGACCCCCAGGCGCTCGGCGCCCTGTTCACCACCGATGGCACCTACACCGACCAGGCCGTGGGCGTCACCTTCCACGGCCGCCAGGAGATCGCCGGCTGGAAGGCACGCGCCGACAACCTCATCGACAACGTCCAGGTCACCGTCCGGGCCGTGTACCGCGACGGCGACCACATAACCATCAAGGCCGTCTACTCCGGCCATCTCAAGGGCGCGCCCAAGCCCTTTGCCGTGCCGATGGCCACTCTCCTCGACCTCGACAACCACCAGCGGATCGCCTCCGACCAGGACTACTACAGCCTCAACGCCGTCCTCGCCCAGTCCGGTCTGCCCGCCGACTGGGCCCCGCCCACCCACTGACCCTGACGGCCGTTGGATGGGGTGTGCGGGGTCCGGGCCGCAGGCGAAGTCGTCGGCGGGTGACCGGTCGTCGGACCGGATCGCGTCGGGAGTGCCGGCCCGGGTCTCCCCCGCCCCCGAGTTGATCGATGAGTTGGTAGCGGAACGCGGTGCGTCGAGCGGCGCTACCGGCTGCTGGGTGGCTCGGGTCGTCACTCGCCCCCGTCCGGACGTAGCCCGGCCCGGCCAGCGCAGGCCGGGCCGGGCCGTCGCCGAGGCCGTCCGGCTCGCCGGGCCGGTCAGAGCGCCGCCGGACGCGAGGAGCCGAATTCAGGAAGCGCCGTCAGGCTTCGGTCCTCTTCTCGAGGCGGCTGCCTCGCGGCATGGTGACGGACATGATCTGGCTGGGGACGTCCAGGGTGATGCGATGCCATCGTCCTCGCGGCACGATGACGGCGGTTCCAGCCGTCAGCTTGATCTCCTCCGCCTCTTCGCCCGGGTGTTCCGGACGGAAGCACAGGCGTATCCCGCCGGCGAGGCACGAGACGACTTCTTCCGCGTCGGGGTGGACTTCCCAGTGGTCGGCGTGGACGTCGGCGTCGGTCTCCACGCGGAAGGCCATCAGCTGCCAGCCGTCCCGCTCGGGGTCGAACACAGGCTGCTCGGCGTGTGCCTGGCCGTCCTGGTGAAGGTGGAGAAAGGAGGCGAAGAGATCGATCGGGGTGACAGTCATACCGGGACGTCCTTCCTGCGGTGGTCCTGCATACCGTGGGTGGTGGGCACGGGGGTGACCGGCCTGGTCGGCCGCGACCGCCTCACTCGGCCAGGGCACGGCGCAGGGTTGCGCCGAGTTCGGCGATCTGCCGCTGAGAGACCTCGGCGGACAGGATCGCCTGCGACCCGTGGAATGTGCCGGACCACTGGTGCAGCTCGACCGACACGCCGGCCTGCAGCAGGCGCAGCGCGTAGGTGATGCCTTCGTCGCGACTCGGGCAGAATTCCGCGGCCGCGATGTAGGCGGGTGGCAGGCCGGACAGATCGGCGGCACGTGCCGGGGCGGCGTACGGCGTGGCGGGCGTGGAGCCCAGGTAGTGCCGCCATAGTGCGGTGACTTTGTCATGGTTCATCCAGGGCGTTTCGGTGAAGTGCCGCGCCGACCAGGTCTCCTGCCGGTCGTCGAGCCCCGGCTGGTTGAGCAGCTGGTAGCGGATCGGCGGCCCCTGCTGGTCACGCGCGCGCAACGCCACCGCGTCCGCGAGCCCCGCGCCGGCACTGTGACCTCCGACCGCAATCCGTTCCGGGTCGATGCCGAGCTCGGCTGCGTGCTCGGCGGCGTTGGCCCTGCTCGCGCAGGTGCCCCCGGACACCGCGCGGGACAACGCCGACGTGGTCGCGATCGCCCGTATCGCCGGCAACCCGGAAGAGCTGGAGACCCTGGACGCCTACTGCGCCACCGGCTCGCTGCGCCGGGCCGCTGACCTTCTCCACCTGCACCACAGCAGCGTCGCCCGCCGGCTCGAACAGGTCGCAAAGACCCTGGGCATCGAACTCACCGAACCCACCGGACTGGTACGGGCCAGGCTCGCCCTCACCGCATGGCAGTTGCTCAACGACTGAGGAACGCACCTCGGCACCCAGGGGCACCCGACCCAGCCGGTTGTGAGTCAGCGCTTCCGCCGGCCCCCTCTGTCAGCTGCGGATGCCGGTCGAAGTCGGCCGTGCGGGCCAGAGCCATCAGCACGTTCTCCTTGGCGGGCTACCGCGCGGCTGCCGGCGCGAGCGCCAGCAGCGTCTTGCCGGTCGTGGCGCGGGACTCGATGGCGGCGTGGGCGTCGGCCGCGCGGTCGAGGGGAAGGCGAAGGCCGATCACCGGGCGCAGGCGTCCGGCGGCGGCCTCGGCGAGGACCAGCTCGGTGGCCCGACGGACGGCCCCGGGTGTCGGCCGCAGCCCGAGCAGGGTCACCCCGCGGGCCTCGGCCTCCTCCTCCGGGATGCCGGACCACTCACCACTCGACAGGCCGAAGCTGACCATCCGTCCGCCCCGGGCGAGCAGGCCGAAGGCGGCCCGCCCGACGGCGCCGCCGACCCCGTCGAACACCACGTCCACCGGGTCGGTCCCCTCCGCCCAACCGGACGCGCGGTAGTCCACGGCCTCGGCCGCACCGAGCTCCCGGGCGAGCGCGAGCTTGCCGGGCCCGCCGGCGGCCGCGACGACCGTGGCACCGGCCGCCACGGCCAGCTGGACCAGCAGGCTGCCGACCCCGCCCGCGGCTGCCTCGACCAGGACCCGGTCGCCCGGACCCGGCCCGGCGGCGTCGATCAGCATGGCGGCGGTCCGCCCGTCGGCGAGCAGCGCGACGGCCTCGTCCAGCGCCAGCCCGTCCGGGACGGCGAACAACCCGTCGGCCGCCACGGCCACCCGCTCCGCGTAACCCCCGGACCCGCCGGTGCCGGTCACCACCCTCCGTCCGAGCAGCCCCGCGTCCACACCCGGGCCCACCTGCGCGACCACTCCGCCCACACCGTTGCCCGGGATCATCGGCAGCTCCGCCCGGAACGGACCCCGCCCGCTCGCCCGGAACTGGGTCTCCACGAACGTGATGCCGGCGTACGCCACCTCCACCAGCACCTGTCCGGGCCCCGGAACCGGATCCGGCGCCTCCCCGGCGACCAGCACCCCGGGTCCGCCGAACTCCCGCAACCACACCGCGCGCATGACTCTCCCTCGTGATCGGCCCGCTCCGTGCCTCGGAGCGCGTACGGCCATCCTGGAACTTCACGTCCACTTGATGTCAAGCCGGAGCAGCAGCCGTCCACAGGGCGTTCTACAGGTCCGCGCAGACCAGCATCATCAAGGACGGACCCAGCCGCGACTTCCAGCTCAAGATGCGTGCCGGGGCTGCCGCCACGTCCAAACGCTGATCGCCTTGGCACGCCGGAAGGTCAACGAGCTCTGGGCTCCCTGCGCGACGGGCGGCAGTTCACCCCGTCCCAGCCGGTTCCGCAGGCCGCTCGACTCGGTCATTGAAACTCACCGGTCTCAACCCCCATCCGCCGGCCAGATGCCCTCCCGGAGGGTGCCGCGCCTGGTCGGCGAGGCCGGCGGCCGGCGGGCGAACGACTCGTCGCCCCAGGCCGGGGCGGGGGTTATCCGGCCGGGGGCCACCCCTCGGGCGGCCGTCCGGATGGTTCGTCATGGAATCACTCGCAACCCACCAGAACGGCGAGCCCCACAGTGTGCAGAACGTTCGAATGGAAATGACCGAGAATAGTTAGCCTACGGTGGACTCGATTGACCGCGGCAGTGGCAGTCGAGATACTGATCGGGCACGACGCAACCGGAGCTTGTTGCGAAGTGGACTCCCGATTCGATATTCCATTCGGCTGAGGAGAATCCGTGATCTCGAAAGCGAAGAAGGTAGTGAGTTCCGTGACCGTGGCGTTCGCGGCAGCGGCCGCGTTCACCGTGGCCGTGCCGTCCGGCAACGCCTTCGCCATCGACCACATCCCCTGCAAGGGCGGGGAGAACTTCCTGAAGATCTGGTCGCACAACGGAGGCGACCAGAGTGTGGACTGCTACGCGAACGGGGGCCGGACCTCCTTCGGCGGCTGGTGGGTCGACCGGATCTACACGGGGAACAACGACCTTATCTACTACGACGCCAACGGTGACTCGGTGAAGATCCCGCGGTGGACCGACATCTCGTTCCCGAACCGCCCGCCGAAGGTCGACTCCATCGAAATCCTGTGACGAACCGGCGGAGCGGACACCGGGCGAGAATTCACCTGATCTCCTGCCGTGGATACCGTCGCCATTCCGGGCGGGACCGAACTTTCCGTGACGTGAATTCGCCCACGCCGACTCACCAGGGCGGCGTCATTCAGAGGATCTGTCCGTTTTGATCACGTGATGCCCAGCAAGGTGAGCGGTCGGGTGGCGTCGCGGGCGTGACGGCGGAGTCCCGCGGCGATGCTGGCGTGACCGGTGAGCAATGAGCGGGCAGGCACGGTCTTCCCTCGCGGTGGTCAGGAACTCGACACCTCGTGATCACCCGGAAGCCGTGCCTGCCCTCGTTCCACCCCCGTCCCCGAACTCCGCGCCCACACGGGCCGCCTGCATCGGCGTCAACACGGACAGAGCAGTCACCGGTAGCGGCCGCTGACACGTTCCCAGCGGTTGTCGCCCGCCACGATGTCGTGCAGGCCCTGCAGATACCGCCGCACGTCACGGCGCCCGTCCTCCGTGAGCAGCGCGTCCCAGTCGCCGACCTGCTCCTCAAGGACCAGGACCCGCTCGAACCGTGCGTGCACCACACCGCGCAGGCGCTCGAAGGCCTGAGCACGGGTGAGCCCCTCGTGCCTCTCCGCGATCAGCAGCATGCTGTTGCCGCCCTCGCCGGTCTGGGCCTCCTTGCCTGCCGAAGTCAGGTCGTTGGTGCAGGCGATGACGTCCGCGAGACAGTCGCGAATCTCGGCGAACAACGGGGAGTGCCACACCACGGGTGGGACCTCGAAGTCCCCCACCGGTTCGACCATGTCGAAGATCGTGTATGAACCCCGCCGAACACCCGGACCGCGCCCGCCGGTTGGGTCGGCGCGCTCGGCGGCGGCATCGAAGGCTCCATGGGACTTCCGTTGTTCGGCGCCGTGACCTCGTAGCCCACTTGACCCGAGATCTGATTAGGTGCCATATTACTTCTCGTGACCCAGCATCCCGACACCGGCCTCATCGCCCCCACCCTCGACCAGGCCCGCCGCCAGATCGCCCGCTACGGCCTCACGGCCGACCCGCAGGCGGTCCTGGTCGCGGCGCGGTTGATGGCGGCCGGCGCCCGGATCGGCCAGGCCGGCGAGGTGCACTTCGGCCGCTTCGGCCTCTCCACCGGCCGCTACCGACTGCTGGCCGACCTGGAGGACCACGGCGGCGAGAAGTCGCCTTCCCAGCTCGCGGCGAGCCTCGGCGTCTCCCGGGCGACCGTGACGGGCCTGGTCGACGGCCTGGAGCGGGAGGGTCTGGTGGCCCGCCGACCCTCCACCGAGGACGGGCGCGGCAACGTGGTGATCCTCACCGCGCGCGGCGCCGACAAGCTGCGCGACCTGGCGCCAGAACACTTCACCCGAATGCAGGCACTGGTCGGCGGGCTCTCCCCGGAGGAACGCACCACCTTCCTCAACCTGCTGGCCCGGGTGGTCGCGGGCATCGACGCGCTCACCGAGGACTGACCCCACTCAGGCGGGCCGATAGCCGGCCCGCCTCCCTTCAAGCCCAATAGTTAGGCACCTAAGCACCTAGCAGAGAGGACAACCCATGAGCAAGAAGGCTCCTGGTGCTCCCCCGCCCTTCGTCCTGTGGCGCGAGGTCCTGGTCGCCTACGCCATGCCCGCCGTGACGGCCGGTCTGGGCGGAGCCCTCACCCGGCAGCCGCAGCTGGTGGCGGCGGCGCTCACCACCATCGGCGGCACCTCCGCCCTGGTGGCCGCCGCCCTCGGCGCCACGCTGCGGCGTCGTCCCGTCGGCACCCGGCCCGCCCGGACCCCGCGCTCGCTCGCGGCCGCCGCTCTGGGCCTTGCCGCCGCGGCGCTCGGCCTGGCCCTCGGCCTCGCCGCCGCCCGCTGGCTGCCGCAGGTCCCGGCCCTCGCCCACAGCCCGTGGCCACGTCGGCTGCCCGTCGACCTGCCGGTCTCCTCGGCGATCGCGGCCACCATCACCACCTGGCGCTGGCGCGGCAGCCGCCCGACCCGCGCACCGGAGGCCCACCTCCCCACCGCACCCCGACCCGAAAGGCAGACGTCATGATCGTCATCATGGGCGCCGGTGGCGCCACCGGCGGTGCCACCCTGCGCAGCCTCGCCGCTCTCGGCGCACCGAGCCGCGCCCTGAGCCGCGACCCCGCCCGCCTGGCCGCCGCACTCGACGAGCACACGCTCGCCCGGACCGCGCCCCTCCCGGCCGACGCCGCCGACCCGGAGTCCCTGCGGGCGGCCTTCCGCGGCGCGGACCAGCTCTTCCTCACCATGGCCAACGGCCCGCACCAGGTCCGGTACGAGCTGAACGCGATCGAGGCGGCCGTTGACTGCGGCCTGGGGCACATCGTCAAGGTCTCTGCGCCCGCCGCAGAACCGGACTCCCCCGTCGCCGTCTCTCGCGGCCACCATCTGGTCGAGGAGCGGCTGCGGTCCACCGGCATCACCACCACCATCCTGCGGCCGTACGCCTTCATGCAGAAGCTGCTGCTCCTGGCGCCCGGCATCGCCGCCGCCGGGGTGGTGCACGGCGCGACGGGCCAGGCCCGGTGCAACTACGTGGACGTCCGGGACATCGGGGACGCCGCGGCCGCGGTCCTCACCCGCCCGGAGGTGACCGGCGGCACGTACCCACTCACCGGCGGGCAGGCCTACAGCCACCCGGAACTCACCGCACTGCTGGGCGAGTTGCTCGACCGGCCGATCCGCTACCTCGACCTCGGCCCGTCCGAGCTGCACGCCCACCTGGTTGGCCGGGCCGGGATGCCGGACTGGCTGGCCACCCACGTGGTGGAGATCCAGCAGCTCGCGGTGGTCCGCAAGGAGACACCGGACGACACCTTCCTCCGCCTCACCGGGCACGCCCCGCGCACCCTGGGAGCCTTCCTCGGCGAGAACCTGCACCGGTTCCGCTGACCGCCCGGCAGAACGGCGGGCCGGGCCCGGCCCGGGACGCCCGGCCCGCAAGATCCGGCCCGCCCCCGGAGGGAGCAGCATTCACTGTCTCCGGAGCGCGAAGGGCCAATGCGCACTGGACGACCACCAGGTCCGGCGCCCGCCCGCGCCACAGCGCGATCACGACGCGGACGAGGGAATACGACACGGTCCGAATACGCGCCTGTTACCAGCTGTCCGAGCCGATCTCACCGCCGGCCGGCGCACCACTCCCCCAGCGCGGCAGCACCGCCCTGCGGTGGGCGGGGTCGGCGGGGTTGGCGGGGTTGGCGGGCGCTTCGGTGCGCCCCACCCGCGTCTGCATGTTGCCGTTCGCAGGGGGAATGCAGGTGCCCACAGCTCATCGGCCCAAGAGGGAAGAAGGTGGCGGGATGAACACCACACTCGTCCGGCGAAGGATTCGACGCCGGATCGCCGCAACGGCGGGCGCGCTGGCCCTCTCCGCGAGCGCGCTCGTCATGTCGGCCGCGTCGCCGGCGCAGGCCACGCGCTACTGCGACCAGGGCCTCGAGGTCGTGGGCGCCATCGAGCATACGTATGTCACGCACCTGGGCGGCCCGGGCGGGGTGCTCGGCTGTCCTGTCTCCAACGAGCTGACGAACCCGGACCAGTTCGGACGGCGGTCGGAGTTCGAGCGGGGGATGATCTACTGGTCTCCGCGCAGTGGGGCCTTCCCGGTATGGGGGGCGCTCGGTGAGTGGTGGGCTGGGCAGAGGTACGAGACGGGCTGGGCGGGCTACCCAACCTCGTTCGAGTACACGGTGGGCAACGAGATCCGCCAGAACTTCCAATGCGCGGTGGCCCACTTCCAGGCCGGTCCCGCAGGCTCGTACCAGACCTGGGGGGACCACACCTGCGTCTGACCTGAACGCCGCGGGCGCCCTGGCGGGTACTCACATATACGCGCAGGGCCCGCCGGGGTTGTTCTTCCGGCGGGGCCCTGCTGTTGGGTCTGCTACTGGGTGGTGGCTTCGATGTCCTGGTCCGTGGCCACGGGCGTCTCAGTGTCGGGGGTGGTCCGGTCCTCGGGGGTGGTCCGGCCGCCGCGTACGACGGACAGCAGCCGGCGAGCGCGCCTACGAGCTTCCCGGGTCACCGACGCCGCCGACCACACCCAGGACATGACCTACACCGGCGGCAAACGGCCCCGCACCAGCTCGCGTACCGCCCCTCCGCGTAGAAGCAGTCTCCACGCTCGCGGCTCGCGCGCCGCCTGCACCACCAGGTCCAACTGCCCGATTTCGAGGAGAGATCCCACCGTCAGCGGGGGATTCCGCCGTAGTACTGCACCTGCCACACGAGATCGTCAACGTTCACACGTGCGGCCCAGGAACCCCCACTGACACAGCGCCGGCGACCGCCCTCAACCAAGCGGGTGGGCCAGCCCTGCCCGCTCAGGGCCTGCGGTTCGGTCCATGCCAGTCTGCTGCCGTAGGGATCTCGTGGTACCCAACAGCCGTTCCGCCGCCGTCCGGCTGGGCCGGGACCTCAACCGCCGCTGTCACGCGAGCAACTCGGCGAGCAACTCGTCGGTCGCTGCTCCTCCATCAGGCGTACAGACAGGTGGGGCTGCAGGGCTCCGACGTGTCCTCGACGGCCGCGCAGACGACGCAGTCCGCCGTGTCGAAGTTGTCGAGGGCCAGGTTGCTGATGTCGAGGCCGCAGATGCTGCGGTTGGGGATGCAGCAGTAGACGTGGCTGAGGTCCTGGGCGAGACCGGATACGGGGGCGGGGGCGGTCATGGGCCGCGCGATGTCGGTGGTGGTCACTCCGTCTCCAGTGCGTAGCCGGTGCGACGGGGCTGGCCGGCCTTGGTGGTCGGACATTCGTGGAGCGCGGTGCGGAGGACTTCGCCGCGGCGTCCCCTGTTGAGGTGGAAGACTTCGGCGCGGTTCGGTCCGACGGCCATGATGCGGAGCCGGATGAGGGGGTTGCTGGGGCCGGCGGGGAGGCGATGGTAGCTCTGGTCAGGCTCGATGGCCATGCGTTGCTCCTTGGAGGGGGTCGGCCGTCGCAGTCGGCGTAACCGTCAGCGGTGCGGTGGGGGTGGATGCAGTCGGAGTGGTCGGGCTTGGTCTCGGCCGGTTCCCACTGGGCGCAGAGTCCGGTGTGACGCGGCCGCTCCCGCCCGCCGAACACCACGGCGCCCCACCCTGACTCACGCGCGGTGGGACGCCTCGCGTTCAGGCAGGGCCGACGAGACCGCCGGCCCGGCAATGAATCAAGGCTGCCCAGCCTGGTACGCCGCCTCGTACTTCTCCGCGGCCTGCTGCAGTAGTCGCACACCCAGTCGCAGCCCTTCTCGTCCCGGCCCGACCGGGGGTGGTGCAGCGCGAGGCCGCCGGCGTCGCCACCCGCGGCGCCACCGTGAGGGCTGACTCCTTCCGGGTCGCCCCTGCGACGCTCGGTCGCGCTTCTCAACGCCCTGCGCACCACCGTGTATCCGGGAGGCCGTCAGGAGGTCGAGACCTGAGCGCTTGCCGTCACCCGCTACGAGCGGACTGCCGAGGTGGTCGATGCCACGCGGCCGGCCGGCGACGATCAGGAGCTCGCCCAGCCCCGCATCGTCCTGGACGACCTCAGCGTGAAGAGCGCTGCCTGATGAACACCGTGTGAGGGTGATCCGGTCCTGGGATCGAATCACCCCGCCGGCCTGATCACCGATGTCACGCCCGCGTACGCCGATGGCCGGGTCCTTCACGTCGACGAGCGTGAGGGGACCGGCCATATCTGCGGTCAGCACCAGGTGATTTGCAGGGTCCGGTGATGATCCACGTCACGAACACGCGGGCCATGCCCTTGTGCGGCCGACGCACGAGGAGGGAGCCCGGAGCGGTCATGGACCGATTCTCCGGGGCTCCCCCACCACGATCAGGACCTGCCGGTGCCCGCTATCGGCGGCCCGTCGATGTGCCAGGCGTTCCAGTTCCCGTTCTGGCCACGGTCGCGGGACCACATGTGGTTGTAGTCACTACCGCGTGCAGTGATGGTGAAGGCGCCACCAATGGTCTGGCGGGTTATCTCGACCTTGCTCGTGAAATAGCCGCCCATGGAGGTCCATGAGCTCAGCTTGCCGGAGCTGCCAGTCGTCCAGCGCGTCCACACGGCGTGGTCGGTTCCGATCACGAAGATCTCGCTGGTGCCGTCCCGGAAGCCGAAGTACGTCCCGCCCTCACCGTAGTCACCGCCGCACAGGAAGGTACCGCCGAACTGCTTGTTGCTGCAGTGCGCGGGGGTGTCTCCGATGTCACCCGCCGACGCGGGAGCCGCGCTCAGCCCGATTCCGGCGAGGACGGCGGCGGCCGCGACGGCGGCCTTGATCTTGTTCATGTCTACTCCTGACTGGCCGGGACCGGGCCTCGTCAGCCGCACGGGGCACCCGGGCCGCAGCTCACCCGGCGCCCGCCCGGAGGGCCCTCATCGGTACCAACGGGAGCAGCAACCAATCGAGTTCATCGATCGCTCGTCCACCTAGCGGACCTGAGCCTTCACCGTGGGATGCGCGGCACCGCTGTCCGCGCCCAGGCCCGCCAGCAGGCGCAGCCCGTCCTCGGCGGGGCTGCCGGGGGCCGCGGACAGCACGAGCAGTTCCGTGCCTGATTGGTCCGGTAGTGCGAAGTTCTCCTGATGCAGTTCCAGCAGTCCGACCAGCGGGTGCCGGTACGCCTTGCGTCCGTGTGTGCGGGCGCGCACGTCCGCGCGGGCCCAGAGGCGGCGGAAGCGCTCGCTGCCCATCGCCAGCTCGCCGATGAGCGAGGCCAGGCGGGGGTCCTCGGGGTATTTGCCGGCGGCCAGGCGCAGGTGGCCGACCACGTCGAGGGTGCATTGCTCCCAGTCCGCGTAGAGGCCGCGCTCGGCCTCCTCAAGGAAGATGTGCCGGGCGGTGTTCAGGCCCGGTATCGGCCGGCCGTAGAGGAGCGCGGCGAGGCGGTTCCCGGTGAGCACGTCCAGGCGGTGGTCCATGATCAGCGCGGGTGCGTCGGCGACCAGGTCGAGGACGCGCAGCAGCTCCGGCCGGACCCGCCCGCCCGGCGCCTTCGCGCGGCGGCGGCGCTGCCGGGCGAGCCGGTAGAGGTGCCCGCGTTCGGTCTCGTCGAGGCCGAGGACGCGGGCGAGCGCGTCGAGGACCTGCTCGGAGGGCTGGGTCGCGCGGCCCTGCTCCAGGCGCACGTAGTAGTCGACGCTGACTCCGGACAGGTGCGCGACCTCTTCGCGGCGCAGCCCTTCGACCCGGCGGCGGCTGTCGGTGGGGATGCCGACGGCCGCCGGGTCGACCCGGGAACGCCGGGTCCGCAGGAATCCCGCAAGATCGTCCATTCCCCCAGTATGGCCGCGCTGCCGCTCGTGAAGGTGGTCCTGCCGATACCAGGAAGTCCCGTCCGACGGAAGTGGCGCCCCTGAACACCGGGCGCCGCGGCGGGCAGAGTCGAAGGCATCCGATCCGAAGGAGTTCCCATGAAGACGCTGATCGTCCACGCCCACCCGGAGCCGAAGTCGCTCAACGGCTCGCTGAAGGACCTCGCGGTGTCCACGTTGGAGACCGCCGGGCACGAGGTACGGGTGAGCGATCTGTACGCGATGAACTGGAAGGCGGTCGTGGACGCCACGGACTACGGCCCCGACGCCTCGAGTCCGCTGAGGGTCGCCCGGGACTCGGGCCGGGCCTTCAACGCCGGAACGCTCACCCCGGACGTCCGAGCCGAGCAGGGGAAGCTGCTGTGGGCCGACACGATCATCTTCCAGTTCCCGCTGTGGTGGTACTCGATGCCCGCGATCCTCAAGGGCTGGGTGGACCGGGTGTTCACCTACCGCTTCGCGTACGGAGTCGGCGAGCACAGCGACACCAAATACGGCGAGCGCTTCGGCGAAGGCACCCTCGCGGGCCGGAAGGCCCTGCTGTCGGTGACCGTCGGCGGCCCTGAGTCGCACTACTCCGCTCGCGGGATCAACGGCCCCATCGACGACCTGCTGTTCCCGATCCACCACGGCATCCTCTACTACCCGGGCATCGAGGTGCTGCCCCCGTTCGTGCTGCACGGCACCGACCGGCTGACCGGCGAGGACTACCCGGACGTCGCCAAGGCCTGGGAGCAGCGCCTGCTCACCCTGGAGTCGACCGAGCCGATCGCGTTCCGGCGACAGAACTTCGGTGACTACGAGATCCCCTCGCTGCACCTGAAGGAGGGACTGGAGCCCGCGGGCCGCACCGGTTTCGGGCTGCACGTGCGCGGCTGACCGCCGACGACGGCCAGGACGAGCCGGGGCGCGAACCCGAGGAGCAGCCCGACGTGGTAGGCCACGTCGCCGCGGTGAGCCGCGCCGACTGGACCGCTGTCGGCGCCGAGTCGCTCACTGGCCGGGACCTGGCACGCCCTCGGGTGCCGGCACCACGCCCCGACGGCCGTGAGGCTGCCCGGCAAGCGGTCGCCCGCGTGATGTCGTCGCAGGTACGGCGGCATCACGCCGGCGGGACGCACGCGTGAGGATACAGACCCAGGGTTGAGCGCTCGGGATGGCGTGATCGCACCGGGCCAGGGCGGTGGACCGCCGCCGGCTGACTACAGAAGCGCCTCGGGTGGTTGTCACGCGCTGCCGCTGACCGGGCTGTCCGGTGCGTTGGGCAGGACGCGCAGCCCGCTGCGGGCAACCGCCGGCGCCGGGATTCGGCTCGTGAAGCCGGATCCGGAGTCGTTCGACCTCCAGGTGCCGGGCAGCGATGCGGGAGACGGCGAGGAGAGGGGAGCCCGTCAGGACCCCGTGCGTGACAGGTGCGCGGGTGGCACAGCCGCCCCGCGATGCTTGATGTTGACGGCCGAAGCCTTGGCCAGTGCCACGGGGTTCAAGAAGCGCAGCGGACCGATCAGGCGGGAGGCGAACAGATGCATGTGCCGCGCCGCCGATTCATCGCGCGCTGCCGCCGAGAACATCAGCCGCTCCAAGGTGTTGAACGGACGGGCAGTGGCGAAGTCGGCGGCCAGGTACTGGTGCCCGCGCAGCCTGCGCCGGTGCCTGCGTGCGTACATCGCGAGCGACCTGTTGAGGTCACCCCGGCCGGTTGCGGCCGAGGCGACCGCGTCCGCCAACCATTGCGCGGACTGCAGAGCCCACCCGCATCCCACTCCCCACAGGGGGTCGCCGGTCAGGGCGGCGTCGCCGATCAACGCGACCCCCGGTGCGGTCGGCTTCCTGCTGTGAAGCGGGTAGTTGACACTGCCGATGATCTTCGTGATGCGCTCGGCCGAGTCGATGGGCGGTGCCTCGGGCAGGGCCCGGACGAACTCCATGAAGCTGCCCTCCAGGTCCTCCCGGAAGGCCGGCAGCCGCTTCTTGTCCGGGAGCACCGCGATGACCGTCACCCCGTCGTCATTGGGAAACGCGTACGCCATGTCGGGCTCGAGGAACCAGGTTTGACCGACCCCGCCGTGCAGCGGAAGGTTTCGGAAGTGTGCGAGATAGCCGAACCGTGCGTTCTCGTACCGCCGAGCAGGCACCCCGGCTAGCTTCGCCACCGCCGAGTCCTTGCCATCGGCGCCGACCACCAGGCGGGCCCGGATCTCACGCTCGCCCTGTGATGTCGACGCGCGCACCCCCAAGGTTCGCCCGTCTTCCCGGACCAGCCCGGTCACCCGGTGGCCGAGGAGCAGATCGACGCCGGGGGTCTGCGCCGCACGGGACCTGATCAACGGGTCGAGGGTGCTGCGCCGAATGTTGTACGCGTACGGTAGCTCGGGGCCCGCCGGCGCCGCCCTCGGCTCGATCCACCCCCAGCGGGTGTACCAGCGGGCCTCGTTGCGGACGGCTCCCGCCTCCTCCAGAGCGGGGATGAGGCCGAGTTCGTCCAGCACCGGGTAGGCGCCGGCGTGGACGGAGTGGGTGCAGAGCACCTTGTACGCTTCGGGGTCCGAGCGGCGTTCCAGCAGTGCGACGCGGGCACCGCGTCGAGCGAGCAGGATCGCCGCGGCGCTGCCGGCCAGGCTGGCTCCGCTGATGACGACGTCGTAGTCGTATCCCGCGCTCTCAGGCTTGGTCATGTGCTGATCGCTCCCTTCGGGGTGTGGTGCCGTTCGTGGGAGTGGTGCAGTGCCACTCCTCTCAGGGAACATGAGCGGTTGTCAAGAGTTGTGGATCGGGTGAGGTGTGGTCAGGCTGCGGCGTCCCGGCCGCCTGGGTCACCGGCGACGAGGTCTACGGCGGCGACCCACACCTGCGTGCGGCCGGAGCACGCCTGGCAGCGGCCGTCAGCGGGAGCCAGGGCAAAGGCCCACCGCCTGCGATCTTGACCGTTCGCCAGGCGACTGCCCCGGCCGGTGCGGCGGATCATTCGGGGACCTCAGAGGAGAGCGGCCTCATGGATGACGGCAATTACCTGTTGGACGTCGAAGTGGAGAACATCCGCGACCACCTCTACCGGGCCGGAGGTACGAGAGCCCACCGACACCGGGGCCGTACGGCCCGACAGAGCGCCGGTGGTCACCAAGTGTGCGTGGGTCTCAGAAGTTGGGAGTGACTGGGTAGCCTGATCCGTACTCGTCAGCCGCGTGCGCGGTGGTCGGCGGGCAGCGTGCAGGCGGCTGCGGGGCGCGGCAGGGGCTTTCGGGCGAAGGGGACGTTCGTGGAGCGGGATGCGCAGGGGGGAGGGGCGAACGGGGGATGGGGAGACCAACAACCAGTTCTCGGGGGTCGGCGGACCCGTCGTCCTGGGGCGGGACTTTCCTGGCGGCGTCACAATCAATACGTTCGTCGATCCGCCGGCCAGGGCGACCGGGGACGCGGCCCTGGCCCAGGCCGCGGACGACCTCGCGTCCGCCGTCAGACGCCAGTGGCGCGTGGGTTTCGCCATCGCCGCAGCCTGCGTGGTCACCCTGGGCCACAGCCGCCTTCCGGCGCGAGGACTCCGCTGGTCACCACTCGGCATTCTCATCGGCTTAGGCGGCGGTCTCGCCCTCGGGATCGCGATCACCTTGCAGGCCGGCCTGCTCAACGGCCTGCTGTCGGGCCTGGTGGGAGCCGCCGGCGGTTCCTTCGGCGCAGGACTGGAGGCCAAACCGGCCGAGGCGACGGCCGCGGCGGACCCGCAGACCGTACTTGACCAGGACCGCGCCACGTTCTGGACCACCGCCATGGCGGGTGGCCTCGCCATCGGCATCGCCGCCTCCCTCGTCATCGGAACGCTCCTGGGGCCGTGGCGGGGGGCCCTGACCGGGGTGGCCGACGGGCTGGCGACCGGCCTGGCCTGGGGGCTTCCTCCAGGCCAGGTACGGATCGTTCACGCTCGCCCGATGGTGGCTCGCCCTACGCGGCCAGGTGCCGTGGCGGCTGATGCCGTTCCTCGCGGACGCACATCGACGCGGAGTGCTCCGGCAGGTCGGCGCCACGTACCAGCTCCGCCACGCCGAACTGCAGCGTCGCCTTGCCGGGACGGCGTGAGCCGATTCCCGTCGGCGACGTCCGCTCAATCCTCTTGCGAGCAACCCGTGGCGGAAGGCGCAGCGCCATCTGGGCCAGGGCGCGTCGGCCCGTGTGGGTCGGCGGGCACCGCAGGAGGACCGGCCGAGCCGTGGGCGGTGATGGTGAGACCGGAGAAGTCCCTACCCATGACGACGGGGCCGTACTGCGTGCCGCTGACCTGGTTCGACACCGCCCCCTCACTGGTACGCACCGACTGCGCCTGCTGCCACCAGCTCTCCAGGGCGAGGCGGAACTCCGCGTTGAGGGCGGCGCGCACAGCAAGGGCCGTGCTCAACCGCTGGGCTCGCTCCAACTCGCCGGGGGCCTGCGCCAGCGCCGTGAGCTCGGCCTCACCGGAACTCACCACGAGCGCATCGGCCTCGCCGTCGGCCTCGGCACGGCGGACGGGCGGTGGATCAGCGCACTCAACGCCGTCCACGCCTGTCGGCCGGCCTCGCCGCCGATACCCCCGGCCAGAGCCGCCAGCGCGGCTGCCGAGATCGGATCCATCACCACTCCCCCATCACTCATCGGTTACCGCGCCGCCCGCTGCGCACCGGGCAACACGCGCACAGAGCATGCCCCGTCCAACGGCAACGTGCCCCCGGCTCAAGGGTCTTTCTGACAGGGAGAGTTGATGATCATGAAGAAGGATGTGGACCTGAGCCGGCCCGGGACATCGTGGGTGAGGTCGAAACGTCCTACGGGATATGACCGGTCCCCTCACCGGCCGTCGAAGTCACCTGGCAGACGCTCAAGGTCACCTGTCGGAGGACAGCCGTGGGCACGGTGGTCATTGGACCGCCGTGCCCGGGCCTGAACACTGCAGTGTTCAGCCGGCGGAGGCAAGGTCGAGGGTCCACAGCAGGCCATCGGTGGCGGGGGCGGTACCGACGCCCGCGTCGGTGAATCGGCAGTCGAGCATGTTCTCCTGGTGGATCGCCCCGTCCAGCCAGTCGTTCAGCACGTTCCCGGGTGTCCTGCTCTTGCGGTCGAGGTTCTCGCCCCACCTGCTCCACTGGTAGCCCGCCGCTGTGATCCGGCTGTCCCCTCGGCTGCCTTCCTGATCGAGGTGGCCGAAGTATCGGTGGGCGGCCATGTCCTGGGAATGCTGCTGGGCAGCCGTGTGGAGCCTGGGGTCGATGTGCAGCGAACGGCAGCCGATCTTGGCCCGCTCGGCGTTGATCAGGTCGACGAGCTGCTGTTCCAGGCTGCGCGGCGGCCGGGTCACGCTCGGGGTGGGCGTCGGATCGGCGGAGGCGGCCGACGACGCCGGACCGGGAGGGGCGGCCGACGACGCCGGACCGGCGGAGGCGGCCGGCACCGCGGCGAGGGCCTCGGTGATCGCGGACGTCGGTATCGGGGCGGGAGCGGCCCGCGGAGCGTCGCCCTGACTCGGGAGCCCTCGGATGACGCCCACTACGGCGACGGTGATGATGAGCACACCGGCCATCCGGGCGCCGTTCCGTAGGCGGCGCGCGCCCCGCCGGGTACCGCGCGGGCGGGAACCCTTCGCGGGACCCCCGCGACCGTGGTGGGTTCCGGTCCGGTGTGCGGACCGCGCGACGTTCGCGGGGAGCTGCGCGGCCGGTGCTGCCGGCTGAGCCGTCGCGGGAACGGTTCCGCAGGCGCCGGGCGCCGCCGGGCCGGTGAACAGCCCGTCGGGCGCGAAGCCGCGCAGCGGGACCACCAGGGCGAGTCCGGCGAGCAGTCCTTCGGCCGGCACGAGGTCCTGGCCCAGCACCGAGCACGCGTCGCAGGCCCGGATGTGCCGGGCGATCCGTTTGCGCCACAGCGCACTCGGCCGCCCGTCCCAGGCTCCGGCCAGCTCTGCCAGTTCGGGGCAACGCGGCGAGGCTGCCAGCGCCCGGACCACCGTACGGCTGACCTCCAACTGCTCCTTCATCCGCTGGACCCGCACCGCCGTGTGCCGAGAGGACAGCTCCAGAGCGGCGGTCAGTTCCGCCCGGGTCAGCCGGCCGGCGGCCTCCAGCCACCACAGCGACAGCAGATCCCGGTCCCCTTCGTCCAGCCAGCGGGTCGCCTCGGCGACCTCTCGGCGCTGCCCGGACAGGCCGAGGCGCAGTACCGTGAGCCCGACGAAGTCCCCGGCCGGGTCGGCCAGCTGCTCCATGGCGTCGAGGGCGGAGGTGGGCCCGGTGCGGGTCGACCAGTTGCGGCGTACTTCGTTCATCGCGACCGCCACCAGCCAGGAGCGGAACGAGGACGGCTCTCGCAGGCCGTCGAGGCCGCCCACGACGCGGATCATGGTCTCCTGCACCACGTCGTCCACGTCCGGATGGCCGTTCATCGCCCGGCCGACGACGTTGTAGACCAGTGGTAGATACCCGGCGATCAGCCGTTCCCGGGCCTGCTCGTCCCCGGCGCACGCGGCCGCGACCGCCTCGGTGCCTATGCCGGCTTCGCTGTGCATCCGCTGTCCTCACTCGTCTCGGGTCGCACGGACCCCCCTGCACAGGAGACCTGTCACGGCGCGGCGGACAACAGGAATCCCGCTGTGGAAATTCGGCCGAGTGTTTTCGTTGTCCGGGTTCTGCCTGGCGGTCTCCCACGGTGTCGGCACGAAGACGCCGACGCGAATCCGCTCAGGAAGCAGACCACCGTGAACGACGACATCACCAGGTCCACCCCGCGCTACCGGGGGGAAGGGCCAGGACAGGGCCCTGGGGCCGATGAGAACGCACTCGCTCCCTTGCCGGGCGCCGGGGCGCGCCCGCGGCGCGCGGCACGGCGCGGCGGCGCCTCCGGCCGCCGCCGCGCTGCGGTTGTCTCGGCGGCCGCGGCACTCGTCGTGGTCGGTATAACCGGGTACAGCGTGATGTCCTCCGCCCACTCCGGCGGCAGCGACCCGGCCCGGGCGGCGGTGGCAACCGGCGATCTGCCATCGACGCCGAGTACCCCGGGCGACATCTCCTCTACTGCGTCCCCCTCCGCCTCCACCACCCCGTCGGCCACGGCTGCGGCCGGCACCACGGAATCGGCCGCCGCCTCGCCTTCCACCCCGGCGAGCGCCGGCCGGAGCAGCTCAACCGCCCGGTCCGCCAAACCGGCTGCCACGGCGAGCACCGGCAGTCGGTCCGGCGGCGCAGAGCCTGTCACCAGCGCGCCACCGGCCACCGGGACCGCCACCGGGACCGCGACCGCGACCGCCGCAAGTCCGTCCCGCGGCCCAGCGCCTGTCACCAGCACGCCACCGGCCACCGGGACCGCCGCGCAGTTCGCCCAGCAGGTCGCCGACCTCACCAACGTCGAGCGGGCCAAGGCCGGTTGCGGCCCGCTCACGGTCGACGCCAAAGCGCACTCCGCCGCCCAGATGCACTCCGACGACATGGTTGCCCGCCACTACTTCGAGCACCCCGACCCGGAAGGCCACCACGCCGACTACCGGCTGGAGGCCGCGGGCTACCAATGGAGCCTCTGGGGCGAGAACATCGCCTACGGCCAACCGGACCCGGCTCACGTGGTGGACGAGTGGATGCACAGCCCGCCGCACCGTGAGAACATCCTCAACTGCCACTTCACCGCCATCGGCGTAGGCATCAACTTCGGTGCCAATGGTCCTTGGTGGACGCAGGTCTTCGCCACGCCCGCGTAACGGATCGACCCGTTTCGTCAGGTGGGCCCAACCGGGCCCGAAGCATCGGCTCGCTCCGCCAGGAGAGGCCGACGGGTGCGATGGCCTCATGGCCCGTACCTGCGCATGCGCAGGGCCGGAGTGGGCACAGGTCGCCGCTTCCGAAGCCGCGGTCACCGACCGTGCCGCGGAGTGCGGCCACCACACCTGCGTCACCGACACCGTCATCTCTCCACCCAGCCGATAGATGTCTCCCCCGCCCGTCGGCACCGCCCCGGCAGTCCGCCCCTGATCCCAGGGACTGCCGGGGCTCCCGACCGGACGGCGATCAGGCCGTTCGGGGACCGCGCCGCAGAGGTCCGGCCCCGCGGATCCTCCGCCGGATCGCGGGCCCCGGGTACTGGCTGCGCCGGCTCAATCACCCGGTGGCGGGGCACTCGCGCTACCGGCGGCGGCCGGCGAGGTGCGGGAGGCCGCCGGCCCGGTGTCGAGGAACTCCCGGATGGCGAAACCGACCAGTACCACGACGACGATCCACAACACCACGGCTGCGGTCGGGTAGCTCCAGGTGGCGAGGACGACGGCCGCCACGACGAGAATCCCGGCCCCGATCCAGCGCTTGAACCGGTTCACGAAGCGGCCGACCGGCCCGAGACGGAGCCCGTGTGCCATTGACACCTCACGCAGCGCGCCGATGGCCGAGCTGCACGCGTTGCGGATCGCGACGGCGACCCTGGACGGGCCGATCAGGAAGGCGCCGAGAGCCGTCACCAGCGCTGTCACGCCCACGGCGCGGACGCTGGCGCGCAGGAAACGGATCAGTGTGTCGTAGATCGCGCCGGCTGCGGCCTGGGACGCTCCGGGCGGCAGGTGGTCGAGGTAGAAAGACCGGAAGACCGTCAGTACGACTCCCAGGAGGAGCATGGCGATGGCCACCCCGAGCGCCGCGCCGATCAGGGCGCGGCGCCGGTTCACGGCGGTGAACACACCGGCGGCGGCGATCAGCACGGCGATGATCGGCAGCCAGGCGCCCATGATCTCCAGGACCCGGAAGTAGCTCTTGACCTTACCGATGTCCTTCGAGGCGAAGACCACGAAGCTGGTGTGCACCTCCGGGATCTTCGCGGCGGGTCCGAAGCCGGAGCTCACCAGTTGGTCCTTGACCTTGGCGACGAACGGTCCGATGTCGATGGCGACCTGGTTGTTCTCCAGCGAGACCGCGCCGCCGCCCTTGCCCGTCAGTGCCTTGTCGAGTGTGGCGTGCACCGCCCGGTTGGCGTCGACCCACAGGGCCGCGAACTGATCGCTGGTCACCACCTTGTTCACGGTGCTGCTGACCAGCTGGGTGAGGCCGCTGGTGATCGGTCCGCTCAGGCCGCCGATCAGCTTGCCGAGTTCGGGGGGCGCGCCCTGTTGGACGGCAGCCTGGGAGAGCTCGTCCACCACCGCCTTCACGTCGATCTGGGCCAGCACCTCCGTGGTGACCCGGTTGGTGACCGCGGCCTGGATGTCGGGGTTGCTGGCCAGTGGTGCGACCGTGGCGACGTACCGGTCGGTGTCGCCGACGATCGAATTGGTCCAGACCGCGATGACCGCGAGCAACGCCAGCAGGGAGGAGATGACGATCAGGACGACCGAGCCGGACGTACGGAGGCGATGGTGGCGCGCCCTGGGCGGTGGCGTTGATGCCTCGAGTGCGGTGAGCCGGTGCCGCAGCTCGTCCAGCTCCGTGCGCTCGCCCTTGGTGAGCTCGGGCTCGGGCGTGGATTGTGGCGGTGGGCCGGTTCTGGGCGGTTCGCCGTCCGGCCGGCCCTGCTGCGGACCGTTGTCCCCTGTCCGTTCGGAAGCCGGCTCGGAGGCGGACTCGGAGGCGGACTCGGAAGCGGGCTCGGATTCATCGCTGGGCATGGCATGCTCCCTGCGTCGGGTCCTCTGGCAGAGGCGGGGGCGGCCGCCTGACGACGCGCCTTCTCCAGGAAATGCCGGGAGTGATTCCACCGCCACCTGGTCAGCTCGCACGGGTGATCCCGCGTCGGCGCAGGCCGCCAGGCCCCTCAGGTGGCCGCGGCCGGCCTCCGTCCGGTCCCGGAGACCTTCGGCTGGGCGAGGACGCGCGCAGATCCCGACCGTGATCGGCTCACACCTCGGGCGGCCGGCACCTGGTGGGGACCATGTCGATGATGTGCGCGAAAGGTCGCGGACCTCGCCGCCGGCACGGATCCCCGCGCCCGGCCATCCCGTGCTACCGACCGGAGTGCCCGAGGTGACGTGGAGAGCGCACGGTGAGGGGCGTCTCCGCGCGGTGATTTCGGCCGAGGTTGTCGGTCATCAGGACGCGGGCGACGTCATCGCCCTCGTCCTCGACGAGCCCTCCCGCCGCGCCCGGTCATCCGCGCGGCGCCGGTGACCGCCGGGATCGTTTCGGCCGGCATCCGAGTTGGAGTCAGCGGGGCGCCCGCGATCACGGGCCCGAGGAGCGGACGGAGGAACATTCGATGAGGACCGGCACGGTGCTGGACAATCCGGCGCAGCGGCGCGTCGAGACGATCCTGACGGAGCTGACCGGCTCCGGTGAGGAGACCGGGGTGCAGGTCGCCGCCTGGCTGGACGGCGAGTTGGTGGTGGACGCCTGGGCGGGGACGGCCGACCTGGCCGAGGGGCGGCCGATGGGTCCGGACACCCTGGTGCCGGCCTGGTCGACCGGGAAGGGCGTCGCGGCGGCCCTGGTCGCGGTGCTGGTGGACCAGGGGGTGCTGGCGTACGAGGCACCGGTGGCGCGGTACTGGCCGCGGTTCGCCGCAGCGGGCAAGGAGCGGGTCACGCTGGGACATGTGGTCGGTCACGCGGCCGGCCTGCCGCAGCTGCCGTCGGACGTGACCCCCGAGCGGCTGCTCGACCTGCCGGCCATGGCCGACTGGCTGGCCGGGCAGCGGCCGAGGTGGGAGCCCGGTAGCGCGCTCGGCTACCACGCCTGGACGTACGGGGTGCTGCTGGCCGAGATCCTGCGCCGCGCCACCGGCCGGACCTGCGACCAGCTGCTGAGCGAGGAGCTGGCCGGACCGCTGGGGATCGGCGACGAACTGCTCTTCCACGTCCCCGGGCACCTGCTGCCGCGCGTGGCCACCTGCTACGACGGCGGCTGGGCGGCGCGGCTGGAGCGGATGCCGCCCGAGTCGCCGTTCTTCGTCTGCGTCCCGCGCGGGGTGCTCCCGGTGGCCGGGCTGGCCAACCGGGCCGACTTCCGGCGCACGGCGTTGCCGGCCAACGGGATCATGACCGCGCGCGGGGTCGCCCGCCTGTACGCGGCGCTGGCCTGCGGCGGTGAGCTGGAGGGCGTACGGCTGCTCTCGGCGGCGACCCTGAAGGAGGCGACCACCGGATGGACGAGCGGGGTGGACCGGATGCTGGGCGCCCCGTGGACGATGGGCCGCGGCTTCGTGGTCGGGGACGGCGCGCCGACGCCGCTGCGCCCGGCGGGCGGCTTCGGCACCAGCGGGTCGGGCGGCAGCACGGCCTGCGCCGACCCGGCGAACCGCTTCTCCTTCGCGCTGGTCAAGAACCGGATGACCGTGCCCGGTCTGGACGTCCGGCTGATCGGCGAGGTCCGCAAGGCGCTGGGCATCGCGGGCGGCTGAGAAGGCGTCGGATCCGAAGGGGCCATCGCGCCTTCAGCCGCCCAGCGTGCAGGTCCTGCCGGAAGCACGTCGTGCCGCGCGCCCGGGCGCGGCACGACGCCATGCCGGGAGCATCCGCCCCGACCGGTGGCCATGGCGGACGAGCACCCCTCGCGCAGGAAGCAAGCACCGCCGTAGCCCCCTTGTAGCCCGACCGACGAGACCTGTGCAGGATCGACGAGCGCGCGGTCAGAACCAGTGCAGGCAGTGCGGGGACCGCTCGGCGCGGAAGAGGGCGTCAGCGAGGGTGGCCGCGCCCGGGCGGTGTTCCCGGATGTGTCCGGCACGCGCGAGCGTGCTCGGGGCGGTGCCGCCGAGGTAGACCGAGCCCAAGTCGCTCACGTCCAGGGACAGGTCGGGCTCCCGGTCCGTCGGGACGCAGTCGGCCTTGCCGTCCCGGACGGTCAGCAGGTGGCGGCCGTGCTCGCCGAGGAACGGGTCGTCGACGTCGAGGACGAGCTCGCCGTCCGTGAACCAGCCACGCGCGGTCAGTGCACGCGGGACGTCCAGCAGCCGCACCCAGAGCCAGTCGGTGTCGCCGCTCACCTGACCGGCGCGGAAGTCCGCAAGCTGCCAGCGCAGCGGGTGCTCGGGCGGGAAGTGCTTGAACACGACCTGACTGACCAGGTCGTGTCCGAGCAGGAACCGGGCCAGGGCGGTGGAGACGGCGTCGGAGGTGGCAATCGTCTCGTCGACCGTCAAGGTGTCGGGCTCGCCCAGCGAGTAGCTGGCGTACCCGTCCGCGACGCCGTCGGCGTCACGGTGGAGGGCGACGTAGCGCGGCGCCGGAGTGACCGGGGGCTGCCCCGCGCCCAAGGCCCACCAGCGGTGCGGCCGGGACAGCGCGCCGGGCTGTGCGCGGCGGTACCGGTCGTAGACCTCTTCCAGGATCTCGCCGCACTCGGCCCGCCGCAGCAGCTCGACCGAGCCGGTCGCTGGGGCGTCAGCCGTTCCGCGCACCCGGGGGACGGCGAGGGCGGCCTGGTGGCGCGGCACCGTCAGCCGCGCCGTGTAGGTCGCCGGTCCGTAGCCGAACCTGCGGTAGATCAGGGCCTCGGAGGCCAGCAGTACGGAGAGGAACTCGCCTCGGGCCCGCAGCTCGGCAAGCTGATGCCGCATCATCGCGCTGAGCACGCCCTGGCGTCGGTGCGAGGGCAGGACGCCGACGGCGCTCACCCCGGCGGCCGGGACGATGATGCCACCGGGGAGAGTCAGCTCGAAGGAGTAGGAACCGGCGGTGCCGACGGGCCGCCCGTCCGCCGTCACGGCGAGCAGGTTGCGGTCCATTTCGAGCGCCGACCACCAGAGCCCGCCACCGTCAACCGGAGTTTCCGGGAAGCGCCCGAACGCGGCATGGAGTGTCTCGACGAAGACGTCGAGGTCCTCGCCGGTCGTGGAACGGATCTCCATTATTGCTGCTGCCTCCCCGGGATACCGGCACCACGACTCGTGGTGCCGGGCCAAAGTCCAGCGTTGACCCGCGGCCAGGTCAAGCGAATTACGGCCGGGCCCACGGCTGGTCACAGCACGGTCCGGTCAGCGGGCCACCCAACAGCGCCTGAACTCAGATCCCCGGCGTCACGAGCGGGTGGGGCGCGCGGGCAGCTCCGGCAGGGGCCCGCCGGACCGAACCACTTCACATTCCCCTCCCTGGCTTCGCCGGACCCCGCCGGTTGTTGAGGGTGATCAGGGCGGTAGCATCCCTCTCGTCGCCCGGGCGTAGGCGCAGAGGCAGCCGCCGCCGTGATCGCATCGCGGAGTACGCCGGTTCGAATCCGGTCGGGGCCACCGTGGTGACGGTGTCGAGGAGGGCCCGGTGCAGCAGCAGGTCGCGGTGGACGACGAGGAACTGGCCGCGTACGGCGCCACCGTGGCCAGGTTGCGCGCGCTGCCGGCCGACGACCCGGTGCGGCTGCGCGCGGAGCGGATCGCGGAGTCCCTCGTCCGGGAGGGCCGCCGTCGGCGCAAGCAGGTCCGGCGGGAGGTGGCGGCGGAGACCGACGCCGCGTTGCTGGCCGCGACGGCCACCGGGGCGACGGCCCGGCGGGAGGACGCGCCACTGACGCTGGTGCCCTCGGCCCGCGTTCCGGTGGGACGGCTGAGCCGTTCCCGGCGCTGCTATGTCTGCAAGTCGACATACCGCCAGGTGGACGGGTTCTACCATCTGCTGTGCCCGGACTGCGCCGGCGACAACGCGGCCAGGCGCGGGCTCCGCACCGATCTGCGGGGCCGGCGGGCGCTGCTGACCGGAGGGCGGGTGAAGATCGGGTTTCAGCTGGCTCTGATGATGCTCCGGGACGGCGTCGAGCTGACCGTCACCAGCCGCTTCCCGCACGACACACTGCGCAGGTTCAGAGCCGCAGCCGGCAGCGAGGAGTGGTTCGACCGGCTCGACGTGATAGGCATCGATCTGCGTGATCCGCGGCAGGTGCTCGGGCTGTGCGAGCGGCTGCGGGCGGCGGGCCGGCCGCTGGACATCCTGGTCAACAACGCCGCCCAGACCCTGCGTCGACCGCCCGAGGCGTACGCGCTGCTGACCGCCGGCGAGCACGGCGAACTCCCGCCCGGCGCCCGGGTCTCGCTCGCGCCCGGCTTCCGCCCGATACCCGAGCTCACCCCGGTGTGGCCGGCCGCCGAGCTGGCCCCGGCGATGTCGCCCGGTGAGGTGCTGCCGCTGGCGGACGAGGCCGGCCTGCTGCCGGACACCGCGCCGGACAACTCCTGGTCGGCCACGCTCGGCGGTCTGGACCCGGCCGAGGTGCTGGAGACCCAGCTGGTCAACGCGCTGGCCCCGGCGCTGCTCTGCGACCGGCTGCTGCCGCTGCTGCTGGCCTCGCCGCACGCCAACCGGTACATCGTCAACGTGACGGCCGTCGAGGGTCGTTTCGAGGTGCGCAACAAGACGGCGGGCCACCCGCACACCAACATGGCCAAGGCCGCGCTCAACATGCTGACCCGGACCAGCGCGGCCGAACTCGCCGCCCGGGGTGTGCACATGTGCGCCGTCGACACCGGCTGGATCACCGACGAGAACCCTGCGCCGAAGAAGTCGCGGATGGCCGCGCACGGCTTCCGCACCCCGCTCGACATCGTGGACGGCGCGGCCCGCGTCTACGACCCGATCGTGCGTGGCGAGGCCGGCGACCCGGTGTCCGGGGTCTTCCTCAAGGACTATCGCGAGGCCGCGTGGTGACCGCTCCGCGGTGGCCGTCCGAAGCGGTCCGGCTGCCTGCCGCTACACTCGGCGCCCTGGGCGGGGCCGTAGCGCAGAGGCAGGCGCGTTGGGTCTCCAAAACCGAAACACGTCGGTTCGAATCCGACCGGCTCCGCCCGTCCTGTCGTGCGGGTGTGCCGATGGCTCGCGCGGTGGGGGCGTGATGGACGGGTTCGCGGGCGTGATGCCGAGGCCGGCGAACGACCTGGCGCCGCTGATCGAAGGACGGCGGGCCGGCGTGCTGCCCGCCGAGCGCCGTCGGAGCGGGCGATCAGGTCGTCCCGTTCGAACATGGCGCTGATCGCCGCCCAGGCCCGGCGCGAGGAATCCCTCAGGGCGGGGGCGGGGAGGAGGACTACGATCGGCGACTGACGGGCAGCACGGACAGAGCAGGGGAACTCGCAGTGATCACGACGGAGGGCCGTATCCGCGCCATTGCTACGGGGTGATCACGTGGCCTTCGCCGGTCGTCTCCCTGATCTGCTTCGCGAGCAGCGGAATGTCCACCGGACGGGTCGTGTCGACGTGATGCACTGGCCCGAGGCCCAGTGGTTCGGCTGTCCGGCTCCACGACTCCCACCGCTCGTCGGAATCCGGCTGGTCATCGAGGTGCACAGGGTGCCTGCTCGCGGCCCGCTCGGTGAAACGGTGTCGCACGACCTCCAACGGCACGTCGCACCAGACCTCCTGGACCTCGTCCACGCCTGCCCGGGCGAGTCCCGCAATCGCGAACCGGCGCGCACGGCCCAGCCACGGGCTCTCCAGCACAGCGCCGTCGGGCGCATACGTCAGCAGCGTCCACAGCGTCTCAGCCGCAGCGCGGCCCAAGGCGTTGCTCCACTCGCGCGCGGTGGTGCCGACCGGGGGTTCCGCCCCGAGCGCATCGGCCAGGGTCTCCTTGACCGAGTCCTTGCTGAACAGCGGCAGTCTCAACTCCTGTGCCAGAGCGTGAGCGAGAGTGGTCTTCCCCGCGCCCGGAAGTCCGTTCACCAGTACGGTCACCATGCGGCGATCGTAGACCGACCGGCAGTACGATCACTTCAGGCGTCGAGTGGGAGGGGCGGCCGTCCCAGCGGTGTCGGTCGTCGAGCGGCGGCCGTGCGGGCAGACGTCCCGTTTGCAAACCGCCGCCTCGGCCGGCAGACACGCTCACTCCGGGAAGGAATCATGCACTTCACCCTTGTCGCCGCTCTCCCGCCCACTGCCCAGGAGGACGTCAACGCCGCTCTCTCCGCCGTCCTCGCTCCCTCGACATCGAGCGGGAGGTGGAGCCGTACCGGGCTTACGAGGCCGCAGCCCCGAGCGGCACCGAGTGGGTCGAAGCTCTCCGGCGGCGGGCCGTGCTGCCGGATCGCGACGACCTGACGTGGGCGCAGGTCGCCGAGACCCTCCACCGCGTCCGCGGCCACGAACCGGGCAGCGAGAACCACCTCTACGTCGACGACGAGGACCGGGCCTACTTTCTGAGCGCCTACAACCCCAACGGGAAGTGGGACGGGTACCGGGTCGGGGGCCGGTGGTCGGCCCACTTCATGCACCGCCCGGAGGCGATCGGCGACCCTCGGCTGATCACCGGGCAGTACGGCGAAACCGCCGAGCACGGCCAGGCCGCGGCGATGGGCTGCGACGGCGGACCGCGTGCCCTGCTCGACTTCGACGCGCTGCGCGAGCGCGAGGGAGCCCTGGCCGGCGAACGCCACGACCGGTGGACGGCACTCGTCGATGGACTGCCGGAGGCGCAACCCTGGGACTTCTTCCTGGCCCGGCACCGGGCCGACGAGAGCCGCTACCCGATCAGCCGCACACAGGAGGACTACGACGCACAGGCTAGGCGCCGGGCGGCGCTGAGCAGCGAGGAGTTCAGGCACTGGCCCGGCGAGTTCTCCTTGAGCCGTGAGCAGTACGTGGCGGAAGCCCGCGACGACGCCGTGCCGGGTGATGCCCTGCTGCTGCCTGACGGGACGTGGATGGAGCCCGGTGAGGGGGTGGAGGACGGCCGCGCCGCATACACGCGGGTCGTGAACGAGTACCTGGACGGCCTCGACGGAGATGTCGTCCTGGTCGCGGTGCACTGCCACGGCTGACCCGCCCACCAGGCAGGACTCGTCGGGTGACGCACGACCTGGCGGAGTGTTCGGACCCGGGGCCCGGGCCGACGCGGTGGACAGCCCGGTCCCCCACGACCGGGCTGTCCGGTCGCGCCACGGCCCCGACGGCGTCCCCGCGTGGGCCCGCTCCGGTCAGCCGTCGTCGGCGGCCACGTCTGATTCCGCCTGGTCGGCGGCGCTCTCGGCGGCGTCCAGCTTCTGCTGCATGTCCTGGATCTGGGCGCTGTCGGCCGCGCCGGTGTCCGCCTCGGCGGCGGAGGAGCCGGGCTTGGCGTCCCCGTGACCTCCGGAGGGGCCGCAGCCGGTGAGGAAGGCGGCCCCGGCCAGGAGAACGGCCGCCAGTGCCGCGGCCGGGCGGCGGCTCACTTGCCGGCCGCCTCGTTGTGGGCGGCGCACCAGGTCGCGACGGACTTCAGGTTGTTCCGCCGGGTCTGCAGCGTGGTGACAAGGGCCTTGCGGCTGGTCAGCCGGCCGTTGAGGTAGGTCTCGATCTCGGTGTGGCCCGCGGCCTTGGCGTCGGTGACGCGCTGCTGCAGACGGGCGACCGAGCCGATCACGGTGGCGTCGCCGTCGAGGCGGTTCAGCGCCTTGGTGATCCGCTCCTCGGTCTTGGGCAGCCGCTTGCAGATGCCCTTGGCGCCGTCGCTCTTCGGCGTGGACGCGGCCGTCGGCGAGCCGGCCGGCGCGCCGTTGCCCCCGGCGGCTTGAGCGGGCACGGCGGCGAGCAGGGAGCCGGCCAGGGCGATGATGCCGAGCACGGCGGCCCCACGGACGGTGGGCAGGCGGTTGGCGGCAGGCATGGGCGTCCTTTCTCCGTTACGGGCCTGGGGCGGCCGGACAGGGACCGGCCCGCCCCAGGGCGGTCGCCCCGACCGTAGGACGGCTTCTTGTGGAATCCCTGTGGAACGGACCCGAACGGACCCGAACGGAGGCGAGCGGAGACGACCGGTGGAAACGACCAGCGAGACCACCGCCGAGGAAGCGGCACGGACGGGACCCGACGAGCCGTGCCATCGGGCACCGGGCCCGCGGGTGCTCAGCCGGCCGGGCCCGAGATCCAGTCTCGGTGGGACGGCAGTTCGACGGTCGGCGCGTCGGAGCGTGGGAGCGGTAGCCGCACCTCCACCCGGCACCCGGCGCCGCCGGGTGGGCTGGTGATCCCGGCCGTGCCCCGGTGCAGGGCGGCCTGTTGGGCGACCAGGGTGAGCCCGAGGCCTGAGCCGGGGCTGTCGCGCCGGCGGTGGAACCGCCGGAAGACGGCCTCCCGCTCGTCGGGCGCGATGCCGGGACCGCAGTCGTCGACGGTGAGCCGGGCGGCCGCGCCCTCGGCCGTGAGCCGGACCGTGACGCGCGCCGGGGCCGGCCCGGTGCGGCCGTGTACGGCGGCGTTGCCGAACAGGTTGGCGAGCATGATCCGCAGCCCGGGTTCCCAGCCGTGCACCCGCAGCTCCTCCGGGGCGTCCACGGTGAAGGCGGCCTGCGGGTGGCGACGCGCGGTCTCGTCGGCCGCCGCGTCGACGAGTTCGACGAGGTCCACCGGGTGGAAGGCGTCCGCCTGGACGAGATCTCCCCGGGCGAGGGAGCTGAGCGCGGTGAGCAGGTCGAGCAGCCGGGCGTGGTCCTCCCGCAGCTCGGCCACGATCTCCGCCCGGTCGGCGGCAGGCAGGTCGGTGTGGGCGGCCAACACGTCGAGGTTGGTGCGCAGGCTCATCATCGGTGTGCGCAGCTCGTGCGAGGCACTGGCGGAGAAGGAGCGGGCCGTGTCCAGGGCCTGGGCGGTGCGCCGGGCCTGTTCGTCGTAGCGGGTCAGGAGCAGGGACAGGGCCGCGGAGAGCTCGTCCACCTCGGCGGTCCCGGTCCGCTCGGGCGCGAAGCCGTGATCGCCCGGACCCCCGGCCCGCTCGACGCCGCCGGGAGCGCCCGGCGCCAGAGCTGCCGCCGGGTCGAGCGCGGCGGCGCGGCGGCTGAGCCGGCGCAGCGGCGCAGTGGCCCGCTCGGCGAGGGCGAATCCGATCAGCGCGGAGACCGGCGCCGCCACCAGCGCCACCAGCAGGACGCGCCGCCGCACCACGGCGGTCTGACGGTCCGCCTGCCCGGTGGACGTGACCACCCAGAGCAGGCCGGTGCCGCCGCTCGCCCCTCCGGTGGTGACGTCCACGGTGAGGACGCGCCAGGCGGCGCCCTGATCCCGCACCGTGACCGGACCGCCCGGCGCGGCCGGGAGCGCCCCGGCGTCGGCGGGCTGCGGGCCCACGGACAGCAGGACGGTGCCGTCCGCGCCGACCACCCGCACGCCCGCGTCGAGGGCGGCGTCCAGCACCTTGCGCTGCTGGTTCTGCTCGGCCTTGGGACGGCCCTTGCTGTCGGCGGCGACCAGCGCCCGCACGCTCGGCAGGAGGGCGGCCGCCCGGTCGTTGAGCCGGCTGTCCTGCTGGTGTCGGAGGTCGCGGCCGACCAGGGGCAGCAGCAGCAGCAGCCCCGCGAGCACCACCAGGAGCGGCACCACGACGGCGGCCCAGAGTGCGATCCGGGTGGAGAGCCTCATCGCGGGCCCGCCCCGGTCTCGTCGGGCAGCCGTCCCGCCCTGTTGGCCAGCCGTCCGCCGCCGTCGGGCAGCCGCAGCACGAAGCCGACGCCCCGCACGGTGTGGATCAGCCGGGGCCGCCCGCCGGCCTCGACCTTGCGCCGCAGATAGCTGATGAACGTGTCGACGGCGTCGCTGCGGACGTCGAAGTCGTAGCCCCAGACGCGTTCCAGCAGCAGTTCCCGGGAGAGCACCAGGCCGACGTTGCGGGCGAGCTGGGTGAGAAGCTCGAACTCCCGCCGGGTGAGCCTGAGTTCCTCGCCGTCGAGCCGGGCCTGGCGGGTGCCCGGGTCGATCACCAGCGGGCCGGCCACCACCCGGTCGTCCGGCTGCGGCGGGCGGCGGCGCAGCAGGGCCCGCAGTCGCAGGACGAGTTCCTCCAGCGCGAACGGCTTCACCAGGTAGTCGTCGGCACCCGCCTGCAGCCCGGCGACCCGGTCGGCGGGCTCGTCCAGCGCCGACAGCATCAGGACCGGGATGTCGTCGCCACGCGTGCGCAGGACGCGGCAGACCTCGGCGCCGCTGAGGCCGGGCATCGACACGTCGAGGACGAGGACGTCCGGGGCTTCGGTGCGCATCCGGGCGAGCGCCGCTTCGCCGCTGTCGGCGAGGGTCACCGCGAATCCGCTCAGCCGCAGGCCGCGCTCCAGGGTGCGGCGGATCGCCGCGTCGTCGTCCACCACCAGGACCCGGCCGCCGGGCCCGTCCCCGATGCCGGGGCCGCCGACGGCCCCGAACCCGCTCCCCTGCATCGACGCCTCCTCGTTTCCGGGGTGCCGACCCTCTCACACGGGTGCGGCGAGCCGCTCCCGAGGGTGTCCGAGGACTCGGGAGACGGGCCGCCGCCGGTATGGGAAGGAGGCGGAGGATCTCGGACACCGGTCGACGACCGGGGCGCGTCGGGAAGCGGCGGCGCCGCGTCGTACCGCCAGATGCCGCAGCGCCGAGGGCTCGTGCCGGCCGCGCCCCGAGCCGTTCGACCAGGAAGGCGATGATCTCGTTGCTGATCGGGGACCTGAGGTCGGACGGGCGTCAACGCCCGTCAGTTGCACTCCTACGAGGCCCAAGGCCTGCCGGAGGCAGACCGTGGCGCGAACGGCTATCGCGAGTACGGCGAGCACGCCGTGCTGCGCGTGAGGCAGATCCGGCACCTGCTCGGCGCCGGTCTGTCCTCCGAGGACATCGCGTACCTGCTGCCCTGTGCGCTCGGAGAGGCTCCCGAGCTGCCCGGGTGTCCCGAGCTGCTGGCCGCGATGCGGTCACGGCTCCAGCGACTGCAGGATCAGATGGACAGGCTCGCCGAATCCCGCGACGCTCTTGTCGACTGCATCGCCGCGGCCGAACGAACGGGCAGCCAGAGCCGCCCTTCGACGGGGCTGCCTCTGAGCGCGTGCCCGCATAGGGAGTTGAGGTCTCGGACCCGGCCCGAGCAGCACCGGCGCGACGGTGGCAACGCCACCCGCGCACCGGCCCCGGACCGCGTACCGCGCGGTGGCGAGGACGGCCACGGTGCAGGGGAGCTGCGCGTTTGCCGCCCGGTGCACGGTGCACTCCGGGGCGGCCGGAGGCGGGGCGCGGGGAGTTGGAGTCCGAGGTCGTCGGCGCGCCGGCCACGTGGCTCGACAGCCGGCGAGCCCGCCGGGCGAGGCTGCCGGAACGCGCACAAGACGCACAGACCCGATCACGGGCCCCTGCTCAAGGACGGGCGCATTCCCACAGAGATCCTTGCGGAGCAAATCCTAACAAATGGCGATCATATCCATTTGGCATGCCGAATCAACTTCGATCATCGCGTGCACTCAATGGGATGGATGTATCACTACGCGCTGCAGTTCGTGTGCACCGGTGAGGTCAAATGGGCGCATGAGATTAGCTTCGATCACCACCCTGGTCGTCGGCTGTGTCGGCGCCTCAATCCTCGTCCTCGTCCTCATGGTTCGATACATTCCTCAGCGCTGGCGCGAAGGATCCATCCTGAACGACGGCATCGAACATTTCTCGACCCTCAATCGGACATTGTTCAGTTTCATCCTGGCCCTCTCGATCGTCTCCGCCGGCACGAGTCTGAGCAAAGCCGCCGACGAGGTCAGCAGTGAGGGCGCAAGCCTCGTCAATCTCTACTGGGCGACGCGCCCTCTGTCGGAGACCTCACGCGCGGAGGTCCGCGAATTGACTCGTCAGTACACGGTCACGGTGATCAACGACGAGTGGCCGGCGATGGCCGAGGGCGGGACCAGCGCACGGGCCCAGGAGCTGTACGACGAGCTGCGACGCGTACTGCAGGACACGGCAGGCGACTCCAAGCAGGAGCAGACGTTCGCGCGGGACTCGCTCCTGGCCCTCAGAGAGGTGGGGGACGCCCGGCGCGCGCGGATGCTGGCGGTCTCCCAGGAAGTCCCCAACTACCTCTGGATCGGCCTGATCCTGTCCGCAGTGCTTCTGGTGGCCACCTCCGCGCTCCAGATCCATGCCCTGACATGGCCGGGAATCGTCGGAATCGGCGGTCTCGCACTGTTGCTGTCCGGCGTGCTGATCCTGTTGTCAGCCATGAACCACCCTTTCAGCGGGGGGATCCACGTGGAGCCCGATGCCTTGAGATTCGCGCTGCATCGTTACTCCGTCATCTGACCTCGGACCGGACACCAGACGCGCGGGTCGCCCGGCTTCGACTGGACGCGGTCACCGCTACTCGGCCCCGGCCCACTCGCGTGCGGGATCAGCACTGTCCGTTCTCAGTCCACGGACGGAGCTTCTCCGGATTTCGGACCGCCCAGATGTGAGTGATCCGGCCGCCGGTGAGACTGAACGCTGCCACGGTCACGGTGACGCCGGCGTACTGGGCGACCAGGCCGGGCCGGCCGTTGACCATCCGCTCCAGGAGCGTCAGCCCGGGGGCTTTGCCGGCGATGTGGATCAGGTACTGGGCGATGCGCACGCTGCCCTCGACCGGGCGGAGGACGGCACCGACCAGGCCGCCGCCGTCGGCGGTCATCGTGGCGTCGGGGTCGAGGAGGTCGACGAGGGCCGCGATGTCCCTGGCCTCCCACGCCTCCTTGAAATGCCGTACCAGAGCGGCCTGCCCGGCCGTCGGAACCGCCGGAGCCTGCGCGGCGCGAATGCGTCGACGGGCCGAGGACGCCAGCTGCCGGCAGGCCGCGGGCGTCCGGCCGACGATCTCGGCAACCTCGGCGAAGGGGTACCGGAAGACGTCGTGCAGGATGAACGCCACGCGTTCGGCCGGCGTCATCGACTCCAGCACGACGAGGAAGGCCATGTTCACCGACTCGTCCAGGGTGACCCGGTCGGCGGGGTCGGCCGGCTCGGCCCTGCCGCCCGCCCGTCCGCTGATCCACTCCGTACGGTCGGGCAGCGGCTCGGGGATCCATTCGCCGACGTAGCGCTCACGCCGAACCCGCGCCGAGCCGAGCACGTCCAGGCAGATGCGGCTGGCGACAGTTGTCAGCCAGGCGCCGGGCGACTCGATGGTCTCCTGCTGCTGCCGCGACATCGCGTACCAGCGGGCGTACGTCTCCTGTACGGCGTCCTCGGCCTCGGCCAGCGAACCGAGCAGCCGGTAGGCAAGATTGATCAGATGCCGCCGTTCGTCGACGATCGCGCTCAGGCCCGGCTCGGACCGGTCATGCCCTGGCTCGGTTGGGGTGCTCATGGCTGCGACCGCTCCCTGGTTCTTCTCGTCCGCTTCCGCTCTCGACACGTCGACGAAGCACCGCACCGGATTGTGAGGCCGGCGCTTCGCCTCACATTTCGCGGGTCCACGTCGTCGGATCACCGAGACACTACCGATCCACCGCCGCGAGGCAGAAGAGAGGACCGCGTCATGGCCACCCGGACGACGGCAGAACAGGGCAGGCTCACGTTCGTGCAGGTTGCGATCGCCCTGCAGACCTTGGCCATCTTCTTCGAGGCGGTCACCGCCGGACTGCTGCTGTCCTCGTCCCAGGGCGAGGTGCTGCACAGCGCCGGAGCGCGCGTGATGTACGGCGCGTCGATGTTGTATGTGCTCGCCGCGGTCCTGGCGTGGCGGCCCGGCGGAGGGGCGGCCCGGCCCATCCTGTACGCGTCCGGCTTCCTCGTACTCGCCTCGGTGCAGGTGGTGCTGGGCATCGCGCACAGGCCGGCGCTCCATGTCCCCCTGGGCATCCTGATGTTCGGCCTGAGCGTGCTGGCGCTGGGCCAGGTGCTGTCCACCCGCTTGCCGGAGCGCTCCGGCGCCCGGTCGTAGCCGCCGCGCGGGCCTGGGGAGACCCGAGACCGACGCGCGCCGCGCCTACCGCGTGACGCGCCCGACGTGCGTGCACGGCACGTCCGGTGCGGCAGGATAGGTGACCAACGAGGCTCCCCGACGGAAGCGGACGGCTCACACCGCTGCGGCGAAGCACACCCTCGACGTTCCTCCACGCCGAAGGCTGTTGCGTGCCGGCCAGTTTCGGCACAGCTCGTAGAATCGGCGGTGATCACGAGAGGCGGGGGACGTTGTGGACGGGGGCGAGCGATGGATGCCGCCGCTGCGTGCTGGACGGCAGCCGGCCGGCCGTGCGTTGCTGCGGTGGCTGGGCGACGAGCGGGCGCCGAGGGTCTGCCGTGTGTCGGGTTCATCCGGTAGTGGCAAGACCCATCTGCTGGTGTGGCTCGCGACCGCTTGTACCTCGCCGGGGACACCAGCCGGGCAGCGCCCGGACGCCACGCTCGGCGCCACCGGTCTGACCCTCGACAGCGCGACCTGGCTGCTTGCCGGGCAGCTCGGCCTGACGGCGAGGACGCCGGCCCAGCTGCGGTCGATGCTGGCTGAGGACGACCGGCCGCGACTGCTGTTCGTCTGGGATCTGAACCGGTCTGCCGAGCCCCCGGCCATCGCCGGCGAGCTCCTCGACGGGCTCCTCGGCCTGCCCGGCCTGCGCCTGGTCGTGGACTGCGCCACGGGAACACCCGAAGCCTCCGCACTGACCGCCCTCACGCCCGCTGCCGTCCTGGAGCTGGACGAGCCCCGCTGGACCGACCCCGTGCGCTTCGGTGCCTGGCAACGGCGGCTGGGCGGCGGCCGGCCACCTGCGGACCTGGCCTACCCCAACCCCGGCCTGGCCCGGCTGGCTTCCAGGATCCGGGATGCCGCCGCGGCAACTCACGTCGGAGTGCCGGCGGCCTGGTGGGCGGAGGTGCCGAAGGAGCTTCATACCGCGTTCGGGGCACTGGCGACGTTTGACCGCCCGGTGCTCCAGGAGGAGTGGGCGCTGCTAGCCGACCCGGTGGCGGTCAGCCGCGCGGCCGCCCTGCTGCCCGCCGACTCACCGACCGAGGACACCTGGTGGCTGAGGCCAGGCCCGCTACGCCAACTGATCACGGCCCAGGTCCCCGTGCCGTCACCGTCCGACACCGTCCATACGGCGGCCCGGGCGATCCCGCGTCTCCCGGACGGCGGGCCCGACCTGGCCGCTGCCGACCCCGAGCGACTGGGCCTGCTGCTACGTCAGGCCGTCCGCGCAGGAACGGCCGGGCAACTTCTGGACGACGTGCGGTTCCTTGCCCGAGCCGAACCCGTTTCGGTGGCCGCTGCCCTGGCTGCCGTGCCCGATACGCCCTTCCGGCAGCTTTGGCGCGCGGCGGGCCCCGGGCTGGTGGCCGAACGCAACCCCGCGGTCCGCTCAGAAATGCTCCGGACCCGTCTCCTCGGACAGGATGGCGCCGAGGTGTTGGAGGACGGCGCCGGGGCGTCGTGGCGGGCCGAGTGGGCCTGCTGGTTCGACCCCGCTCAACCGGAGCCCGTTGCGGCGGCGCTCGGCAGCGGACCGTACGCCGGCCGACTGCTGGTCGCGGCCGCCGACGGCGGCGTGCGGCTGTTGGACCTGGCGAGCCGCCGATTGTCTCCCGAGTCGGCTCTCCTCGCTCCGAAGGGGCTCCGTGCGCTGACCTGCCTGCCCGACGGCAGCGTGATCGCCGTCGACCCCACGGGTGTTCCACGGCTTCTCACCGGTTCGACGCCGCCCGGGTACCAGGACGGTGAGTTCGGTGCGCTTGCACCCCTACCCGCCGCCGGAGACGTGACCGGCACGGTGCACTGGCACCCGGCAGACGGTGAAGACCTCGCACAGCACCTGCACGACGGCCCGGTGACCGCCCTCGGCGGCGTACTTCTGCCGCCTGCCGGCCCGACGGAGGTGGCCGTTCCGCTCCTTCTCAGCGGCGGCGCCGACGGCCGTGTCCGAGCCTGGAAGCCCGGCTTCCCTCCACTGCCCGGACCGGTTCACCAGCGGCCCTGCCCGGTAGTGTCGGTGTCGGTGACCCGGACGTCGGCGGGACTGGTGACTGCCGCCGCCTGGGCCGACGGCGTGCTGCGCGTCCAGCGCCTGACGGGTTCACAGTCGCTCGTGCAGCTGCGCCTCGGGTCACCGGTAAGAGCCGTCCAGGTGGACTCGGACGGGCAGATCGTTGTCGTCCTGACGGACGGCGTCGTCTGCGTCGGACCGGGCCGCGAGCCGGCCGAGGCCGTCACACGAGAAGGAGCTAAGGCATGACCGCAATCGACGCCACGAACACCGCTGGCCAGGTGCCCACGAAGGAGCAGTACCGCGCCCTGCGCGGATTCGTGAAGACGCGCGAGCGAGGCGTGATGCAGGAGCATCGGGAGCATCCGATGGGTTACGAGACATTCGCGGCCTGGTCGTCGTGGATCCGCTTCGTCCTGACGTATGACCGTCTCCTCGACGAGGCCTTGCGGCAGGACGACGCACAGGCTGCGGCCCGCGTCTGGGCTGTCGTGCTCGACATCCTGCGCCCGTGGGCCGACCACCCGGAGCTTCCCACCGAGCTCCGGGCGCACGTCGCGGCGGCGAACCGGCACTAACCTGCCTGTTCTTGCACTTGTGCCTCGGACTCTGGATGCTGGCGTCGTCAAAGTTATGCCAGTAGATGGGGCAGTCGTGGTGATCGAGTCCGTCAGGTACCCGTCGAAGTGCCCCGGCTGCGGCTCGGAGATGGAGTGCGTCGGCGTTCAGGCGTTGGTTGGGCAGAGGCTTGAGTGGGATATTGGCTACCCCTGCTCCGTCTGTGGCGATGCGTTGTACGAGTGCGGGCCGGGAGGGGGGCTGCATACCGGACGACCTGCGTCGGCGTCTTCTGGCCGAGCACGGCCAGGCTCGGCTCGTACTCAGTGATCCTCTCGCCAGTCCGGTCCTCGTGCTGAAGGTTCTTCGCACCGAGCTGGGCGGAGATCTGGCACAGGCGAAGAGGGCACTCCAGCAGATCCGGACCGGCGTGTTCGCAGGGACCATGCCCGAGATAACTCTTCTCGTCCATCGGCTGGGTGCCGCTGGCGTCAAGGCAGAGGCCGAACGTCCACAGCGGCCTGACGAAGCCTCTGCATGCCGACAGCCGACGGCTGATCACGGGTTCTGACGTTCCCCGAACGGCGGAGCGGCCTTGGGGTGATCATGTGCGCTGTCGAGACACTGATGATCGCGCCCAAGGCCGTGATGGTGAATCTGCTGGACGAGGCCGCCCGCGTCGAGTCCCTGGACGTGTTGTCCGTCTGGGCAGCGGTATTGAGCAGTTGCTGCTCGGCGGTGTACACCTGGACCTGCCCGGCGGACTCCCACCCCGCGGGCAGTTGGCTACGCGTACACCGCGGCCAGTGGGCGTACTCGGCTCCAGCCATGGCCGTACTCGTGCTGTCGCTTCAGCCTCGGAGGCTCTGCTGCAGGTCATCCAGTGGGAGGGTCACAGAGACCCGACTTCCGGGGTTGAGCCGCAGGTCCAGGCCCACCGTCATCTCCGCCAGCTGCTGGCCGGTCAGGAGGATGTGGCCGGGCCAGTGCCGGGGCACGTACTGCGGTGACGTGCAGGCCTCCAGGACGTCCCGGCCGTCAGAGCCGGGGAGCGTGTACAGGTTGGCGGCACCGGGTTGCGCGAAGAGCAGCAGTTGGGCGTCGCGGAGGGCGGTCAGCAGCTCTTCCTCGCCGCCGTAGCCGCTGGCCGCGCCGTACAGTGCGTTCTCCAGTGGGTTCTGCGGCGGGGGCCAGCCCCGGGCCTGCGGGGAGGGCCGGTAGTTCGGGTTGTGCCAGAACCGCACGAGGGCGCCGTGGTGGTCGACCTGCCAGCCGCCGATGATCCCCCAGCCGGGGACCTCGCCGGCGGGGTCGAAGGCCGGGTCGATGGAGTAGATCCAGCCGCCGCGGCGGCGTTTCGCCTCGGCGCGCGGGTCTGTCCAGCGACTGGTGTATCTCGTGTTGTGTGAGTTACCGGCGGCCGACGGAGAGTCGGCCGTCGAAGGCGATGTCGAAGGCCTGGAGTG
>NZ_JBITGZ010000027.1:0-96227 GCF_044457565.1 Kitasatospora sp. NPDC050543 | reverse complement strand
CCCCGGCGCCGCCCCCCCCCGCGGGGGGGGGGGGGGGGGTGCGGCGGGGGGGGGGGGGGGGGGTGGCCGGGGGGGGGGGGGGCGGGGCGCGGGGGGGGGGGGGGGGGGGGGGGGGGGGGGGGCCGCCCCCCCACCGCACTGTGTGCCGTCCGGGCTGTGTGCCGACGGGTTTCAGCTCCGACGGCCGGCGCCCTCCGCCGGGCCTATGGGTCTCCGGGCCCCGGGCGGGGGCCGTTCGGCTGCTCGGCTGTGGCGGGCTGCTCCGTGATGGCCCGGTGGATCAGCTGGGCGAGGTGCAACGCCCTTCGGCCGTCTGCGAGTTGGCTGATCTGGGTGCGGCAGGAGTAGCCGTCCGCCAGGATCACCGTCTCGGGGGCGGCCGCGCGCACCTCGGGGAGCAGGACCCGCTCCGCGACGGCCGCCGAGACCTCGTAGTGGCCCCGTTCGAAGCCGAAGTTGCCCGCCAGCCCGCAGCAGCCGGAGTCCAGGACGCGGTTCTCCAGGCCCATCCTCGCCTCGATTCGCCGGTCGGCCTCGGTGCCGAGCACGGAGTGCTGGTGGCAGTGCGTCTGGGTGATGGCGCTCGCCCGTACCTCGGGCAGCTCCACGCCGGCCGCGTGCTCGTCCAGGAACTCCGCGAAGGTGCGGGTGCGGGCGGCCACCGGCCTGCCGTCCGCGCCGAGCAGCTTGGGCAGCTCCTCGCGCAGTGCCGCCGTGCAGCTGGGGTCCATGCCGATGATCGGCAGGTCGTCGGGCAGCGCGCGCAGGCTGCGCCGCATCACCCGGCGGGCGGTGTCCAGCTGGCCGGTGGAGACCCAGGTCAGGCCGCAGCAGACCGGGCCGGAGGGCAGCTCCACGGTGAAGCCGAGGTGTTCGAGGACCTCCACCGCGGCGCGGAGCACCTCGGGCTGGAGGTGGTCGGAGAAGGTGTCCGGCCAGAGCAGCACCCGGCGGGAGGCCGCGGCGGTGGCGTCGGACGGCCCCGGGCCGATGGGTGGGGCGGCCCGGTCCGGGCGGCGGCGGAACCAGCGGGTGAAGGTCTCCGGCGGGAAGAGCGGGATCGCCCGCCTCCGGTCGATCCCCGCGATCCGCTTCAGCGGCCCCGCCAGCGCGGAGCCGGCGATCCGGTTGGCCACGCCCGGGGCCAGCGCCACCGCCCGCAGCCAGAGCGGCAGCCAGCCCATCGACAGGTGCGACGCGGGGCGCGGCCGGTGCCGGTAGTGCTGGTGGAGGAACTCCGCCTTGTACGTCGCCATGTCGACGTGCACCGGGCAGTCGCTCGCGCAGCCCTTGCACCCGAGGCACAGGTCCAGCGCCTCCCGTACCTCCTCCGAACGCCAGCCGTCCGGCACCGCTTCGCCGCGCAGCATCTCGGCGAGCAGCCGCGCCCGGCCGCGGGTGGAGTGCCGCTCCTCGCCGGTGGCCATGTAGCTCGGGCACATCACGCCGGTGCTGGTGTCCACGCACTTGGCGACGCCGACGCAGCGGTGCACGGCCGTCAGCAGGCTGCCGCCGTCCTGCTCGTAGGGGAGGGCGAGCGGCAGCTCCCGTACCGGCCCGGCGAAGCGCAGGTCGGCGTCGAGCGGGCGCGGGTCGACCAGGTTGCCGGGGTTGAGCAGGTTCTCCGGGTCCCAGATCCGCTTGAACCGGCCGAACAGCTCGATGATCTGCGGCGGGTACATCCGGGGCAGCAGCTCGGCGCGGGCCTGGCCGTCGCCGTGCTCGCCGGAGAGCGAGCCGCCGTGGGAGACCACCAGGTCGGCCGCCTGCTCCATGAACTCCCGGAAGGCCGCGCTCCCCTGAGGCTTCGTCAGCGGGAAGTCGATCCGCAGGTGGACGCAGCCCTCGCCGAAGTGCCCGTACGGGATGCCGCGCAGCCCGTGCCGGTGCAGCAGGGCCCGCAGGTCGCGCAGGTATCCGCCGAGCCGCTCCGGGGGTACGGCGGAGTCCTCCCAGCCGGGCCAGGCCTCGGCGCCGCCGGCGGGCCCGGAGCCGCTCGGGGGCAGCCGGGTGACGATGCCGGCGCCGGCCTCCCGGACCGCCCAGAGCTGGCGCTGCTCGCCGGGGTCGGTCACCACCGTGACGGTGGCGGTGCGCTCGCGCCGTACGGCGTCCGCCAGGGCGCGGGCGGCGTCCAGTGCCTCGGCCGCGGTGGCGCCGCCCGCCTCCAGGAACAGCCAGCAGGCGCCGTCCGGCAGCCGGTCCAGCGCGGGCGGGCGCCGGCCGGCCGCCAGCAGCGCGGCGATCAGGTCGGCGGCCATGCCCTCGACGGTGAGCGGGCGCAGTGGCAGCAGCGCGGGGACGGCGTCGGCGGCGGCGCTCTCGTCCGGGTAGCCCGCGACCACCAGCGCGCGGGCGGCCGGGGCCCGGACCAGCCGTACGGTGGCGCCGAGGAGTACCGCGCAGGTGCCCTCGGTGCCGGTCAGGGCGCGGGCCAGGTCGTGGCCGTTCTCGGGGAGCAGGGCGTCCAGCGGGTAGCCGGAGGTGCGCCGGGCCAGGGCGGGCATGCCCTGGCGGATGGCCGCGAGGTTCCGTTCGGTGAGGTCCAGCAGGGCGCGGTGCACCTCGCCCGCCCGGCCCGGCAGGTCGCGCAGCCGCCGGCGCTGATCGGCGGTCAGCGGGCCGCCGACGGTCAGCTCGGTGCCGTCGGCGAGCAGCAGGTCCAGCGACTCGACGTTGTCGCAGGTGCGGCCCCAGGCCACCGAGTGCGAGCCGCAGGAGTCGTTGCCGATCATGCCGCCGAGGGTGCAGCGGCTGTGGGTCGACGGGTCTGGGCCGAACCGCAGGCCGTACGGGCGGACGGCGGCCTGGAGGTCGTCCAGTACGGTGCCGGGCTCGACCCTGGCCGTGCGGCGCTCGGGGTCGACCTCCAGGACGCGGCCCAGGTGCCGCCGGAAGTCCAGTACCACCGCGCCGGGGCTGATGGCCTGGCCGCCGATGCTGGTGCCGGAGCCGCGGGCCAGCACGGGCACGCCGTGCTGGCGGCAGAGGGCGAGGGCGGCGCGGACGTCGTCGGCGTCGGCGGGTTTGACCACGCCGAGCGGCAGGTGGCGGTAGTTGGACGCGTCGTGACTGTAGACCGTCCGCTCGGCGGGGCCGAAGCGCACCTCGCCGCGCAGTGCCGAGGCCAGGGCGTGGGCCAGCTCGCGGGCGGCGGCGTCGGTGGATCCGGCGGATCCCGTCACGGGCGGCCTCCCAGGGTGAACGCTGCGCTCATGCCGTCGATCATCGCAGCCCGGTGGGCGCCGCGGGGGCGGATCCGCATACGTCCGACCCGGGCCCGGCGCGGCGAAGCGGGTGGCCGGGGTGGGCGGGGCCCCGCCGCCGCGGTGGGGGTCGCGGCGGCGGGGCGGCTCTTCGCCCGGTGCCCGGTGGGATCCGGGCTCGGCGGCCGCCCGCGGAGTACGGCGGAGGGTGTGGCGGGGGAGGGCGCGCGGTACGGCGGGGTGTGGCGGGCGGCGGTGAGGTGTGGCGGGCCTCAGGCGGCCGGTTCGGCGAGCTTGCGGCGGCGCTGGCCGGTGACGGCGCCCCGGGCGATGTGGGAGAGCTTGGCGACCTCGAACGCCGGGTACGCGCCGCCCGCCAGTAGCGAGAACTTCATGCCCTCGCGGCCCGCAGGGCGCTGGTGGCCGGGCGGCAGGAAGCGCCGGTGGTGCTCGGCGGCGCGGTGGAAGAACTGCGGGCGCTCGGCCCTGGGGACGCAACCGGCGAGGTCGAAGACGAACAGGTAGTGCCGGATCATCCGGGTGAACAGGTACGGCCGGACGGCGTCGAGCTCTGGTCGGGCGTCCAGGAGCTCGAAGGTCCGCTCGTACTGCTCGAAGATGTCGAAGTGGCTGCTGCCGGGCGAGCCGGTCGGGTGCAGGGTGTGCCGGCGCCGGAGCTGGACGCACTCCCGGGGGAGGGCCGCCACCCGGGTGGCGGCGAGCAGCGCCTGGTGGACGACCGGGATCTCCTCGTAGTGACCGTCGGGGAAGGCCAGTGCCAGGCCCGTCCACAGCTCGCGGCGCAGCAGCCGGTCCCAGGCCAGCGGTGCGGCGCCGAACAGCTCCGGGCGCTCCAGCGGGCCGACGACCTCGTCGCCGATGCCGGACAGCAGCTCCTCGGCGCTGCCGGGCCAGTCCCGCCCGCCGTGCCGGCGGCTGTGGCCGAACAGCAGGACGTCCACCGGGCCGGTCTCGTGCAGGCGGTTGGCGAGGGCCTGGAAGGCGTCCCGGGGGAGGGCGTGGTCGCTGTCCAGGAAGAGCAGGTACTCGCTGCGGGCGTGGGCGGCCCCGGCGTTGCGGCTGCGGCCGACACCGACGGCGGCGTTCAGGCGCAGGACGGAGATGTGGGGGTGGCGGGCCGCGTAGGAGTCGGCGAGCTCGCCGGGGGAGTCGGCGGAGCGGTCCACGACCACGATGACCTCGAAGTCGCGGAAGGACTGGGCGAGGAGCGAGTCCAGGCACTCCGTCAGCTGTTTCTGCTGGTCGTAGGCGGGGAGTACGACGCTGATCAGGGGTGAGGGCATGCGCTGGAGGTTAGGAGCGGGGCACGCCCGCAGGCAACGGGCGCCGGGTGCCCGAAACTGACCAATACCCGTCAAAAGGAACGGCGTGCGCCATATCTTCACGCGGTCCTGCGTATGCGTCCACCGCATGTGCCCGACCTGTGCGCCGCCCGTGCGCCGACCGGGGCCGGGCGGCCGGGCGGATCCGCACGCGCCGCAGGACAGCACCCCACGAGGGGTGCCGCCCTGCGGCGAGCGATCCGCGCCGGCTCAGTACGCGTGGTGGACCTGCCAGAACTTCCACGCGCCGCAGGGGCTGCCGTAGGTGGCGTTCATGTAGCTGAGGCCCCACTTGATCTGGGTGGCGGGGTTGGTGCGCCAGTCGGCGCCGGCCGAGGCCATCTTGGACGCGGGCAGGGCCTGGACCAGGCCGTACGCGCCGGAGCTCGGATTGGTCGCGGTGACGATCCAGTTGCTCTCGCGCTCGACGATGTTGCTGAAGCATTGCAGCTGGCCGGCGGGCACGATCTGGGCGGCGATCTGCTGCGGGGTACCGGAGAAGACGCTCTTGGCGCTGTTCAGCGCGGCGCGCTGCTGGGAGCGGGAGGCGGCGGCGTCGGCCTTGGCCTTCGCGTCGGCCTTGGCCCTGGCGTCCGCCTTCGCCTGCGCGTCGGCCTTCGCCTTGGCGTCCGCATCGGCCTGCGCCTGCGCCTGGGTGGCAGCGTCGGTCTTGGCCTTGGCGTCGGCGTCCGCCTGCGCCTGGGCGGCAGCGGCAGCGGCGTCCGCCTCGGCCTTGGCCTTGGCGTCGGCGTCCGCCCGGGCCTGCGCCTCGTCCGCGCTCGCCGCCACCGGCCGCCCGTCGACGGACAGGCTCGCCGCCGGAGCGGATGCCTGCGCCGCCTCGCCGCTCTGCGGCAGGGCCAGGGCGGCGGTCGCGGCGCTCGCCACCGCCAGGGTGGTGACGCCGGTGATCAGGGAGTTGCGGCGGGCATGGCTGAGCTGCATGGAGCGGACATCCTCTTCCGTCGTACGGGGCCGTGCCGGAGCACGCGGGCGATCGCGCAGCGTGCTCGGGGGAGCAGGCCCGCGATGCCGTCTCGGACGGCCATGGCACCCCGGCTGTCGGGACGGGGCGGGCGGGATGCGCAGCGGTGGGAGGGCCGCGCTGCCTGGCGACGTCCGACATTCTTTACAGAGCGCGACGAAGGGGGCAACGAGAGTTACTACTACGCCCGATAGTGGACGCGGCGAGGCGCCCGGCCCGCGCCGGGCGCCTCGCATCCCCTGGACGAAGTAGGGATTCACTAAGCGAATCGGCCCCCGAGCCTGTCCAAATGAGCCTGGAAACGCCTGGTGGCCTGCACTCTTGCCGGTCGCCCGCCCCTGCGTTCCCGCCCGTCGGCCCCCGGTCCGCACCGGCCGGCGCCACCCGGGCGCCGCCATCGACTATCGACGGCAGTAGTCCCACCGGCCCCTGTGCGCGGGCTCACAGGCCCGGCCCCGTGATCCCGCCCCGGCGTGACCATCCGCTCACAGCGCGCGTGCCACGACCTTGGCCGGGCCGGAGTGCGCGGGGGCTCAGCGGGCAGGCCGTGCCGGAATGGGATGAAGTCGGCAGCGTCGTGCGGAGCCGAGCGCGCAGCTGACCGCCCCGCACCACGCAGAGCGGCCGGCCCCCGGTGGGTGGGGCCGGCCGCGGGTGCTTCCGGGGGAGTTACGGGGTGGAGCGGTAGGGGTTGGCGGTGGCGAAGGGGCTGGGGGTGCCGCCGTACGGGATGCTCACGTGGGGCACCTGGGCGTACGGGTCGGCGGGGTGCCCGCTCCCCGGCGGCGCGTCCTGCGGCTCATCCTGCTCGTGCCGCTCGTCCTGCGGCTCGACCGGGACGAGGTCGCGGGCCAGCAGGGTCGCACCTGCGACGGCGCCGGGCATCGCGAGCACGGTCACCAGCGGGACCAGGAACAGCAGGATCAGGGGGACGCCGAAGCCCAGTGCCAGCGGCAGCCGGCGGCGCAGCAGCCTGATCCGCTCGGCCTGCGGGACGCCGCGGCGCTGGAGCCCGACGGCGGTCAGCTCGACGGCGAGGAAGAAGCCCGACACACAGATGCCGATCACCGGCACCACCGTCTGCCCGATCAGCGGGATGAACCCGGCCGCGAACAGCACGACCCCGAAGGCGGCCACCCGCAGCAGCACGTACACGCTGTCGCGGGCGGCGATCCACAGCTCGCGCCAGAGCGGGATGCCGGGCTTGGCGGGCGCGCCGCCCTCGCTCTCGTCCACCCGCTCGCACAGCGACTCGTAGAAGGGCTGCCCGACCAGCAGTGTCACCGCGGTGAAGGAGATCAGGGCGATCAGCAGCCCGCCGCCGAAGACGGCCGCGGCGAGCGTCCCGCGCAGCAGCTCCCGCCAGGGTGAGCCCCAGTGGTCGGCGAAGGGGGTCGCCCAGGACGCCACGTCGTCCGCCTGCGCGCTGAGCGCGACCAGCGCCACCACGTATCCGACCAGGGTGATCAGGGCGGGGATCATGCCGAATCCCCACCAGCGGCCGTGCCGCGCCACCCACTTCTGGCCCTTGCCCAGATACCCCAGCCCCGCCACAAGATCTCGCATACCGCCGAGGGTAGGGGACCGCCCCCGGCCGGTCACATCGGGCCGGGGGCGGCGCACGCCCCGCGCCGCCGGGACGTGCTCCTGCCAACGCCCGCTGGCAGGGCGCAGCCCCTACTGCGCCCGGCCGCCGTCCACGACTCTCGGAGCTCCAGGCCTATCGAGGAGGAGCACGATGAGACGTCAACTCGGCCGCTGGTTCACGGTGGTGGCGAGCGTGGTGTTCGGCGTGGGGGCGATGGTGCTGCCGGCGCACTCGCAGCCGTCCCCCTCGCCGTCGGTGGTCGGCGGGACGCGCGCGGCGCAGGGCGAGTTCCCGTTCATGGTGCGGCTCTCCATGGGCTGCGGCGGCGCCCTGTACACCCGCCAGATCGTGCTGACCGCCGCGCACTGCGTCAACGGCACCGGCAACAACACCTCGATCACCGCCACGGTCGGCAACGTCGACCTCAACAGCAGCGGTGTCATCAAGGTGAAGTCGAAGTACGTGTACCAGTCGCCGTCCTTCACCGGCGCCGAGAACGGCAACGACTGGGCGCTGATCAAGCTGGCCTCGCCGATCAGCAGCAGCCTGGTCAGCACCCTGCCGGTCGCCACCAGCACGGCGTACGACAGCGGCACCTTCACCATCGCCGGCTGGGGAGCGGCCCGTGAGGGCGGCGGCCAGCAGCGCTACCTGCTCAAGGCGAGCGTGCCGTACGTCTCCGACTCGACCTGCGCCGGGGCCTACCCGGGCCTGGTGACCGCGGGCTCGCTGTGCGCCGGGTTCATGGACGCGGGCGGGGTGGACACCTGCCAGGGTGACTCCGGCGGCCCGATGTTCCGCCGGGACGGCGGGGGCAACTGGATCCAGGTCGGCATCACCAGCTGGGGCGACGGCTGCGCCCGGCCGGGCTACCCGGGCGTCTACACCCAGGTGAGCACCTATGCCGCGGCGATCGCGGCGGCGGCCGCCAGGCTCTGAACTGCGGCCCACCGGGCGGCGCCCCCTCCGGCAGGGGGCGCCGCCGTACGCGTTGGGCGGCCCGTACGCGTGGGCGGGCCGAGGGCGGGGCCGGCGCGGAGGGGCGAGCCGGCCGGGCGCAGCCCCGCCCCGTCAGGTGGCTGCCGCGAGGGGTGCGCGGCGGGCCGGCCGCCGGGCTGCCCCGCGGGTCGTGCGGCGGGCCAGCCAGCCGCGGGCCTGCCCGGCCTCCTGGGCGACCCGGCCGGCGGCGTCCGGGGGCAGCTCCGCCAGCGTCGCGGCGGCGGCCTCCGGTTCGCCCGCCCAGACGTACGCGCCGGCCAGTCGGGCGGTGACCAGCGCCAGGTCGTGCAGCAGTGCGGGCCGGTCCAGGCGCGTGGTGGCCGCCCGCAGCTGTGTCGCCGCGAGCCGGGCGACCCCACGGTGGCCGGTGCGGACGGCGAGGTCCCGGTGGCAGGTGCCGTACGCGACGGAGAGCACGGCGTCCGCCTCGCGCAGCCACGGGGTCGGCTCGCCGGCTTGGGCAGCGGTGCCGGCCAGCCGGGAGGCCTCCTCCAGGGCCCGCCGGACGGCCGGCTGCTCGCCGGCGAGGGCATGGCCGCGGGCCTGGGCCAGCGCGGCCCAGGCCTGGACGCCGGGTAGGCCGTCCGCTGCGGCGCGGGCGGCGCGGGCCAGCTCGACGGCGGCGCCCGCCTCCGCGCGGGACCAGTGCACCGAGCTGCGCCGGGCGAGCAGCGTGGCGGCGGTGGCGCGGTCCCCGGCCCGGGCCGCCAGGTCGTGGCCGTAGTCGTACCAGCCCAGGGCCTGTGCGTGGTCGGCGTTGTCGAAGCGGGCCCAGCCGGCCAGCTCGGCGTAGCGCGCGGTGAGGTTCAGCAGCGGGCCGAGTGTGGCGCGGGGTGCCTCGCGCTGCCACCCGGCGAGCGTACGGGTGTGGTACTCCAGCACCCCGACCAGGTCTCTGCCGCCGATCGCCGAGGCTGCCGCGCGGTACGCGGTGAGCAGCTGCTCCAGGGCCTCGACGGTGGCTGCGGCGGGCCGCCCGGGGGTGGCGAGCGTGGCGCGGGCGGGGCCGGCCAGCTGGGCGAGCCGCTGCCGTTCCTGCTCGACCAGGGGCCAGATGGCGGTCAGCTCGCCGTGTGTCAGAAGGAGCTCGTCGGCCCGGGCGGGCAGGCCGGGTGGTGGCCAGCGGCGGGCGTTCTCCACCCGGCTGATGAGCGAGTCGTCGTAGCCGAGTCGTCGGCCGAGTTCGGCCTGGCTCAGCCCGCGGGCCTCGCGCCAGTACCGGAGCCGGCGGCCGAACCGGGCGCGGGCGGAGGGGGGTGTGGGGGTGCGGAACAGCACGGAACCTCCCGTGTGTGGGGGACGGGGCCGCTTCGGAGCTTGGTGGGGGGTTGTCATGGACAGATATCCCCTTCGTTGCGCACATGTCAAACGAGGTCCGCTGTTCCCCGCCGACGTGCTGCCCGCCGGCTCGCCCGCCCGTCCGCCGAACCCGGGGCACGGCAGAGCCCCCGGCGTCGCGGAGCTGCGACGCCGGGGGCCCGGGAGGTGCGGGTGGCTCAGGCCGCCAGGGCGGCCGCGGCCTTGCGCCGGCGGTCGACCACGGCCGAGGCCGCCAGCACGATCGCCGCGGCGACCAGCGACAGGTACATCTGCTCGCGCCCGGACTCGTCGGTGAACATGTACGCCATCACGAAGCCGATCATCCCGATGGTCGCCCAGGTCAGGTAGGGGTACAGCCACATCCGGACGGTCAGCCGCTCGGGCGACTCGCGCTCGATGATCTTGCGCATCCGCAGCTGGGAGAAGCAGATCACCATCCAGACGAACAGCGCGACCGCGCCGGAGGAGTTCAGCAGGAAGGAGAAGACGGTGTCCGGGAACTTGTAGTTGAAGAACACCGCGATGAAGCCGAAGACCACCGAGGCCAGGATCGCGTTGCGCGGCACGCCGCGCTCGGTCACCTTCGCGAACGCCTTCGGCGCGTCGCCGCGCTGCCCGAGCGAGAACGCCATCCGGGAGGCGGTGTACATGCCGGAGTTGAGGCAGGACAGCACGGCCGTCAGCACGATCACGTCCATCACCTGGGCCGCGCCCGGGATGCCCACGTGCTCCAGCACCGCGACGTACGGGCTGCCCTTGACGGAGGCGGAGTCCCACGGCAGCAGGGTCACCACGATGGCGATCGAGCCCAGGTAGAACACGCCGATGCGCCAGATCACGCTGTTGGTCGCGCGGCTGACGGCCTTCTCCGGGTCGGCCGACTCGCCGGCCGCCAGGGTGACGATCTCGGAGCCCATGAAGGCGAACACGACGGTGAGCATTCCGGTGAACACCGCGCCGACGCCGTGCGGCAGGAAGCCGCCGTGCCCGGTGAGGTTGTCCGTGCCGACCGCGCTGGTGCCAGGCAGCAGGCCGAACACGGCCAGGCCGCCGACCACCAGGAAGGCGGCGATCGCCACCACCTTGATGCCGGCGAACCAGAACTCGAACTCACCGTACGAGGCGACCGAGAACAGGTTGGTGGCCGTCAGTACGGCCATCACCAGCAGGGCGAACGCCCACTGCGGCACGCCCGGGACCCAGTTGTTGAGGATCTTGGCGCCGGCGGTGGCCTCCACGGCCAGCACCACCACCCAGAAGAACCAGTACAGCCAGCCGATGCTGAAGCCGGCCCAGCGGCCGAGCGCCCGGTCCGCGTACGCGGAGAAGGAGCCGCTCTGCGGGTCCGCCGCGGCCATCTCGCCGAGCATCCGCATCACCATCACGACCAGTACCCCGGCCAGTGTGTACGAGAGCAGGATGCCGGGACCGGTGGAGGCGATGCCGGCGCCCGAGCCGACGAACAGGCCGGCGCCGATCACGCCGCCGATGGCGATCATCGACAGGTGGCGGTTCTTGAGTCCGGCCTGGAGGTGGCCGCTGTCCTGGGGACCGCTGCCCGGGGCCGCTGGGGGTGATGCGGCCTGGGTGGTGGTTTCCGCACGCATGTGGGGTTGCCTGTGCCTTTCCCGCGCGGCTTGCCCCTCGGGCTGTGGTACCCGGAGGGTGGGGACGGATCCGCGCAATGCGTGGCAACCTAACTTCTACTTACGAGTATCGGAACAGCAGACCTTCGGATGTCCGCTCAGCGGACACATAAGCCCAGGTCAGGGTGGATATTCTCGATTCCGTGAAAGCTCAAATCTGACCCAGTCTCACTCGCTCCGCCCCCTGGCGGGCACCTCCGCGCCGGCTGCTCATACTGTGGGGGTGATCATCGGTGTACTCCTCCTGCTCGTCGTTCTGACCGTGTTCGGGCTCACCCACTGGTACCTCTGGCGCCGGCTGGTGCGCGACGTCGCCGCGCCCGGCGGGCTGTGGCGCCGGGCCGGCACCGTGCTCGCCGTCCTGCTGCCGCTGCTCGCCCTCGGCGCCGTGCTCGGCGGCCGGGCGCTGCCGCTGGCCGCCGAGCGCTGGGTGGCCTGGCCGGGCTTCCTGTGGCTGGCGGTGCTGCTCTACCTCACGCTCGCGCTGCTGGTGGGCGAAGCCGTCCGGCCGCTGCTCAACCGGGTGCCGTCCCCGCGGCGCCGCATGCGGCCAGGTCCGGCGGCGACCGGTGGTTCCGGTGGTGCACGTGAGTACACCGAGCCTGCTGCGCCCGCCACGCCCACCGAGCCTGCTGCGCCCGCCACGCCCACCGAGCCTGCTGCGCCCGCCGCGCCTGCCGGGCCCACCGAGGCGGCGCCGGCCGCCGGGTTCGCCGCCCCGCGCTCGCCCGAGCGGCGCCTGTTCGTCGCCCGCGCGGTCGCGATCGGCGCCGGCGGCGCGGCCGCGGCAGTGGTCGGCAACGGCATGTACGGGGTGCTGCGCGGCCCGAAGGTCAAGCAGGTCACCGTGCCGCTGGCGAAGCTGCCCGCCCGGGCCCACGGCTACCGGATCGCCGTGGTCAGCGACATCCACCTCGGGCCGATCCTCGGCCGCGCCCACACCCAGCGGATCGTCGACACCATCAACGCCGCCCGGCCCGATCTGGTGACGATCGTCGGCGACCTGGTCGACGGCACCGTCCCCGAGCTCGGCCCGGCCGCCGAACCACTGGCCCGGCTGCGCGCCCGCGACGGTTCCTTCTTCGTCACGGGCAACCACGAGTACTTCTCCGGCGCGGCGCCCTGGGTCGACTTCGTGCGCTCGCTGGGCGTGCACCCGCTGCGCAACGAGCGGGTCGAGCTGGCCGGCTTCGACCTGGCCGGGGTGAACGACCTGGCCGGCACCTCGGAGGGGGACGGCCCGGACTTCGAGAAGGCACTCGGCGACCGGGACCGCACCCGCACCTCCGTCCTGCTCTCCCACCAGCCGGTGACCATTCACGACGCGGTCCGCCACGGCGTGGATCTCCAGCTCTCCGGTCACACCCACGGTGGCCAGCTCTGGCCGGGCAACTACCTGGCCGCGCTGGCCAATCCGACCGTCGCCGGGTTGGAGCGCTACGGCGACACCCAGCTCTACGTCACCCGCGGCGCCGGCGCCTGGGGCCCGCCCGTCCGGGTCGGCGCCCCCTCCGACATCACCATCGTCACGCTGGCCTCGCCGCACGCCTGACCGGCTGCGGCGCCGACCCGAGGCGGCCCGGCGCCGCACGGCTCAGGCGTTCGTGCCCCGGCTGACTGCCCGGCTCAGGTGCCGTGGGCCGCCCGGGGGCCGGGGGCGACCAGCCCGCTCTCCCACGCCCAGGCCGCGACGGCGACCCGGTTGCGGACCTTCAGCTTGGCCTGGATGTTGGCGAGGTGGGTCTTCGCCGTACCCGCCGAGATGAAGAGCTCCGCCCCGATCTCGGCATTGGTGCAGCCCCGGGCGACCAGTCGGGCGATCTCCGCCTCCCGATCGGTCAGCGGCCCGCCGGCGCCCACGGGCCGCGCGCGTCCCGGCTGGACGGAGCTCGGCCGGGCAGCGCCGGGCTGTACGGGGCCGGGCCGCACGGGGCTCGGCTCGGCCGGGTCGGAGAGCCGGTGCAGCAGGCGGACGGTGATCTGAGGGCTGATCAGCGCGTCCCCGGCCATCGCAGCCCTGACCCCCTCGATCAGCAGCGCCGGGCCGGAGCGCTTCAGCAGGAACCCGCAGGCGCCGTTGCGCAGCGCGGTGTGGACGTACTCGTCGAGATCGAAGGTCGTGACGACCACGACGCGGGTCGGCTCCTCGGCGCCGGGCCCCGCGAGCAGTCGGGTCAGTTCCAGCCCGTCCAGCCGGGGCATCCGGATGTCGGCCAGCACGACGTCCGGCCGCAGGCGCCGGGCCAGCTCCAAGGCGGTGGCCCCGTCGGCGGCCTCGCCCACGACGGTCATGTCCGGCTGGGAGTCGAGGATCAGCCGGAAGCCGCTGCGGACGTCGTCCTGGTCGTCTGCCAGCAGAATGCGTGTCGTCACACTGTTGATCATGCCTTCCCGGCGGGGCCGGCCGCCGGGAATTCGGCGAGTACCTGCCAGCCCCCCTCGTACGGCCCGGCGGACAGCGTCCCGCCGGCCGCCCGCACTCGTTCGCCCAGCCCGGCCAGGCCGCGTCCGCCGTGCCCCTCCCGGCGCCGTCCGCCGCCCCGGCCGGGCGGGGCGGAGCCGGCGTCGTTGCGCACCCGCAGCTCGACCGTGCGGCCGCCGCGGGCGGTGCGGACGCCGGCCAGCTCGACCTCGACGAGGGCCGCGTTCGGCGCGTGCCGGCGGACGTTGGTCAGAGCCTCCACCACCACCCGGTACGCCGTCGAGCCGGTGTCCCGGGAGAGTGCTCCGCCGGCGTCCGGCGCGATGCCGAGCCGGGCCTCGGTACGCCCGGCCGCGGTGAACCGCTGGATCAGGGCGGGCAGTTCGTAGACCCCGGGCAGCGGGGCGACGCCCTGTGGGGTGGCGGCGCGATCCCTGTCGTGGTCCCCGTCGTCCCCGTCGTTGCCGTCCTCCTCCGGCTGGTGCAGCATCGCCACCATCCGGTCCATCGAGGCCAGCGCGCTCAACCCGGCCTGCTCGATGCGCTCCAACGCCGGCACCGCCTGCCGTGGGTCCGACTCGGCGACGAACCGGGCCGCCTGTGCCTGCACCACGATCCCGCTGATGTCGTGGGCGACGAAGTCGTGCAGATCCCGGGCGAGTTCGAGCTGCTGGGCCCGCCGGATCCCGGCTACCAGCCGGCGTTGGCGCTGCTGCGCCAGCCGGAGGTAGCCGCCGGTCCCGGCCGCCGCCAGCGCGGGCAGCGACCAGAACACCGCGGCGCCCGTCCGTTCCAGCAGTGAGGCGGACGGGACCAGTGGCAGCGTCCAGAACGCCACGGCCGCAATGGTGGCGAGCCCGGCCGGGACGGCCTGGCGGGCCGGTGCCCAGCGGGTGGTCACGGCGAGCGGCACCAGCAGCAGTCCGACCTCGATGAGCTTCCAGTACTTCCAGGACGAGCCACCGGACTCCGCGACATCCGCCGCAGACGTACCGACGAAGGTGGTCAGCAGTGAGAGGGCGCCGACCACCAGGGCCGGGCGGGCGAGGCGCCGGCGGGAGCGCGGTGGGCCGAGCGCCGCCCACACGGCCAGCGCGATCGCCGCGAGCGCCGAGGCGTGGCCCGGCCGCCACTGCCCGGACCGGAGTCCGTCGGCCGCCATCGCGGCCGCTCCGACCGCGGCCGCCGTCACGGCCGCTGCGGCGGCGCCGATCTCACGACGCGTCAAGCGCCGGTGGCCAGAGGTGTTCACGTTCGTTGTCGGCACCCGGCCGATCCTACGGAAGGCCCGCCCGGCGAGACGCTCTGCCGAACGGCAGAGAGCGGGCTGCGCAGCGCCGGTCACGATCTGCCGAACGGCAGATGGCCGGGCTCCGGCCTCCCGGGCGAGGCTTGGTACAGCACCGCAGGAGAGGCCATCGAGGCCACACAGCAAGGGAGTTCGACATGGCAGGCAGTTCCGTGACCCGCCGCCGCAAGACCGTCGCCGCGCTCGCCGCCGCAGCCGCGCTCGCCGCACTCGGCGGGGTCGGCGCCTCGGCCGCCACCCCCGAGGGGGCGGACCGCAGGCCTCCGGCCAAGGTCGCGAGCGTGAGCGGCTCGGCGCGGATCTTCTTCACCTACTCCCCGGACGACGACATCCGCTTCAGCTTCGACGCGCAGGCCGTTCCCTTCTCCAAGCCCCTCCCGGACGCGCCCCAGGGCCTGCCCACCGACGCCCGGGGCATCGTGCGGATCTCGCACTGGGTGGCCGCGCTGAACAAGACGGTGACCGCCGAGGCGGACGTCGACTGCCTGGTGACCGGCGCCCGGACCGCGACCTTCACCGCGATCGTCAACCGGGCGGACCCCGAGGTCGCGGAGTGGGTGGGGCAGCGGCGGGGCTTCAGCGTCTATGACGGTGACGACCGGGACCGCTCGGGCCGCGATCGTGACCGGTTCGGATTCTCCTGGGGCGTGGCGAACACGGACACCGACGAGAAGGGTGAGCCCGTCATGGGACGAGTGGGCACCTGTATGGCGCCGGCGCCGTTCGCCCCGGTCCTGGAGGGGGGCTTCACCGTCCACCACACCGAGCTGCCCCCGCAGCCGACGGCCGCCGCGCGGGGGTGACGGCCGGCCGCCGGGCGGGGCACCGGTCAGCGTGCCCGGAGGCCGAGCAGGGTGATCCGCGGCTGCCGGGTCGCCCGGCCGGTCAGCCGGGCGGCGAGGATGCGCGGGATGTCGCTCTCCTGCGAGTAGCCGGGCACCACCGTCACCTCGGCCTGGCGCACGCCCGCCGACCCGGCCACGGCGTAGGTGACCAGGTACGTGGTCCGCTCGGGCGGCGGGGCGCCCGTGCCCGGCGCCCGCCTGCTGTGACCGGTCATCGCGTACCTCCGGGACGGTGGCCGCTGGTCCGGCCCGCCGTCCTCCCATTCTCCCGCGTCACCCGGCCCCCTGCCCCGACCCGCCTGCCTCGACCCGCCGTGGCCGTCGCGGCCCGGGGCGGAGCAGGTGGCCGAACGGGTGAACCCCGGGCACAGTGGAGAGACCGGCCAGGCAGTCGCCGGCGCCGGCCCGAGGCCGACCCGGGGGCGAGACCTGGACCCGGAGCGCGGAGCGCGGAGGCGATGGAGATGGACCGGCGGGTCGGGAACGACAGGGGCCGCGGTGGCCTGCTGTACCGAGTCCGGACGGCGCTGGCCGGGGTCGGGAACACCGAGGTGGTTCTGCTGCTGGGTCTCTCCCTGGGCCTGGGGGCGGTCGGGGCCCAGGTGGCGTCGCTGCCCGTGCTGGTGGTCTTCAGCGTGGTGTGGGGCGTCACGGTGGTCGCGCTGGTCGGCCTGGCCCTGCGCTGGATCGGAGCCTCGGCCGACCGCAGCCGGCAGCGGGCGAGCAGCCACCCGGCCTGAGCCGTCGCCGGCGCCCGCGCCCGTACTCCGCGCTCGCCCGCCACTCGTGCGCGGCCGTGTCCGTCCTCGGTGCACGCTCCGTCGTTGCGTACCGTCAGAGCGGTGATCATCCGGCCCCTGACGGTGTGACAAGGAGAGCGGTCCCGTGGAACGCAAGTGGTGGACCCTGATCGCCGTCTCCGTCGCGACCTTCATGCTCCTACTCGACATCACGGTCGTCAACGTCGCGCTGCCCTCGATCCGGGCCGACCTGAACGCCAGCTTCACCGACCTCCAGTGGGTGTTCGACGCGTACACCCTCACCCTGGCGGCGCTGGTGCTGACGGCGGGTTCGCTCGCCGACCGGCTCGGCCGCCGTCGCACCTTCGTCGCCGGGCTGCTGATCTTCTCCGTCGCCTCGCTGCTCTGCGCCCTCGCGCCGGACCCGACCTTCCTCAACCTCTCCCGCGCGCTCCAGGGCGTCGGCGGCGCGGTGATGTTCGCGGTGTCGTTGGCCCTGGTCGCACAGGAGTTCACGGCCGGCCGTGAGCGCGGTACGGCGATGGGCGTCTACGGGGCGACGATCGGTGTCGCGGTGGCCGTCGGTCCGCTGATCGGGGGTGTGCTCACGGACTCGCTCGGCTGGGAGTCGATCTTCTACCTCAATGTGCCGATCGGGGTGGCCGCGATCGCCGTCACCTACCTGAAGCTGCGGGAGAGCCGCGACCCGAACGCGACGCGGGTCGACTGGCCCGGGGTCGCGACGTTCAGCATCGCGCTGTTCCTGCTGGTGCTGGCACTCATCCGCGGTAACACCGAGGGCTGGGGAAGCGCCCTGATCGTCTCGCTGTTCGTCGGGTCGGCGCTCCTGCTGGCGGCCTTCGTCGTGGTCGAGCTCCGGGTCGCCGAGCCGATGCTCCCGCTGGGGCTGTTCCGTCGGCACGCGTTCACCGGCGTACAGCTGGCGGCCTTCGCCGTCTCCAGCTCGCTCTTCGCGCTGTTCCTCTACCTGACGCTGTACCTGCAGAACTACCTCGGCCTGTCGCCCCTCGCGGCCGGCGTGCGCTACCTGCCGGTGACGGCGCTCAGCTTCCTCGTGGCGCCGATCGCCGGTGTGCTGCTCTCCCGGGTCCAGGCGCGGGCGATGCTCGCCGTGGGCCTGGCCGGCATCGGCGTCGGTCTGTTGCTGATGGCCGGCATCGCGGCGGACGACGAGTGGACCACCCTGCTCAGCGGCTTCCTGGTCACGGGCGCCGGCGTGGGCCTGATCAACCCGGTGATCGCGGACGTGGCGGTGAGCGTGGTGCCCAAGGAGCGCAGCGGGATGGCGGCCGGCATCAACGACACGTTCCGGCAGGTCGGCATCGCCGTCGGGATCGCCGTCTGGGGCGCGATCTTCGTCGGCCGCGGCGCCGACCGGGTACGCGAACTGACGGCGGGAACGGCGGCCTCGGCCGGTGCCCGCCCGCGCGAGCTGATCGAGGCAGCCTCCTCGGGCAGCCTGCCCGAGGTGCTGGCCGCCGTCCCCGCCGAGGGCCGGCAGCAGGTCGCGGACGCGGCCCGGGAGGGATTCCTCTCCGGGCTCAACACCGTGCTGGTGCTCGGCGGGGTGATCAGCCTGGTCGGGGCGGCGCTGGCGCTGTGGCTGGTCCGGGAGAGCGAGATCGACCGGGAGGCGCCGGAGCCCGAGCCGGCCACCGTCTGACCTGCGCCCGGTCCCTCCCCCGTCCCCCGCCGGCGGCCCCGCACGTCACGCCGCGGGCACCTGCCGGTCCGGGCCCGGCCGGTCCAGGTCCCTGCTCTGCCGGTCCACGCTCTGCCGGGGTACGGCGTCCCGGTCGCGCCGACGGCGGGCCAGCGTCTCCACGACGCTCGCCGCCCGCCGGTGCTCGGGCAGCTCCGGCAGGTGCACCCGGCCCCGCGCCGCCTGGTCCCGGAGCGCCTGTGCGAGCGCGGCCGGCGTCAGCGGCCACGGCGCGAGGCCGGCCCGGGCCAGGGTGGCGGCGTTGGCCCGCCCGTGCCCGGACAGCACCTCGTAGCTCACCGCCGGCAGGCCCGCGACCAGCGCCTCGGTGAGCGAGAGGCCGCCCGCGTTGTGCACCAGTACGTCGGCGGCCGCCATCAGCCGCGGCACATCCTCACGCCAGCCCAGCGCGACGACGCCGGGCAGCCGTTCGACCCGTCGCCGCAGCCGGTCGTTGCGCCCGCAGAGCACCACCGGCGCGGTGCCCTCCGCCGCGCGCAGCGCGTGGACCCCGGCCATCACGTGGCCCAGCCCCATCGACCCCGTCATCAGCAGCGCCAGCCGCTCGGAGGACGGCACCCCGAGCTCGCGGCGCAGCGCCGATCGGCCGGCCTCGTCGAGCGGTTCGGCGAAGGCGGCGGGAGCCAGCGGGCCGGCCGCCGTCATCGGCACCCCGTACCGGACGGTGCCCTCCTGGGCGGTGGCCTCGGTGACGGTCAGGTGCACGTCGATGCCCGGGTGCACCCAGAGCCGGTGCGGCGCCGGGTCGGTCAGGTAGCAGACCGCGGGCGCCGTCAGCACGCCGTCCTCCTTGAGCATGCCCAGGCTCTGCGCGGCGAACGGGAAGGTGGTCACGACGACGTCGTACCCCTCGCCGACCCAGTTCGCGAGCTCCCGGGCGGCCCGCCGGCACAGGCCCAGGGTGAGCGTGCGAACCACGGAGTCCCGCTCCTGGCAGCGGAACAGCCAGTCGAACACGCCCGGCGTCCGGCCGGCGCTGAAGGTGTAGCCGTCCCGCAGCAGGCGCTGGTACCGGCGAGGCAGGGCGTCCAGGTAGTCGCGGTAGCCGACCTCCAGGCAGCGCGCCTCCAGCCGGCGGACCAGCTCGGTGGCGGCTCCGTTGTGGCCGGCTCCGACGCTGCCCGTGATCACCAGGACGCGGGGCGGCCGCAGGGTGGCGGCGGGCTGCGGTCGCGCCGAGGAGGCACGCGTGAGGGTGGACGGGGCGGCCTGCTCAAGGAGGTTCATCGTCTTCCGCTCGACCTCGGTAACGGGAGCCGATCGGCGTGGGGAGGGCGCCGACCGGTGCGGCGCAGTGCCGACATGTCATGCGAAGTAGCCCTGCCGGCCGGTGAGTTCACCGGCGGGCGGGCGTCCTGGAGGTACCGTAGGAGATCCCGGCGAGGCCCCCCACCCACGTGCGTGAGCAGCAACCGGCCACCGGGTGAACATCGCCCGGCGGCGCCCCGGCAGGCCGCCACGCCAGGCCCGGCGAGCCGCCACGCCCGCCCCCGTGGGAGTCGGCCGCTACGCCTGCCCCACCCACACCGTGGTGACGTTGCAGAACTCCCGGATGCCGTGCCCGGACAGCTCCCGCCCGAAGCCGGAGCGCTTGATGCCGCCGAACGGCAGCGCCGGATGCGAGGCCGTCATCCCGTTGAAGAAGACCCCGCCGGCCTCGATGTCCCGTACGCACCGCTGCTGCTCGGCCGGGTTGGTCGTCCAGACGTTGGAACTGAGCCCGAACGGCGTGTCGTTGGCGCGGGCCAGCGCCTCGTCCAGGTCCGCCACCCGGTACACGGTGGCGACCGGGCCGAAGGTCTCCTCGGTGTGGATGCGCATCGCCGGCGTGATCGCGGAGAGCACCGTCGGTTCGTAGTACCAGCCGCCGTCCAGGCCCTCCGGCCTCCGGCCGCCGCACTCCACCCTGGCGCCGTGCGAGCGCGCGTCGGCGACCAGCGACTCCAGGTCGTCCCGCCCCTGCCGGCTGGCGAGCGGCCCGACGTCGGTCTGCTCGTCCATCGGATCGCCCACCCGCAGCGCCCGCATCGCTTCGGTGAAGCCCGTCAGGAAGGGCGCGTACACGTCCGCGTGCACGATGAAGCGCTTGGCGGCGATACAGGACTGACCGTTGTTCTGGGCCCGCGCCTTGACCGCGGTACGGACGGCCGCCTCCAGGTCCGCGCTGGGCAGCACCACGAACGGGTCGCTGCCGCCCAGCTCCAGTACCGACTTCTTCACCTCGTCGGCCGCCGCCGAGGCCACCGCCCGCCCGGCCGGCTCGCTGCCGGTCAGCGTCACCGCCGCCACCCGGCGGTCCCGCACCACGCCCTCCACCGCGCCGGATCCGATCAGCAGGGTCTGGAAGCAGCCGACCGGGAACCCGGCCCGGCGGAAGAGGTCCTCCAGTGCCAGGGCCGTCCGGGGGACGTTGGAGGCGTGCTTGAGCAGCCCGACGTTCCCGGCCATCAGCGCCGGCGCCGCGAAGCGGATCACCTGCCAGAACGGGAAGTTCCACGGCATCACGGCCAGCACCACGCCCAGCGGGCGGTAGCGGACGTACGCGGCGCTCGCCCCGGCGTCCGCGACGTCGCCCGGCGCCGGGTGCTCGTCCGCGAGCAGTCCGGGGGCGCGGTCGGCGTACCAGCGCATCGCCTTGGCGCACTTCGCGGCCTCGGCCCTGGCCGCGGTCAGCGGCTTGCCCATCTCCTCGGTCATGGTGCGGGCGAGCGCCTCGCGGTCCTCGTCCAGCAGGTCGGCGGCCCGGTGCAGCAGCTCGGCGCGCCGCTCGAAGCCGGTGGTCCGGTACTGGCGGTAGGCGCTCTCCGCCCGGGCGAGGCGTAGCTCCAGCCCGTCGCGGTCCAGCGGCTCGAAGGTCTGCAGCGTCTCGCCGGTCGCGGGGTTGACACTGGCGATGGGCATGATGGCTCCCGGGGGCTCGTCCGATACGTCCACCCTGCTACCGATCGCCGCCGGTGGCGCGCCGGAGCCCGCCGTCCCGGGGAGACGGCGAGCGGTGGCTGCCCGGGCGGCCGTCCGGGCCCGGTTGTTCGGGCCCGGCGTCCGTGGGCCCGGCTGTTCCGGCCCGGCTACTCGGGCAGCGACGTGGCGCGCGCGGCCGCCTCGCGGGCGCGGGCCCCGGCCCTGGTGCGTGCCGCGGTGACCTGCCGGTGCGGGAAGCGGTGCAGGTACTCCGCCTCCAGTTGCCCGGTACGCAGGGTGTGCCGTTGCAGCGCGTCCTCGGAGCCGTAGAGGAAGGTCTCGTGCCTGGTGCGGTGGAGCTGTTCCAGCTCGTGCAGCAGCACGTCGTTGTCCAGGGCGTGCGGGGAGATGCCCTCCGGCTTGGAGCGCGGGACGTCAGAGTGCTGCATGGCCGTTGCCTCCTCGGTGGTACCGCCCCCCTGGTCCTTCTCGTCCACTGTCCACCCGGGGTCGCCCGCGCGCCAGGAATCCGGCCGGCCCCGCGCGCCGGGAACACCGCGCCGGGCCCCGTGTCCGGGCCCGGGCCGGCGGGCGACGGGTGTGCGGGCCGGTGCGCCGATCGGGTGCGATCGCGCCGCCGGGGCCGGTGGCGCACGGCGACCGGGTATCCGAGTGCCAGTCAGAACTCCCCACGACGGACGGTGGCCGGTGCTCAGGGATCTGCTCGCGCGCCTGGAGCTGCCGGCCGTCATGGCGCGGCACGATCCCAGCGTTGTCCGGGCCGCCTACTCGGCGGTCAACGCGAGCGTCGCGCTGGCGGTGATGGCCGTCCTCGCGCACGTCAGCCACGCGCCGTTCCTCTTCCCCTCACTCGGTGCGACCGCCTTCGTGATCTTCTACACCCCCACCGCGCGGGTGGCCTCGCCCCGCAACACCGTCTGCGGCCACCTGATCGGCGTACTGGCCGGCTACCTCGCGCTCACCCTCACCGGCCTGCGGCACACCCGCCCGGACGTCGACGACGTCACCGGGCCCCGGATCGCGGCCGCGGCCATCGCCCTCGGCGTGACCTGCGCGGTCATGGCCCTGCTGGGCGTGGCGAACCCGGCTGCGGCCTCGACGGCCCTCATCGTCGCGACGGGGCTGCTGCGCACGCCGGCGCAGCTGGTCACCGTGCTGGCCGCAGTCGTCCTGCTGGTCGCCCAGGGGCTGCTGGTCAACCGCCTGGCGGGCCTGGACTACCCGTGGTGGCGGGCGCCGCCCGGCGCTGCCTGAGCAGCCCACCCGCCCCGCCCGCGCCCGAGCCTCCACGCCCCGCCGGCTTTGCCCGGATCCGCCGACGGTCACGCTCAGCGCCGGCGGATCCGGGCGGCCAGCAGGGCGATGTCGTCCTCGGCGGCGTGCGGGGTCAGACCGTGCAGCACGCTGTCCAGCAGATCGTCCAGATCGCCCGCGGCCGGCAGCCGGAGTCCGGCCAGCCGGGCGAGCGAGACGTCGATGTCCTCGCCGCGCCGCTCCACCAGGCCGTCGGTGTAGAGCAGCAGCACCTGCTCCGGGTTCAGCTCGTGGATCGCCTGCTCGTGGCCGCCGAAGCCGGTGCCCAGCGGCGGGCCGGTCGGAATCTCGACCAGCTCGTTGGCGCGGTCGGCGGTGATGAGCACCGGCGGCAGGTGGCCGGCGCTGGAGAAGGTCCAGCGGTGCCGGGCCGGGTCGGCGAGCGCCAGCAGGCAGGTCGCGGGCCGGGCGGCCTCGTTCTCGCAGATCAGCGCGTCGAGCTGGCGCAGGATCCGGTGCGGCGGCAGGTCCATCCCGGCGACGTACCGGAGCATCGAGCGGTAGTTGCTCATGTCGACGGCCGCCTCCACGCCGTGGCCCATCACGTCGCCCATCACCAGCAGCGTGCGCCCGAACGGCAGCCGGACGCTCTCGTACCAGTCCCCGCCGACCACCGAGCTGGTGCCGGAGGGCAGGTAGCGGGAGGCGAGCTCCAGGTTGGGGTGCGGATTGCCGGGCTCGGCCAGCAGCGCGCGCTGGAGCTCCAGCGCGATGCCCTGCGAGCGGGTGTAGCGCCGCGCGTTGTCGATGCCGATCGCGGCCCGGGCGGCCAGGTTCCCGATCAGCAGGACGTCCTCCTCCGTGAACCCCGGGCCGGACCCGTGGCCCCGGGCCAGCGTCATCGCACCGATCAGCTGACCGCGCGCGGCCAGCGGCACGGTCAGGACCGCCTCCAGGCCCGCGGCCCGGTACGCGGCGAGGCTCTTGGCGTCCTCGGCCGGGCCGCCCGGCTGCTCGCCGGAGCGCAGGTCCGTCAGTACCGGCCGGCCCGTCTCCAGGCTGCGGGCGGTGGCGGAGCCCGCCCGGTGGCGGACCGACTCGCCGGCCCGCGCGAACGCCCCGATGCGCGGACGCAGCTCCGGCGTGCAGGCCACCGCCGTCCGCCGTAACCGGGGCAGGCCCCGGGCGCGCCCGCCGCCGTGGCCCGCGGTCTCGGACGGCAGCACGTCCACGATCGTCAGCTCGGCCAGCCGTGGCACGGTGAACTCGGCCAGCTCGGCGCAGGTGGTGTCGGTGTCCAGGGTGGTGCCGATCCGGTCGGCGGCCTCGTCCAGCAGCGCCAGCCGGTGCCGGGCGCGCTCCAGCTCCGGGAGCAGGTCGGCGTCCGTGGGCCCGGCGGCCACCACGACCAGGCCGGCCACCCGTCCGGCCAGCTCCAGTCGGCCCGCCTCCAGCCGTATGCCCGCCCCCAGCCGTACGCCCGCCGGGTCGCCGCCCGTGGCCGGCCAGGCCGGGTGCAGCACCCGGGGCCGGCCGTCGGCGAGGACCGCGCGCAGGGTGGCCGAGGCCTCGGCGGGCGGTGTCGCGGCAGCCTCCCGCCCGAGCAGATCGCCGGGGCGCAGCCCGGTCGCCCGGGCGAAGGCCGGGTTCACATAGCGCCAGTGCAGCTGCGGGTCGAGCAGGGCGATACCGGCCGGGGCGGCGGTCAGCACCGCGCGCAGCAGCCCGCCACTGTCGATCGCCATGGCGGCCGCTGCCGCGTCGATCAGAGCGTCGGCGGCGTCCCGGCCAGAAGCCTCGGGGTGCACCGCTTCCTCCTCGTGCCGCCCGGAACCGCTCAGTCTCCAGGATCACGCCAGTTCGTGTGGGCCGCATCGTCCCATACGCGTCCCGGCGGACGCACCGGGATTCGGGGCGGCCGGGCCCGCCCCGCCGGGCCGGGCCCGGACGGCCGCTGCGTGCGCCGGCGGTGGGTCGGGCGCATGGTGGATGCATGGGTGTGATCGTGGTGCTTGAGCTCCGGGAGCCGTTGGACGCTCAGATCATCAGGGTGGGTGAGGAGCCGGTCGACCAGCTGTCCGTGCGACTGGTCCACGCGGCGGCGGCGGACCCGGACATCCCGGCGGACCCGGGCCCGGTGACGGCCTGCGGGCTGGACACGGCCAGCATGATCGTCGAGCCGTGGCAGCCGCCGGGGCCGGGCGTGCGCTGGTATCCGCCGCGCTGGTCGGGGCTGATCTGTACCGCCTGCGACGGTGCGATGCGCTCGGGCTGAGGGGCCGCGGCCTCCGGCGCCGTACCGCCCGGAGCCGCCCCGGCCGCCCTCGGCCCGTCTCGGCTGTCCGGGTGAGCCGCCGGCCGGACGGCGGCGAGGCGGCCGCTCGCGCGCGGCGCGGGTGTCCCACCATCGGTGGGACACCCCCTTCCCGAGGAGCCGACGGCCATGCTGGAACGTACCCGCCGCAAGAACTCCACCGAGGTCACCTTCGTACTGCCCGCCGACCACCCGTGCGGCGAGGTCAGCGTCGTCGGGGACTTCAACGACTGGCGCCCCGGCGTCCACCCGCTGACCGAGCGCGAGGACGGCACCCGGGCCGTCACCGTCTCGATGCCCGCCGAGCAGCGGGTGCAGTTCCGCTACCTCGCGCACGGCGACTACTGGTTCGACGAGACGGGCGCCGACGGTCACGACGGCCGCAACGGATACCTGCACACCTGATACCGCCCACCGGTGGTCGGTACCGGACGTGAGCGCCCCGGAGGCGAGCGGGTGCCCGAGGAGCACGTCCCGGCACCCGTGACGGACGGGGAGCCGGCCGCGATGAACGAAGCCCCGAAGGCCCCGCCGAAGACCGGCAGTCCGTCCCCCGCGACCCCGGGCTGATGCTCCGGCCGTGCCCGGCCCGCCTCTCGGCGGGCCGGGCAGCGGCGCGTCAGAGCAGGGTGCTCCAGTAGTACCAGAAGCGGTTGAGGATCAGCAGGGCGATGACGGCGGCCCACAGCGCGGGGACGGCCCAGTGGTAGCGGGCCAGCTCCCGGACGGCCGGCCGTAGGCGGGCCGGTACGGGGATCGCGCCGCTGCGCAGGTTCTGCAGGGTGGTGTACCAGAACAGCGGGATCATCGCCGCCCAGACCACCATGCAGAACGGGCAGAGCGCGCCGATCTCGTACAGCGCCTGCGTCATCAGCCAGGTCACGAACCCGATGCCGAACAGTGTCCCCAGCTGGAGCCCCAGCCAGAACCAGCGCCGGTAGCGGGCTCCGGCGAGCAGGCCGGCGCCCACCGCGAGCACCACGGCGAAGCCGGCCAGCCCGAGCAGGGAGTTGGGGAAGCCGAAGGCCTCGGCCTGCTCGCTGCGCATCACCGAGCCGCAGCTGATGATCGGGTTGATGTTGCAGTTGGGGATGTACGAGGGGTCCTTGAGCAGCCTGATCTTGTCGAGCGTCAGCACGGACGAGGCGGCCAGCCCGAGCGCGCCCGTGATCAGCAGCAGGACGGCGTAGGCGCGGCTCGCACCGATCGTCCGGCTCGCGTCGGCCCCGCGGTCGGCGACGGTCATCCGATCGCCTGCTTCACCAGGGTGGTGAACTGCTCGGGCGTGACCGCGGCGCCGTTGCCGAACACCTCCAGCTTCTTGCCGTCGAGCTTCACGGTGGGGGTGCCGGTGACGCCGCTGGAGTCGAAGGCGGTGGCGACCTTGGCGGCCCAGGGGGCGTAGGTGCCCTCGGTGACGGCTTTGGTGAAGGCGTCGGTCTTCAGGCCGGGCACCTTGTCGGCGAGGGTGAGCATGTGGTTGACGTCGCCGAAGGCGTCCTCGCGCTCGTCGGGCTGGTTGGCGTAGAGCACGTCGTGGAACTGCTTGAACTTGTCGACGCCCTCGTTGAGCGCGGCGCCGGCGGCGGCCAGCGCAGTCCGGGACCCCTTGCCGCCCAGGCCCTTGTCGAGGAAGGTCGCCAGGTGGTACTCGATCTTGTACGTGCCGTCGTCCGCGAGGGCCTGCATCGCCTTGCCGTCGGTCGTCTCCAGCTGCCCGCAGTACGGACAGCGGAAGTCCTCGAAGACCTGGAGGGTGTGCGGGGCGTCGGCCTTGCCGTAGACGACCACGGTGCCGTCCGGGCCGGACGCGTTGGCCGGGACGACCAGCGGGCCGTCGGCCTGCGCGCCGGCGCCGCCGTCGGCGCCACCGATCGCCAGGGCCACGCCCGCCGCGAGGGCGAGCACGGCGGCCGAGGCCGCGCCGACGACCGTGCGGCGGCGGATCCGGGCGGAGCGCTCGGCGCGCCGGCGCTCATCGTGCAGGCGCTCGGTGGCCGCGCGCCGGCCGGTGGTGGTGCTGCCGGTGTTCTTGCCGTTCTTGCTGTTCTTGCTCATGGGAGGGTTCGTCCTGTGCTCGGTCGGAGGTCGGCGGGGCGCGCACGGGCGCGCGGCGGTCCGGCCGCTGAGAGACGGGTGGTCCCCGGGACTCTCAGGCTGCCGGTACGAGCACGGGCGGACCGCGCCGTACGGCCGGGCCGAGCAGGACGTCCTGGGCGGGGATCCGCTGCCGGCTGGCACGGGGGATCGGCACCCGGGCCGGCGCCCGCGCCAGGGCGGGCGCGGCGAGCAGCAGCAGCCGGCCGGCGGCCGGGAGGAAGGAGTGCAGGAACTCACGCAGCGTGCGCATCGCCTCGCCGAGGCCGCGCAGCGCGGCGTCGGCGGTGCGCAGCCAGTACGCGGCGAGCAGGCCGACGGCGAGGTGCGCCAGCAGGAGCAGCAGGCCGCCGAGCGGCGCCGGGACGGCGGGCGGGGTGTGACCCTGGTGGCCCAGCAGGAAGCCGCCGATCGACCCGGCACGGCAGACCAACGGCTCGAAGCCGTGCAGCGCGGAGGCCGCTCCGGCGGGGGAGCAGGTGGCCTGGGCCAGGTCGAACAGCACGCTGAGCGCCAGCTGGAGCGGGAGGAGGAGCGCCGCGATCCGGCGCAGACTCCGCGCGGAGCCGGCCAGTGCCAGTGCGAGGGCGAAGACCGCGACGGCCGCGACGGCCAGCACCGTGACCGGCAGTGGACGGCCGGTGAGCAGCACCTGGCCGAGCGCGGCCAACAGCACGACCAGCGCGGCGAACACGGCCGCGCGCAGCGTCCGGGCGGCCTGGCTGTCGCTCATGCCCTCCGAGTCTGCCACAGTTCACATGCGAACCATCGTGCTGCGCCGGCCCTGTGAGGATGGACACCTTCGGACCTCGCTGCCTCTGCCAGGGCCGCCCCGCTCAGGGCTGCGCCTCGACGACGCTCTTGAACAGCTCCAGGTCGGCCCGCACGGCCCGCTCGATCGCCCCCGCCTGCGCGAAGCCCCTGGGCCCGCCGAACGTCTCCCGCACGGTGTCGGGGTCGTACTCCAGCCGGATCTGCACCCGGGTGTGCTCGGGGTCCAGCTCCAACAGTGCGAAGGCACCCTTCAGGTCCGGCCCGCCGAGGGTGCGCCAGGCCATCACCCGGCCCCGGCCGAGGTCGGTGATCTCGGTCTCGAAGTCCTGCTCGCCGTCGCCCGTCGCCACGTCGAGGTGGGCGTGGCGCCTGCCGTGGGTTGAGGCGTTCCGGACGCCGTCCACGAACAGCGGGTAGTCGTCGACGCGGTGCAGTTCCTCCCAGACCGCGCCGGCCGGGGCGTTGATGTCGATCTGCTCCTCCAGCGTGCTCATGCCTCCAGGCTGCTCCGCGGCTCCCCGCCCGGCAAGCACCGGCCCGCAGGCCCGACCCGGCCGACCCGGTGGGCTGCATCGGCCCGGGGACTGCGGGAGACTTGCTGACATGCCGGAGCTTCCCGAGGTCGAGGCCCTCCGTACCTTCCTCACCGACCGCCTGGCCGGGCACAAGATCGCCCGGGTCCACCCGGTCGCGGTGAGCGCCCTGAAGACCTATGACCCTCCGCTGACCGCTCTGGAGGGCCGGACGGTCGACGCGGTGGCCCGGCGCGGCAAGTTCCTGGACGCCTCCGCCGAGGGCCTTCACCTGGTGGTCCACCTGGCCAGGGCGGGCTGGCTGCGCTGGCGGGAGAATCTGACCGACGTCCCGCCGAAGCCGGGCAAGGGGCCGCTCGCGCTGCGGGTCTCGCTCGCCGACCCGCCGGGCGCGGGGTTCGACCTGACCGAGGCCGGTACCAAGAAGGGCCTCGCGGTGTACTGCGTGCGTGACCCGGCCGAGGTGCCCGGCATCGCCCGGCTGGGGCCGGAGCCGCTCGATGCGGCGTTCACCCGGGAGGTCTTCGCGGGGCTGCTGCGCGGCGAGCGGCGCCGGCTAAAAGGGGTACTGCGCGACCAGAGCGTGATCGCGGGGGTGGGCAACGCCTACTCGGACGAGGTGCTCCACGCGGCACGGATGTCGCCGTACAAGCTGGCGGCGAGCCTGTCCGAGGAGGAGGCCACCCGGCTGTACGAGGCGCTCGGCAGCACGCTGCGCGAAGCGATCGAGCGCTCGCGCGGGCTCGCCGCCGGGGAGCTGAAGGCCGAGAAGAAGAGCGGCCTGCGGGTGCACGGCCGGGCCGGCCAGCCGTGCCCCGTCTGCGGTGACACGGTGCGGGAGGTGTCCTTCAGCGACTCGGCGCTGCAGTACTGCCCGACCTGCCAGACGGGCGGCAAGCCGCTGGCGGACCGCAGGCTCTCCCGGCTGCTGAAGTAGCGCGGGCCGCGCGCCGGGGGTGGGTGCGGCCGCCGGGTGGGCGGGCGCGGCCGGCGTCCCGCAGGGGACGGCACCCTGCCGGCACCCCGCCCGGATGCCCCCGGACCCCGCCGGGTGCGGCCCGTACCGGCACGCGGCCGGCGGCCGCCTACTTCTTGCGGGCCACGCCGCCCCAGTAGTACGCGGCCTTCGGGTCGGCCGAAGGCTCGCCGTCCGGATGCCAGGCGAGGATGGGGGAGAGCCCGGGCTCCAGCAGTTCCCAGCCGTCGAAGAACCGGGCGACCTCCTCCTCGGTGCGCGGCACCAGGGTCATACCGCCGTGCTCGGCGGCCGCGACGACCTGCCCGACCGCCTCCGGGTCGAAGTCCTGGGTGGGGTGGGAGAGCGCGATGCAGCTGCCGGAGGGGAGCGCGTCGCGCAGCTCGGCGACCCGGGTCCAGGGGTCGTCCTGGTCGGCGATCAGCATCAGGACGGCGATCAGCAGCAGGCCCACCGGCTGGTCGAGGTCCAGGGTGGCGGTCAGCGCGGGGTCGGCCAGGATCGCGGCGCTGTCGCGCAGATCGGCGTGGATGTAGGTGGTGCGCCCGGCCTCGTCGCTGACCATCAGGGCGCGGGCGTGGGCCAGCACGATCGGGTCGTTGTCCACGTACACCACCCGGGTGTCGGGGTTGACCGCCTGGGCGATGTCGTGGGTGTTCGGGGAGGTCGGGATGCCGGTGCCGAGGTCCAGGAACTGGCGGATTCCCTGCTTCTCGGCCAGGTGGTGGACGGCACGCGCCTGGAAGGCCCGGTTGGCCTTGGCCATCTCGCGGATGCTCGGCACCGCCTGCTCGATGGCCTCGGCCATGGCCCGGTCGGGGGCGAAGTTGGTCTTCCCACCGATCCAGTAGTCGTACACCCGTGCGGAGTGCGGGGCGCTGGTGTCGACGCCGAACCGCTCCCAGTCGCTCCGGCCGCCCGGCTCGCTTCCGGCCCGCTCGGCAGGGTCATGACTTGTCGTCACAGTCGCCTCCTCTGAATGCACATCATCACACTGACGGGTCAGGGTAGCGGTGCCGAGTGGCCGACGGTCGCCGGAGCGGGGGCTGGGGGTGCATTGGGCCGTTGGGGTGAGATCCGGCCCGGCTGGGCGTTTCCCTGGGAGGCGACGGCCGAGGCGGGGGAGAGATAAGTAATGTTGTCGTACCGTCATATTCCGTCTCGGAGAATCCTGCTGGTCGCGGCGGGTCTGACGCTGCTGTCGGTGTCCACCCTCGGCCACCTGCCGGAGTCCGAGGACGCAGCCGCCTCCGTCGATCCGCCGGCCCCCGGCGGGGGTCCCGGGACGGCGGCCATACCCGCCTCCGCCCAGCAGCCGTCGGAGCGGGCGACGCCCCGGGCCCCGGCCGGCCCCGCCACGCCGATCCGGGATCCGGCGAAGCGCCGGCCGGTGTACGAGCTCTCGCCCGAGCGCAAGGTCGTGGCCCTGACCATCGACGACGGCCCGGACCCGCGCTACACCCCGACGGTTCTCTCCCTGCTGCGCAAGTACGGCATCAGGGCCACCTTCTTCATCGTCGGGGAGAACGCCCAGGCCCACCCCGAGCTGGTGCGCGCCATCGCGGAGGAGGGGCATCACGTGGCCAACCACACCTGGTCGCACCCCGATCTGCGCCAGCTCTCGGAGGCCAGGGTGCGCGAGGAGCTGGAGCACACCTCCGAGGTGCTGCACCGGGCCACCGGCCGGGCGCCGACCTGGTTCCGCGCGCCCGGCGGGGACTTCTCGCAGGCCTCGCTGACCACCTCCGCCGAGCTCGGCATGCGGCCGATGGCATGGTCGGTGGATCCGAGGGACTGGTCGCGTCCGGGCACGTCGCTGATCACCTCTCGGGTGCTGGAGGCAGTCCGGCCGGGCTCCATCGTGCTCAACCACGACGGGGGCGGTGACCGCTCGCAGACCATCGCCGCACTGCAGACCTATCTGCCGGTGCTGATCGACGGCGGCTACTTCTTCACCGCGCCCGCATGAGCGGCGCCAGGCGGGTCCGGGTGGTGGTGACCGGCGTCGTCCAGGGCGTCTTCTTCCGTGACACCTGCCGGCGCACGGCGCAGGCGGCGGGCGTGCACGGCTGGGTGCGCAACCGTCCGGACGGTGCGGTTGAGGCCGTCTTCGAGGGGGCGCCGCAGGCCGTCGACCGGCTGGTGGAGTGGGCGCACCACGGCCCGGAGACGGCTGTGGTCGACCGCGTGGCGGTGTACGAGGAGGAGCCGGAGGGGAGTACGGGCTTCGCGATCCTCCCGACGCCGTGGTGACGTCCTTTGGGGCGAAACCACCCAAACGAGTGGATTTGAAGAACCGTTTCGTCACTTTTGGGCGCCCTAGGGTGATCTCGCACTGCATCACCATGGAAAAGGAACACCCCTCATGCGCCTCCGTAACGCCGCGATCGCCGCCTCCAGCGCGCTCACCCTCCTGCTGGCCGTCCCCGGCTCGGCCGTCGCAGCCACCGGTGAGTTCGCGTACACCTATCGCGACCTCGCGGGCGAGCACCACGGGAGGATCATGGGCCCGCGCAGCGGCCAGTGCCTCGACCTGGCCCAGGCGACGGCCGAGGAGGCGGCGGCCGCCCCGAGGAACCGGACCGGCTCGACCGCGACCGCGTTCCTCGACTTCGGCTGCCAGGGGGACACGTTCTACGCGCTCAGGCCCGGCGCGGGCGCTTCGGAGCGCCTCAAGGTCCGCTCCGTCGTGTTCTCCTGACCGGCGGCCCGGCCCCGGGGGTCCGCGCCCCGCACACCGCCCGGTCGAGTGCCGCCCGGTTCGAGCGCCGGACGGGGCCCCACGGCGGGCCGACACCCGGCGCCCGGGCGGCGTAGCGTGGCCAGGAGAGACCTACGATTCCGCTCGTCGAGCCGCGCCCCCGGGTGCGGCCGGATGCCCCGCTCCCCGCCCTGCGGCCCGATGGCGTAGGAGGAGCGATGTCCGTTCAGGAGCAGGAACAGACGAAGCGGGAAGCCTTCGCGGGCCGCATGTTGCAGGTGCTCAACGACGCCTGTCTGGCGCTCCTGAGCAGCGTCGGCCATCAGAGCGGGCTGTTCGACACCATGGCGGGGCTGCCACCGGCCACGAGCGAGGAGATCGCCCGGGCCGCCGGACTCGACGAGCGCTACGTCCGCGAGTGGCTGGGCGGCCTGGTCGTCAGCGGAGTGATCGACTACGAGCCCGGGGCAGGCACCTACGCGCTGCCGCCGGAGCACGCCGCGGCGCTCACCCGCGCCGCCGGGCCGGACAACATGGGGCCCCTGTTCCAGGAGCTCGCCATGATGAGCGAGGTCGAGCAGCAGGTGCTGGGGGCCTTCCGCGGGGGCGGCGGGGTGCCGTACTCCTCCTACCCCCGGTTCCAGGCGGTCCAGGCCGAGGAGTCCGGGCGGGTCTACGACCTGGCGCTGGTGGACCACATCGTGCCCGTCGTGCCCGGGCTGGCCCAGCGGCTGCGCGAGGGCATCGACGTGCTCGACATCGGGACGGGCCAGGGCCACGCCGTCAATGTCCTGGCGAAGGCCTTCCCGCAGAGCCGGTTCACGGGCCTGGACCTCTCCGAGGAGGGCGTCGCGGCCGGGCGGGCCGAGGCCGCCGGGCTCGGCCTCGCCAACGCGCGCTTCGAGGTGGGCGACTCGGCCGCACTGACCGGCGAGTACGACCTGATCACCGCGTTCGACGTGATCCACGACCTGGCCAGGCCGACCGCCACCCTGGCCGCCGTCGCCGGTGCGCTGCGCACGGGCGGGGTCTTCCTGATGGGCGACGTCGCCGCCTCCAGCGACCTGGAGGAGAACGTGGACCACCCGCTGGCCCCGGCGCTCTACACCTTCTCGGTCTTCTACTGCATGACGGTGTCGCTGGCCCAGGGCGGCGAGGGGCTGGGCACGGTCTGGGGTGAGCAGCGGGCGCGGCGGATGCTCGGCGAGGCGGGCTTCACCGACGTGGACGCCCAGCGGGTCGAGGGCGACATCCTGAACGTCTACTACGTGGCACGGAAGGCAACCTAGCAACCGGGGCGGCGGCTGGAGGGGGAAGCAGGCGGCATCGGGGGAAGGAGAGGGACAGGGGGAGCGGGGGGTGAGCGGGAGATCGAGAAGGAGAGGGCCATGGGTGAGAACGGCTTCGCCCACCCGGAGACTCTGGTCGGCACCGACTGGCTGGCCGGCCATCTCTCGGACGGGACACTGCGGATCGTCGAGGTGGACGAGGACACCACCGCGTACGACCGGGGCCACATCCCCGGCGCCGTCGGCTGGAACTGGACGACGGACCTGCACAGCGCGGTGGGCCGCGACTACGTCGACCGGGCGGGCCTGGAACACCTGCTGAGGGCGGCCGGGGTCGAGGACGACACCAGCCTGGTGCTGTACGGCGGTAACAACAACTGGTTCGCGGCCTACGCCTACTGGATCCTGAAGCTGCGCGGCTTCGACCAGGTCAGGCTGCTGGACGGCGGCCGCAAGAAGTGGGAGCTGGAGGGCCGGGAGCTCACCGAGGAGGTGATGGACTACCCCCACTCGGCGTACCGGCTGACCGGGGCCGAGCGCCCCCGGATCCGCGCGCTGCGTGACGAGGTGTTGGCGCGGGCGGGTGCGTTCGCCAAGGGCGGCGCGGAGGCCGCGCTGGTGGACGTGCGCTCCCCCGCGGAGTACCGGGGTGAGCAGCTCGCGCCGCCGCATCTGCCGCAGGAGCAGGCGCAGGTGCCGGGCCACATCCCCGGTGCGGTGAACATCCCGTGGGCGAAGGCGGCCAACGACGACGGCACCTTCCGGTCGGCGGCCGAGCTGCGGGCCCTGTACGAGGGCGAGGGCGTCACGCCCGACCGTGAGGTGATCGCGTACTGCCGGATCGGTGAGCGCTCCTCGCACACCTGGTTCGCGCTGACCGAGCTGCTCGGGTACCCGGATGTGAAGAACTACGACGGCTCGTGGACGGAGTACGGTTCGCTGGTGCGGGTGCCCGTGGAGCTCGGGGCCTGAGGACGTGAGCCGGCTCCGGGGCCGGGGGTCGGTGGGCGACGGCCGCGCGGGGGGCCGGCCCGGCGCAGGACGGCTACGGGTGACGCGGGATGTCTTAGCGTGAACATTTCATAACAGGGGCATGGGCGGGCGTCCGCCGGGACAGGGATCAGACCATTCGTCAGCGACCCACCGTCCCGCAGACCCTGGAGGACCCCCGTGCGCAAGAGGCTCATCGTCTCTCTCGCCAGCGCGGCCGCCCTGCTCCTGGCCGTCCCCGCAGCCGCCTCCGGCCCGCCCGCCGGATTCGGCGCGGCCGGCGTCGGCGACCCGTACTACCCGACCTACGGCAACGGCGGGTACGACGTCTCGCACTACGACCTTCACCTGAAGTACCAGCCCGCCACCGACCGGCTGGAGGGCACCGCGACCCTGCTCGCCACCGCCACCCAGAACCTCTCCCGCTTCAACCTGGACTTCGCGCTGGACGTCAGCGAGGTGCTGGTGAACGGGCGGGCGGCGAGGTTCGCCACCACCGGTGAGCAGGAGCTCGAGGTCACCCCCGCCGTACCGCTCGCCCAGGGTGCGCAGGCCACCATCGTCGTCCGCTACGCCGGCACGCCGTCCAAGGTCTCCCGCTACGGCTTCACCGCCTGGCTGCGCACCCCCGACGGCGGAGTCGCGGCCGGCGAGCCCGAATCGGCCTGGTGGTGGTTCCCGAGCAACGACCACCCCTCCGACAAGGCCACCTTCGACGTCTCCGTGCTCGTCCCGGACGGCACCCAGGCGATCAGCAACGGCATCCTGACCTCCCAGCGCTCCAGCCTCGGCTGGACCCGCTACAGCTGGCGGGAGAACAAGCCGCAGGCCACCTACCTCGCCACCCTCGCCATCGGGCACTTCGACATCAGCACCGGCACCACCCCCGGCGGCCTGCCGGTCTTCAACGCGTACAGCAAGGACCTCGGCGAGAACGCCGGCGCCGCCCGCGCCAGCGTGGAGCGCACCGGCGAACTGGTCGACTGGCTCAGCGGCTACTTCGGCCCGTACCCGTTCAGCTCGGCCGGGGGATACGTCCCGAACGTGCCCACCGGCTTCGCCCTGGAGACCCAGACCCGGGTCTTCTACAGCCCCCGGCAGTTCGCGAGCGGCTCGAACTCCTCGGTGGTCGTGCACGAACTGGCCCATCAGTGGTACGGCGACAGTGTGTCCGTCCAGCACTGGAGCGACATCTGGCTCAACGAGGGCTTCGCCCGGTACGCGCAGTGGCTCTGGTCCGAGCACGAGAACGAGGGCACCGCCCAGGAACTCGCCGACTACGTCTACGCCACCCACCCGGCCGGCGACGCGTTCTGGAACGTCAAGCCCGGTGACCCGGGCGCCGAGAACCAGTTCGACATCGCGGTCTACGACCGGGGCGCGCTCGCCATCCAGGCGCTGCGCAACACCGTGGGTGACACCGCGTTCTTCGAGATCCTCAAGGGCTGGCCGGCCGAACGGCGCTACGGCAACGCGAGCATCGCCCAGTTCCAGGCCTATGCCGAGCGGATCTCCGGGCGGCCGCTCGGCGACCTGCTGCAGACCTGGCTGTTCACGGCCGCCAGGCCCGCCGCGCCGGCGGCCGGGGCCAAGGGGCAGGCCGAAGCGCCCCAGGGCCTGAGCGCCTCGGCGGCTCCGGGCGCGCCCCGGGAGCCGCGCTCCTGGAAGCAGATCGCGGCGACCAACGCCGTGCACGAGCACGAGCACGCGCGCGAGCACGGCGCACGCTAGCCGTCCCGCGGCCGGACGTCGGCGGCAGGCCCCGGGCGAGGTGCCCGGCGGCCCGCCGCCGCTGCCGGCCGCCGGACGTTCAGGCGGGGAGGTCGGCGCTCACCACGTAGTAGTCGAGCAGCCCGTCCCGCCAGGCGGTCACGAAGTTGCGCGACCAGTGGCCCGGCGGCACCGCGCCGCCCGCGAGATAGCGGTCGAAGCCGGGCCAGACCGCCTCGCCGATCGAGCGGACCCGCACCTCGGCGAAGCCGGCGCGAGACAGCTCCGCCGAGAAGCCGTCGATCGGGTGCGCCACGTCCAGCCCGCTGGCGAAGCTCGCCAGCACCTCACGCAGCGGCTCGGCCGCCGCCGGACCACTGCTGAAGAACGTGGTCACCACCAGCCGCCCGCCCGGGCGCAGCACCCGCGCCGCCTCCCGGGCGAACCCGGCCAGCTCGCGGAAGTGCTGCGCCGCCTCCACCGAGTACAGCCCGTCCAGCCTGCCGTCCGCGAAGGGCAGCCGGTCGGCGGACCCGGTGACGTAGTCCAGCCGGTCGGGCCGGGAGGTGAGCAGCGCCGCGTTGGCGGCGCGGGCCCGGGCCACCTGCTGCGGATGGATGTCGACACCCGTCACCGCGGCGAAGCCCAGCTCGGCGAGGGCCAGCGCGCACCCCAGGCCGCGCCCGCACCCCACCTCGGCCACCCTGCTGTGCGTCGGGTCCGGGAACTCGCGCAGCACCCTGCGGTACAGCTCCTGCTGGCTGCGCACCCGGGCGGCCCGGTCGGGCGGCCCGGTGCGGCCCAGCGTGCTCCAGTCGCCGAAGTTGATGTACCCGCCGGCGAAGGACGCCGCCAGGCTCAGGTCGTCCGATCCGTACGTCCGCTGCACCGCCGGGAAGATCCCGTCCTCGCTCACGGTTCGCCCTGCCTCTCGTCACGGTGCCGGGCCCCCGCCCGGCACCGTGGGTATGTACCCGTCCGACCATCCCGCCGACACCCTCTGCCCGCCGCCGCTGCGGATGACCGGCCGCCGGTGCTGATCGCTGCGGTTGTTGATCAGTGCGGCTGATCACAGAGCACAACGACGGCTGCGGCCCGGGGACATGGCGCAGGGCGAAACCGTCCGGGCGGCTCCCGGGCCCGCCTGCCGCCGAGCGCGGCCGGGTCCGTGCGCCTGGACTGTCCCGCGTGAGCGACCGCGCGTATGGTCGAGGAACGGGGTCGTGGCGACGCGACGGCGTGGGAGAGGACGGCCGATGACCACCCAGGACGGGGACGAGGAGCAGGCCGGGGTCTGGGCCGACCCGAGACTGCGGGCGGTCACCGGCCGGGTCGGCGAGCAGGCCGTGGTGTGCGCGCTGCACGGCGAGATCGACTTCGACAACCACGGCACGGCCGAGGCCGCCCTCGTCGCGGCGCTCGACGCCGGGGCGCCGGTGCTGGTCGTCGACCTGGAGCGGCTGGCCTTCTGCGACTCCTCCGGCCTCAACCTCCTGCTCCAGGCGCGCCTGGCAGCCGACCGGGCGGGTACGGAGCTGCGGCTCGCCGCCCCCGGCGAGCAGTTCGCCCACCTGCTGGAGGTCACCCAGGCGTCGGAGGTCCTCAACGTCTATCCGACCGTGGCGCAGGCACTCGCCACGGCCTGACGGCCGGCCGTCCGGGCCCCGGCCGGCCGTCGGGCGGCCCCTGCCGCCCGCCGCCCGATGCCGCTCACTGCGGCGCCTCGGCGTGCTACGGATGGTGCGGCGAGGCGGACGGGGAGCCGTCCATCGTCCCCAGCGGCTGGCCGGGGATGCCGTGCCCGCGGTACCGACCGTCGGGCGAGGCGGTGCTGATCTCGGCCCAGACCGTCTTGCCGTCGGGGCGCTGCTCGCTGCCCCAGCGGTGGCTGAGCCGCTGCACGATCATCAGCCCGTGCCCGCCCGGGTGGCCGGGCCTGGCCGGCTGAGGGGTGGGCGCGACCGGGCTGGCGTCGGTGACCTCGACCCGGATCGCCCGGCCGGTGCGGCGCAGGTCGAGCCCGAGCGGGCCACCCGCGTGCATCGTGGCGTTCGCCACCAGCTCGCAGACCACCAGCAGGATGTCCTCGTCCGCCGGGTCGCCGACCCGCCAGGAGGCGAGCGCGCCACGGACGAGCTCCCGGGCCGCGGCGACCGGGTGCGCTGCCCGGGAGAGATCCAGCCGGCATTCCGGGCCGGGGCGACGGCCGGCGCCGCCAGGACCGATGTCTGCGCTGTCGCTCATGGCTCCCGTACCTCAGGCCTCTACCGTCCACAGGTGCTGCGGAAGGTCTCCGGCCGGGCGTCTGCCCTGCGCGGGGCGGCTCCACACCTGATCGCGGTGCGATTTCGCGGACCCGGCCACAGTCAAAAGGTGTATTGACCTCAAGAGAGGGCAAGAGCGAACATACGGGCGAAAGTTAGCACGCCATCGGCACGAGACCGGAGAGGAGCGGGTCAATGGCCATGCCGGCACCGGTGGTGACGGAGACGGACACGGCAGTGACGCCGGGTACGCGGGACGTGCCCGGCCGGCCTGTGAGCTGGGAGGACCTGCCCGACATCGCCGACCCGAGGAGTGCCAGCACCTCGGAGGCCAAGGAACTCTCGCGCGAACTGTTCCTGCGCCTGCGGGAGGCGGAGGAGGGCACCGAGCTGTACTCCTACGTACGCGGCACCCTGATCGAGCTGAACATCTCGCTGGTGAAGTTCGCGGCCCGGCGCTACCGCCACAGCCACGACTCCGTGGACGACATCGTCCAGACCGGCACGGTCGGCCTGATCAAGGCCATCGACCGGTTCGACCCCGACCGGGGCGTGGAGTTCACCACCTTCGCACTGCCCACCATCACCGGCGAGATCCGGCGCTTCTTCCGGGACGCCACCTGGGCCGTCCACGTACCCCGGCGGCTCCAGGAGACCCGGCTGCTGCTGGCGCGCGGATGGGACGAGCTGGAGCAGGATCTCGGCCGCCCGCCCGGCACCGCCGAGCTGGCCGAGCACCTCGCGCTCAGCGTGGACGAGGTGGTCGAAGGCCTCCAGGCCGGGAACGCTCGCACCACCAGCTCGCTGGAGGCACCCACCGAGGACGGCGACTGCGACAGCACCATCGAATGCCGGCTGGGCTGCTGCGACCCGGGCCTCGCGGCGGTGGAGGACATCCAGTCCCTCAAGCCGCTGATCGCCGCCCTGCCGGAGCGGGACCGGACGATCCTGGCCCTGCGCTTCACCGAGGACCTCACCCAGGCCGAGATCGGCCACCGCCTCGGGCTCTCCCAGATGCACGTCTCCCGGTTGCTCACCCGGTGCCTGGAGGTGCTGCGCACCGGCCTGCTGGATCCCGACTCCGAGGCAGAGGCAGAGGCAGAGGCAGAGGCAGAGGCCGAGGCAGAGTCCGGGGCCGAACTCGAATCTGAAGGCTGAAGCCCGAAGCCTGACGTGAGCCCGGCCGGGGCACCTTCGCGGAGGCGCCCCGGCCGGGCGCGGGCTGGGCGGCCGGTCCTCGGGGCGGGGTGGGTCAGCCCCGGGGGAGGACCAGGGACTGGACGGCAGGCAGGTGGCGCCAGTCGCTGGAGACGACGCTCGCGTGCGCGGCCGCCAGCTGGGCGGTGCGGGCGCGGGCCTGCTCGGCGGTCGGGTCGGTGGCGCTGATCGCGGGCGCCACGTTGTGGGCGTCGGTCATCACCAGCAGGTAGTGCCGGGCGTCGTACCAGCCGGTGTCGATCCCGCCGACGTACGCGGCGGCGTCGCCGTCGAAGACCACGAACCAGGGCCGGATGCCGCTGTCGCCGTACGCGTTGCGCGGGTCGCCGGCGGTGGCGCCGTGGACCACCGGGAAGACCTGGGCCTGGCCGATCCTCCCGGCCGCGGCCAGGCCGCGCAGGTGGCGGGCGTACTCGACGTCGGTGTGCAGGGTGTCGAAGGGGTTGCTCTCCTCCAGGGTGCCGGGTATCACGTCGACCAGTACGCGGCCGGCGAGCGCCGAACGGCTGGGCCAGTTACCGGCCTTGGCGGCCTCGTCGAGATTGGGGTAGGAGCCGCCGCCGGGCCTGGCGAGCAGGTCGGCCGGGCGGAAGGCGGCCGCGCCGAGGTGGGCGGCGATCAGCGCGTCCAGCTCGGCCGGGCCCATGCCGCGGTTGGCGGCGAAGCCGGCCTTGAGCTCCAGCTTCACCACCAGCGGACCGGACTGGGGGTGGGCGCCGAGCCAGACCCGCAGGTCGTCGAAGCAGCTCTCCAGGTTCTTGTTCGCCCCGCCGCTGTACAGCTGCGCCGGGCTGCTCGCGTTGACGCAGTTGTTGCTGTTGCCCAGCGGGTTGGAGTGGCTGACCTTCCACTCCTTGGTGATCGTGTCGGTCCAGACGTCCAGCTCGATCATGCCGGTGCCGGTGTCCAGCGCCTGGGCCAGGTAGGAGAAGGCGGCGGGGTCATAGGTGTTGTGCAGGCCGACGGTGGTCGCCGAGCCGAAGGGTGGGTCGGAGGGCGCGGTGGCGGTCGCCTGCTGGGCCGGCAGGCCGAGGGTGACGGCGGCGGCCACGCCGGCGAGCAGCGCGGCGGCGAAGGTGCGACGGAGGGTCAAGGTGTCTCCTGGGACATGTCGGACGGTGCACCCGGTGGGGGCTGCTGTCGGCAGCATCCGCCATCCGAGCGGATTCGAGGTGACATGACAAGAAACAGTGTTGAGCGGCTGTCAGGAGCTTTGGCGTCAGAGGCCTGGCGGGGCCGTCGTGCGTGCGTCCCGCGGGCGCGCTGACGCCGTGTCGCCCCGGGGCTCCGCCGAACCCGGGGCGACACCGCGTCCGCCGTTGACCGGCGGTCAGCTGACGCTGACGGCGCTCCACGCCGCGGCGACCGCGTTGTACTCGGTGCTGCCGGTGCCGTAGAGGTCCTTGGCGGCGTTCAGGGTCGCGGTACGGGCACCCTTGTAGGTGGTGGTGGACGTCATGTAGACCGTCAGCGCCCGGTACCAGATCCTGGCGATCTTCTGGTTGCCGATGCCGGTCACCGTGGAGCCGTCGCAGGTGGGGCTGTTGTAGGCGACGCCGTTGATGGTCTTGGCGCCGCTGCCCTCGCTGGCGAGGTAGAACCAGTGGTTGCCGACGCCGGAGGAGTTGTGGACGTCGAGCTGGGCGACCTTCCTGCTCCAGCAGTCGGCGGACCGCCCGTCCAGGGACGGCTTGTCGAAGCGGCGCAGCCACGGCGGGGTGGACTGGTCACTGAACAGGTAGTCGGGGGTGTCGACGCGGTTGTTGGCGTACCACTCGACCATCGTCCCGAAGATGTCGCTGGTGGCCTCGTTGAGGCCGCCGGACTCGCCGCTGTAGCGCAGGTTGGCGGTGGCGCTGGTGACGCCGTGGGTCATCTCGTGGCCCATGGTGTCGAGGTCGACCTGCTCGGGGTCGGTCACGCCGTCGCCGTCGCCGGTCATCATGCAGAAGCAGGTGTCCGACCACTGGGCGTTGTCCCACGCGGTGCCGACGTGGACGAAGACGGTGGCGCCCTTGCCGTCGTTCTTGATGCCGTTACGGCCGAAGGTGTTCTTGTAGTAGTCGTACGTCCAGGCCGTGTTGGCGTGGGCGTCGACGGCGGCGGTGGCGCGGTCGGTGGAGAACTTCTGCCCGTCGCCCCAGACGTTGTCGGCGTCGGTGACCAGCAGGCCGGAGCTCGCAGTGATCGAGTTCGCCGAGACGTTGCGCGCGTCCTTGGTGGTGTGGCCGCGCAGGGAGTCGATCAGGGCGTAGGCGCCGTTGCGCGGGGTGGTCTCGATGGCGACGTCGCCGGTGTACTCCGAGTGTCCGGTGCCGGTGGCCTCCTGCTCGGCGTCGTACGCCTCGATCTGCTCGCCGGTCGACGCGTCGGTGACGACGACTCTGCCGGCGGGCTGGCCGTGCTCGCCGACGCCGGCGACGGTGGTCCGCCAGGCGAGGCGGGGCGTGCCGTCCGCGGCCCAGACCACCAGCTCGGGGGTGCTGGTCGCGGCGCTGATGCCCTGGGCCTGCTGGAGCGCGCGGGAGGCGCCGGTCTGGGCGGGGATGGCCGGGACGGTGGACTTCACCGCGGCGTCGTGCGCCGCCGCCCGGGAGGAGTCGGTCAGGCGGCCGTGGGCGTCCTGGTGCACCACCAGGTCGCCGCCCACGACGGGCAGTCCACGGTAGGTGCGGTCGAAGCGGACGTGCTGGCTGCCGTCGGCGTCCAGGATGACGTCCTTGACCTGGAGGTCCTGCTCCGGGCCGAAGCCGAAGACCGCGGCGTTGCGGGTGACGTTGGCCCTGGCGTGGGCGATCGCCGCGTCACGGCCGGAGACGGCGGAGGCCGTACCGGTCTGCACGGTCGTGGCGACGAGGGCGGCGGTGGCCGCTATGGCTGCGGCCGCGAGGTGGCGGCGGTGAGAGGAGGTGGGGCTCACTCTGACTCCAGTCGGGGTAGCTGCAGGGACAAGCTGCGACAGAGCTTGACGATGAGCAGCCAACAGGCGCCATCCGCGCGACGGAATCTTGACCAATCTGTAGCCAATAACGATCAGAACTGTTCAAATCACAGAATTGGTTGGCGTTCTGACGGTTCAAATGGTATGTCATGGCTCGCCTGATCCCGCTCATTCCGCCGCAATTGTTCGAATGCAGCACAGACGGGTATCAGCAGGGCGGGCATCGATGAGGCACCGGTGGGCGGGCGGATGGGGTGGGCGGCGGTGAGGAGCAGCGGGGGCGGAGGAGGCGACGCGGATGGACGAGCGGCTGGCGGCCGGGCTGCGGGGCATCCCCGACGAGGGCGTGTTCACACCGGAGTCGGTGTCCTGGCGCGTGCACGCGGATCCCGCGATGGGCCTGGCCGGCCTGCGGGCGCTGATGCTCCAGGCGCTCCACCCGCTGGCCATGGCCGGCGTCGCGGAGCACTCCGCCTACCGGGAGGACCCGTGGGGCCGGCTGTACCGCACCGCCTTCTTCATCGGGGCGGTCACGTACGGTACGGGCGACGAGGCGCGCGAGGTCCTGGAACGGGTCCACCGGGTGCACCGCCGCGTCCGCGGCACCGACCCCGCCACCGGCCGGCCGTACCGGGCCGACGACCCGGACCTCCTGGTCTGGGTGCACTGCAGCGAGGTCGCCTCGTTCCTGGACGTGGTCCGGCGCGCGGGCCTGCGGTTGACCGACGGTGAGGCCGACGCGTACCTGCGCGAGCAGGCGGCGGTGGCCAGGCTGGTCGGCGTCCCGCCGCACCATCCCGTACCGGAGTCGACGGCCTCGCTGGACGGGTACTTCCGGCAGGTCCGGCCCGAGCTGCTGGCCACCCCGGCCGCCCGGGCCGCGCTCCGGTTCGCCTTCGTCCCGCCGTTCCCGGCGCTGGCCCGCTGGGCCACGCCGGTGCGGCCGGCCTGGTGTGGGCTGGCGGCGCTGGCCTTCGCCCTGCTGCCGGGCTGGGCGCGCCGGATGTACGGCCTGCCCGGCTGGACGGTGACCGACCTGGCCGCCACCGCCGAGGCGAGGGTGGTGAGGGCGGGCCTGCTGCGGCTGCCGGGCGGTCTGCGCGAGGGCCCGCACCTGGTGGCGGCCCGGCGGCGCTGGGCCGCCGTGGCGCGCTGACGCGCTCCGGCAGGCGGGGAGCCGGCTCGGCAGGGGTCAACGGGTCGACGGGTCCGACGTGTCCGACGGGTCGGGGATCGGTCAGGCAGCCGGGTGCTGCGCTCCGCCCGGCAGTGCCTGTTCGGACCAGATGGTCTTCCCACGGGCGCCGAACCGGGTGCCCCAGCGCTGCCCGAGCTGCCCGATGATGAACAGCCCCCGCCCGCCCTCGTCGGTGGGCCGGGCCCGGCGCAGGTGCGGCGCGGTGCTGCTGCTGTCGGACACCTCGCAGATGAGGCTGCGGTCGAGGATCATCCGCAGCAGGATCGGCGGGCTGCCGTAGCGGATGGCGTTGGTGACCAGCTCGCTGACGATCAGTTCGGTCGGGTACGCCAGGTCCGGCAGGTCCCAGACGCCGAGCTGGTGTTCGGCGAGCCGGCGGGCGGTACGGACCACGGCGAGGTCGTCGGGGAGGGTCCAGATCGCGACCCGGTCCTCGCCCAGGGCCCGGGTGCGGGCCAGCAACAGGATGGCGTCGTGGCTGGTGCGGCCCGGCAGGAGCGCGTACACGGCGTCGTCGCACATCTGCTTGAGGTCTTGCCCAGGGTGGGCCAGTACCCGGCACAGGACGTCGGCCGGGTCGGCGGAGGAGGGCCCGCCGGGCCCGCCGGGTCCGTCGGGGTGGCTGACGGGTCCGGCGCCGGCGGTCAGGCTGCTGGTGTGCAGGGCCAGCAGGCTGCCCTCCGGCAGCTCCAGGGTGGCCGCCTCGTACCCGCCCTCACCCGTGCCGAGGGCCGCTCCCTGCGGCGGGTCGAAGGCGAGCGCGGAGCCGTCCGGGCCGACGAGCACCGGCGGTGGGTGGCCGGCTCTGGCCGCCGTGAAGACCCGCGTCAGCGGGTCGTAGACGGCGTAGAAGCAGGTGGCGAGCGGCCGCAGGGCGATCCCGGGACCGCCGCCGGGTTCGCGGTCCTGCTCGGCGTTGAGGGTGCCGGCGGTCTCGTCCAGGCCGGCGAGCAGCTCCTCCGGCGGCAGGTCGCGCGACGCGAGCGTGCGCAGGGCCGTCCGGAGCTGGCCCATGGTGGCGGCCGCCTCGATGCCGCTGCCGACGACATCGCCGACGGTCAGGGCGACCCGGGCCGAGGAGAGCGGGATGACGTCGTACCAGTGCCCGCCGCCGCCCGCGGAGCCCGCCAGGTAGAGGTGCGCGGTCTCGACGGCCGTCAGCGGCGGCGGCTCCTGGGGCAGCAGGTGGCGCTGGAGAGCGGTGGCGATGGTGCGCTCGCGGGCGTAGCTGAGCGCGTTGTCGATGCTGAGGGACGTTCGGGCGGCGAGTTCACGGGCCAGTTCGAGGTCGTCGTCGTCGAAGGGCTCGATGCGCCGGTAGCGGTAGAAGCCCGCCACGCCCAGCAGCGTCCCGTGCACGCTCAGCGGCATGATGATCATCGAGTGCACACCCATGTCGAGCAGCCGCCGGGCCCGGACCGGGTCGGTCGCCAGCCACGTCTCGTCCGGGTCGAGGCTGCGGACGAGCCGGGGAGCGGCGTCGCCCAGGCTCTGGGTGAAGGGGGTGGGGAAGGGGAACGTGCGCAGGGCGCCCTGCTCGTCCGCGTCGGCACCGCTGACGCCGCTGGTGAGGGAGCGGAAGGCGGCCCGGCGCAGCGGGGCGCCCAATCCGACCGGTCCCGGCTCCAGCGGCACGCCGCGCAGCGCCGCGTCCAGGATGTCCACCGTCACCGCGTCCGTGAAGCGCGGCACGGCGGTGTCGCACAGCTCGGTGGCGGTCCTGAAGGCGTCGAGGGTGGTGCCGATCAACCGATGCGCGGCGGTGAGGATCCGCAGTCGTTCGACGGCCTGCTGCCCCTTGGTCACGTCCTGTGCCGACGCGATGCCGAGGACGCTGCCGTCGGCGTCCTGCACCCGGAAGATCGAGATCACCAGCGAGATCCGGCGCCCGGGATCGGCGGGCGCGGTGCCGTGCACCACCAGGTTGCGGACCTCCGTGCCGGTCTCCAGTACGCTCGCGGCCAGCGAGTCCAGCGCGGCGGTGTCGAAGCCGGGCGCGAAGTCGCTGAGCCGGTGCCCCACGACCTTGTCCGCGGCGACGCCCCGGATCCCGCGCGCCGCCGTGTTGAAGCGGACGATCCGCAGGTCACCGTCGAAGACGAAGAGGCCTTGGGGCGCCTGGGTGAAGAGGGCGTCGAGGATCCCGGCGGACTGGTCGTCCCGCTGCTCGCCCGCTGGTCCCGCTGCTCGCGCCACCGGACCCACCTCCTGGCAGCTGCTGTGGCCTCATGGCGTGCTCTTCCACGATGGCAGAGCGGGGGCGTGCGGCAAATCCGGTCGGTGGGCGGGTGCGGGTCCGGCGGGTGTGGGTCCGGCGAGTGGGGGTTCGGCGGGTGGGGGTTCGGCCCGTCCGGGTTCGGTGGCTGCTCGGGGCGTGGCGGCCGGGGCAACGGCGACGGCGGTCGGTGCGGGCGCCTCGGCGGTCGGGGCGGTCGGGGCGGTCGGGGGGACCGGGGGGACCGGGAGCCTTCGGGGCTGCTCGTCGGCCTGTGGGCGCGGGCTCGGGGGAGCCGCCTCCCCGGCGGGGGGTGCAGGGTCGCCCGCCGGGGCCGGGGCCGGGTCGGGGGAAGGGAGGGGGACCGGGGCGGGAGTAGCAGGGACGGCTGGTGCCGGGGCCGGCGGCTCGGGGTCGGTCCACTCGAGTCCGTTCATCCGGGCGACGAACCGCGCGATCGCGCCGGACTCCGGGCCGGTCGAGCCGGCCACCAGGAGCCCGGGCCGTGCCGGGCCGAACTCCGGCATCCCGCGCAGCAGTTCGCCCAGGCTCTGCCAGACGTCCTCGGGCACGGGCTGCCCCTGCTCACCGACGATCAGCAGCGGCCGGGCGGGATCCGCCGTCCGCAGCCGGGGCGCGAGGTCCGTCGGCGCGCCCGAAGGCCGCAGCCAGAGCCCGGCCGGGACCGCCTCCAGCAGCCAGCCGGGCAGCGCCTCGAACAGCGCCGGGCCGCAGGCCGTCCAGCCGTCCGGGCGGCTGCGCCAGGACGAGGCGACCACCCGACGACGCTCGGCGGAGGCCGTCAGCTCGACCAGCAGGGGCTCCCAGGTGGGGGTGCCCTCGGCGTCCAGGATCCGTGCCGAGTGCCCGTCGGCGGTGGGCAGCGGCAGCCCGAACGCTGCCCGGACCTCGCGGCCGAGCTCGACGGCGAGCCCGCAGGCCAGGCCGGTGAGCGCGGCCGGAGCGGCCCACGGCGCGCTCAGCAGCAGACTCGCGGTGGCCGGCGCCCAGCGCCTGACGGCGGTGGCCAGGTGGTCGACGGACACCAGCGGCTCGGCGGGGTGACCGAGGACCAGGACGAAGGTGCCGGGCGCGGCGGCGGCGTCGTCGATCGCCGCCGCACGCAGGCCGACCGGGGCGCCCGGCGCCCTGACCCAGCAGCCCGCCGGGATCCAGGCGGCCAGCGGCCCGCCCCGGCCGAAGGGCTCGCCGGAAAGGACCGGGACGGGCTCGGAGGTTGCGCGGGTTGTGACAGGGGTGGCCGGAGCGGCCGGTGGGGCCTCTGGAGCCGGCGGGGCCGCCGATGGCGAGGTGTCATGGGCATCGGGTGAAGGCTCGGGTGGGGCCGTGGGTATGACCTGGGCGGGTGCCGTGAGCTCCGGTTCCGGAGTGGAAGCCGGTGCCGGTGCCGCTACCGGAAGGGGCACGGACGCAGGCGCAGACACAGGTGCCGGAGTGGGCACCGGCCAGGTCGGGCCCAGCCGCTCGGCCGTACCGGCCGGCGCGCAGCGCCACCAGGAGGCCGGTTCGGCGCCGTCGGCACCGGTCACCAGCAGGGTGCCGTCGGGTTCGATCGACACCGTGCCGTCCGGCGCGATGACGGGCAGCCCGGCGCGCCCGGCGACCTGCTCGGCGACCCGCCGGCCGTCCGGCTGTACGGCGGCGAGCCCGGAGGCGGCGAGCAGGAGGACGGTGGCGCCCCGGCCGACCGCCGCCCGGGCCAGTTCGGGCAGGCGCGCGCGCAGGACGGGCGCCGCGTCGGCCGCGGCGGCGATCACGATCAACGCGTCCGGGGCGGGCCGCAGCAGGGAGAGGGCACCGGCGAGCTGCCAGGGCCCGTCCGGGCCAGCCGGGTCGGCGCCGGTGGGGGCGATCACGAAGTGCGGGCCGGCCCGGTACAGCTTCGACGGACCCGACCGCGCCGCTCGCTGCTCCTTGCCGTCGCCGCTGCCGTCGCCGGCTCCGGATGCCCCGCCCAGCCGGCCGGTCACCCTGCGCAGCCTCCGCAGCGGAGAGACGTCGGCCGGGCCGGGCGGCGTGGCCGGCACGGAGGTGTCGGCGGACTGTGGTCGCGTGAACCTCGCGCGCATCGCCGGCCTCCGCTGATCGCTGGTGCCGAGCCTTCCGCCGGTTCGGCCTCTCACCGGGATCTACGGGCGGCGTTCCGGCGGGGGTTCAGCGCGGCCGACCGCCGGCGCTCAGTGTGTCAGCGAGCTCTCGATGGTGGCGAGGCGCTCGGTGACGGCGTCCGCGATGTGCCCGTGCAGCTGGTGGAGGCTGATCGCGGCGCGCAGGTGCTCGGCGGCGTCCTCCGGGCGCCCCTGGTCGAGCAGGAAGTCGGCGAAGCCCTGTTCGGCGACGGCCTGGAGGTGGAGGAACCCGACGTTCTGACAGGTGGCCAGCACCGAGGTCCACAGCGGTTCGGCGGCCGCGGAGCGGCCTAGCGTGTGCAGGGCCCGCGCCTCGGTCATCATCGCCCAGAGGTGGACGGTGGCGGCCGGGCGGTCGGCCAGCAGGCGCCTGACCTCGCGTGTGCGGACCAGGGCCGTCCTGTTGTCGCCCGTCATGTTCATGATTGCGGCGTCGTAGCAGAGCACGGCGGCCCGGTGGTGGGGCAGGGTGTCCGTCAGACTCAGTTCGGTGGCGCGGGCGCACAGCTGCTCCGCCTCCTGCGGGTCCCCGAAGTTGGCGACGACCAGGGCCAGCGTGTAGAGGGCGCGCAGGCGGGTGTTCCCGTCCGACGGCCCGGTGCGCCGGACCGCCTGCCGGGCCAGGCTCACGGCCTCCATCGAGAAGTCGACGCCGAACAGGGCGTTGGCGCAGGAGCTCTCCAGGACGGCCATCCCCTGCTGGGACCCGCTCAGCTCCGCGGCCCGCAGCCCGGTCCGCAGGAACGGCAGCGAGTAGTTCAGCCGGCCCGTGCCGTAGTACAGGCTCTCGGCCGTCCGGGCCAGCCGCCAGGCCCGCTCGTACCGGCCGTCGGCGGTGGCGTCCATGACCAGCGCACGGATGGCGGGCTCCTCCGGGCGGAACCAGGCGAGCGCCGAGCGGGCGTCGCCGGCCTGCGGGACGGCCAGCGGAGGGTGTTCCCGCTCGCCGTAGCACTCGATGCCGGGGTCCAGGTGGTCGGCGGCCTGCCGGGCCGCCTCCAGGTAGTAGTCCATCAGGCGGTCGGTGGTCAGCCGGCGGACCTCGGCCGGCTGCTCCTCGTACAGCTCCATGCCGAACAACCGGACCAGGTCGTGGCGGCCGTAGCGGCCGGGTGTGTTCTCGGTCAGGAGGTGGTACGAGGCCAGCTCGCCGAGGGCGCGCCGCGCGTCGCGCAGTTCGCGGCCGAGCAGCGCGGCGGCGGCGTGGCCGTCCACCTCGGGGCCCGGATGGGCGGCCAGCAGCACGAGCAGCCTGGCGGCAGTGAGGGAGAGGTGGCGATAGGTCAGGGTGAGCGCGGTGCGGACGCTGACCGAGCCCTGGGTGTCCAGGGTGAGCAGCCGGGTGCGCTCGTCGGAGAGTTCGGCGACCAGGTCGGCGATGGTCCAGCTCGGGCGGGAGGCCAGCCGGGAGGCCGCGATCCGCAGTGCCAGCGGGAGACGGTCGCAGAGGGCGATCAGCCGCTGTGCCGCCGCGGGCTCGGCCTGCACCCGGTCGGCGGTCAGTGCCCGCTCCAGCAGCCGCAGTGCGTCGCCGTCGGGCAGCGCGTCCAGCCGCAGCAGGGCGGCGCCCTCCGTGACCAGCAGATCCTCCAGCGTGTTGCGGCTGGTGATGACCGTCGAGCAGTGCGGACCGCTCGGGAGCAGGCCGATCACGTCCGCCGCGCTGCGGGCGTTGTCCAGGACGACCAGGATCCGCTGCTGCTCGGTGCGCGCGCGGTAGAGGGCGGCGCGGGCCGCCGGGTCCCGCGGGACGGCGCTCTCCGCCACGCCCAGGGCGATCAGGAACTGGGTGAGCACTTCGCCCTGGTCGGTCGGCCCGGCTGGGTCGAAGCCGCGCAGGTCGGTGAAGAGCCGGCCGTCGGGGAAGCCCTCGGCGGCGGTGTGCGCCCAGCGGACGACGGTGGCGCTCTTGCCGACGCCGGCCGGGCCGACCACCACGGCCAGCCCGTCGCCGACCCGGTCCGGGCCGCACTCCTGGTCCAGCCAGTGCGACTCCAGGCTGCGGCCGACGAATCCGGCGGGCTGCCGGGGCAGGTGCCGGGCGCGGGCGGTGGCCGCTGCCCGTACGGGCGGCGTGCCCGGGACGGCGGTGGTGCGGTCGGGGGCGGTCTCGGTTGTGCCGGGGGGCGTGGCGACCTCGCCCGCCCCGGCGGCCCCGGCGGCCCCAGCGGCCTCGGTCGCTTCGGCTGCCGGTGCGTGGGCCACCGGTGCGTGAGGCTCCGCGGGCGGCTGGGCCGCCGCCGGCCGCGGCTCCTGGCCCGGCGTGCCCAGGCCCGCGCCGCCGGCGACCGGGAGGTCGTCGCTGAGCGCCGCGGCGAAGGCGGCGCGCAGCGCGGGGCCCGGGGTGACGCCGAGCTCGCTGTCCAGCCGCTCGCGTGCCTGGTGATAGGTGGTCAGCGCGTCCGAGAGCCGGCCCGCCTGGTGCAGACAGCGGATCAGCAGGGCGACCAGGGGCTCGCGCAGGCCGTCCGCCCGGACGCCCTGCTCCAGGGCCGGGACGGCGACGGCTCCGCTGCCCAGGCGCAACAGCCGCTCCGCCCAGGCCATGAGCACCAGGGTCCAGGACTCGTGGAGCTGCCCGGCCAGGGCCTGGCGCAGCTCGGTGTCGGGCAGGTCGGCGAGCGCCGCGCCGCCCCAGAGGTCCAGGGCCTGCTGGAGGAGCGTGGCGGCCTCGGTGTCCTGCGTGGCGGCCTCGGCGCGGGCGGCCAGGGCCTCGAAGCGGCACAGGTCGACGTCGTCCGCCTCCCCGGTCAGCAGGTAGCCGGGTGGGCGGGTGTGCAGCGTGAAGGAAGTGCCGCCGAGCACCTTGCGCAGGGCGGCGATGTGCCCCTGGAGGGCGGCCTTCGCCTGGGCGGGCGGCTGGTCGCCCCAGAGCAGCTCGAAGAATCGGTCCACCGGGACGACACGCCCCAGCTGAAGTGCGAGCAGCGCAAGCACGGCACGTCGCTGTGAGCCGGCCACCTCCGCCGGCGTGCCGTCATCGGCCCGCAGTTCCACCGGTCCGAGCAGCCGAATCCCGCATGCGTTCCCCAACGCAGACCACCCCGGAGCCTTCTGGTCGATAACCGGACAAGCAGCTTAACGACGGTGAGGGGTGGCAGCGGTACGCCCTGCGGCCCCGCTGCCGCCCGGTCATCGGCCAGGATGCCGGCGGGGTATGGCCTGGTTCCCGAACTTCCCCAGATGGCAGTCTGATTGGGGGCCGGTCGGCGCGGCAGGGGGTGGTTCAGCATATAGGGGGTGATCCCTGTCACACTGTCCGGCCGTGCGCCCGGCCGTGCGCCTTCCGGCGGCAGGCTCCGGTGTCCCGGGTCGGCGAACCCGTGCGGTTCGGGCCGGTTCAGGCCGGTCGCGGGGGTGGTGAACCCGCGGGGCCCCGCCGTCCGTCACTGCGGATGGACGCGTCTGCGCTCCGCCCACCGGGGCAGGAGCGGCGCGCGTTCCACCGAGAACCGTCGTCGAAGGGCCAGGAACCAGGTGGGCAAGTACCGGCACGGCAAGAACGGACGACCGGACGGGCCGGCGGCGACCGCCGGGTACCAGCTGCCGGCCGCAGCCTGGGCCGAGGAGGAGTCAGCGGGGCAGGTGCCGGAGCAGGGACAGGAGACGGCGCCCCAGGCCGCTGCTGCGCCCGAGACCCCCGAGGCCCCCGGGGCGCCCGGTACCGCTGCCGCGTCCGAGATCGGCGCCGGCTCGGGGCCCGCGTCCGTGCCCGCGCCCGCAGGGGCGGGGGCGGACGCCGGGGCCGGGACATCGGCCGGTGTCGGGGTCGGGGCTGCGGGCTCGGCAGGGAGCAGCACCGAGATCGCGACCGTCCCGGCACCGGCCGGTCGGTCCGGCGGAGTGCCGCCCGCCCCTGCGGCTCCCGATTCGCGGAACGCCGGCAGGCCCGGCCGGTTCCCCAAGCCGATGATCGCCGCCGCGGCGACCGCCGGCGCGGTACTGATAGGTCTGCCGCTGCTCCTCTCGCCCCTCGGCGGTGGTGGCGACGGTGCGCACCACGGGCAGGCCGCCGCGGCCGCGGCCGGCTACGACCAGCAGGGCGACGGCGGTGACGGCTTCGTTCCGACGGCCGACGCGCACGGGAACGTCGACCCCGGCGCCTCACCCCGGGCGAGCAGTCCGCCCGCGGAGCCGGCGCCGAACTCGCAGACTCCGGCCGGTACCGACGGCGGCGCACCGGTCGGTGCAGGTGGTGGCAGTGGCGGCGGCGACGTCATGGGAGCACCGGCGGCCCCGCCGGGCAACGGCGGCTCCGGCGGTACGACGACCCGCGGCGGCGGCTCCGGGGGTACCCAGTCGCAACAGCAGTCGCAGTCCTCGTCCAAGCCCCAGAACCGGTCCGAGTCGCAGGGCCAGCCCCAGTCGCAGGGCGGATCCCAGCCGCAGGGCCAGCCGCCGGCCGCTCCGCCTGCGGCGCCGCCTCAGGCGGCGGCCCCCGCCCCGGCGCAGGCACGGCCCAACCCGGCCCCCTCGGCCTCCGCACCGCCGGCGCCACCCACCTACCGGGCGGTCACCGGCGCCTCCTGCACCAACGTCAACGCCGGTACCGGCTTCCAGCAGTTCGGCTGGTACGACAAGGGGGAGTCCGGCTGGGTCGTCAACTCCAAGGGCGGGTACAGCGGCGACGGCTGCCAGGGCAAATACAGCTCGATGCCGATGTCCGGCGACGCCAAGAAGGACTACGAGAACTCCGCGCTCTGGACGTTCTCCACCGGTCAGGTCAAGAGCGGCAGCTGCAAGTTCTCCGTCTACGTTCCGGACAACGGCGACGTCAAGGCCGTGGGTGGCGCACCGGCGTACTACACGGTGCAGAGCGGCACGAGCCCGGGCAGCGGTACGAGCGGTTCGTTCACCGTCGACCAGGTCGGCAACCGCGGCCGCTGGGTCGGCACCCCTACGTTCCCGGTGAGCAACGGCAGGATCGCCGTGATGCTGCACGACAGGGGCAACGACTGGGAGGGCAGCTCGAAGACCGCCCACCTGGCGGCCGCCGCCATCCGGGCCGACTGCACCGGCTGACGGCTGGCAGGGACGGGGATGGGCACCACCGGCCGGGGCGGCGAAGGGGAGCGAGGCGTCCGGCACGCCGCGCGCTGACGGTCTGTGCGGTGCGCCGCAGGACGGCGGCCACCGCACGATCGGTGCCGGAGGCCGGCCGGGCCGGGCCCGGCTGACGCGCGGGCAGCCGGCGTTAGGGTGGCCGTCATGCGGGACGACTCAGTGGCAGACTTCTACGATCGGCTCGCGGCCGACTACCACCTCATCTTCGCCGACTGGGACGCCACCATGACCCGGCAGGGCGAGGTCCTGGACGCGGTGATCCGCGGCAGGCTCGGCGAGGGTGCCGCGTCCGTGCTGGACTGCTCCTGCGGGATCGGCACCCAGGCGATCGGCCTCGCTCTTCGCGGCCACCGGGTCACGGGTACCGACCTCAGCTCCGCGGCGGTCGGCCGGGCGGCGCGGGAGGCGGCGCTGCGAGGGGCGCGGCTGCCGGCGGCGACCGCCGACATGCGGAGGTTGCCCTTCGCCGACGCCGTGTTCGACGTCGTCGTGTGCGCGGACAACTCCCTCCCGCACCTGCTCACCGAGGAGGACGTGCGCGCCGCCCTGGCCGAGATGCGACGCGTCCTGCGCGACGGCGGACTGCTGGTGGTCAGCACCCGGCCCTACGACGAGCTCCTTCGGGCCCGTCCCGCGTCGACCCCGCCGCAGGTCGGGCCGACGTCCGGCGGCCGTGCCGTCACCTTCCAGCTGTGGCACTGGCACGACGACGGCGAACGCTACGACCTGGAGCACTTCCAGCTCGTCGCACAGGAGCAGGACTGGCGGGTCGCCGTTCGCCGCACCACCTACTGGGCCCTCACACAGCGGCAGTTGACGGAGTTCGCGGCCGGCGCCGGGTTCACCGAGATCGCCTGGGAACTACCCGAGGCCAGTGGCTTCTACCAGCCCCTCCTCACCGCGCGGGTTCCCCGGCCCGCGCCGGCGGTGGATCACTGAGAGCCGGCGCCGGCCCGCTCAACGCGCCGCATGTCCTCGCCGACCAGCGCCGCGAGGGTGCGGAAGGCCTTGCGGGTCCGCGGCCGTAGCTCGGCGGGGTCGAACCCGCCTTCGCCCGCGAGGTGCTCGTCGGGCGGCACCACCACCACGTCCCGGCAGCGGGCCCGGAAGTAGGGTGCCATGTCCTCGGGCCTGATCCGGCGTCCGGCACTGCGCGCCGGGCAGACCGCCATGATCGCGCGCTGCGCCAGCTCCCCGTAGCCGTAGGCGGTCAGCCACTCCAGCGTGGCGAGCGCGCCCCGCGCGCCGTCCACGGTGGTACCGGCGGCGACGACCACCTGGTCGACGACGTCGAGCACCCCGCGCAGTGCCTCGGTCGGCAGGCCCGCGCCGCAGTCGGCGAGGGTCACGGGGTACTGGTCGCCCGCCAGTTGGACCGCCTGCCGGTAGGCCCCGGCGTCGAGGGCGGGGGAGAACGCGCTGGCGGGGCCCACCGGGTGGGCGAGGAGGTCCAGGCCGTGCGGGGTCTGCGAGGTGAAGCGGCGTACGTCGTGCCGGCCGGCGAGTGGTGCGGCCGCCTCCACCAGGTCGCGGACGGTCGCGGGATTGCGGTGCCCGGCCCGTCGCCCGAGGCTGCCCGTGCCCGGGTCGGCGTCGATCGCGACCACCCCGCCGGAACGCTCGGACGCCAGCATCCAGCCCAGGCCGAGCGTGGTGGTGGTCTTGCCCACCCCGTGGGCGAGGCCGATCACGGCTACTCGGTAGCTGCGGCTGAGCGGTGTGCGGATGGCGGCGAGCTGCTCCTGCTCCCACCCGCCGCCACCGCCGAGACCGGCGAAGCGCCTGCGCGGTGCGGGGGCGGCGGTTCCGTTCGCCTGGGGCTGGGGCTGGGGCTGGGGCTGGGGCTGGGGCTGGGGTGGCCGGCCGACCGCCGGCGCGGCCGCGGGCATGGGCGGGAGCAGGAGCTCGGGCGGCGTCGGGGGCATCGTCCGGTCGGCGGGCATCGCCGCGGCCACGGGGGCGGCGGCCTCCACCCGCGGCTCCACCGCGCTGCGGGCCGGCCGCGCGGTCGGCGGGACCAGCACCGTCCCCAGCGGGTCCAGGGGGCGCATCCAGTCCGGTGCGGCCGCCGGGGAGTCCGTCCCAGGGGCTGCCCGTCCGACCTCGCCGACAGCTCCGGTTGCTCCGACCGCCATGGGCATCGGCCACTCGGCGGGGGTGTAGTCCGGCGAACGGTCCCAGTCGCGGTCGTCCGCCAAACGCCGCACCGTCGCTGCCCCGTTGCCTGCCGCCGCTGCCACCAGCTGCCTCCTGTGCATCGCTTCGACCGTCACCCAGCTGAACGGCCCGGGGCCTGCGGTGCGTTCAGTCCAGCGGGCGGTGCCGGCGGTGCCGGCGGTGCCGGCGGTGCGGGGCGGTGCAGGCGGCCAAGGCCGCGGCAAGGGCGCTCGTTGGTGACGCCTTGGGGCGCTGTTGGCAGTGCCCTGAAGGATCCGACGGGTCAGGCCAGGGAGGTTCCCGGGCGTCGCCCAGGCGACGCCACCCCGGGACCGGGACCCGTGGCGAGCCGACGCGAAGAGAGAGAAGTGTGACCATGCAGACCCTTGCCGTGGCCGCGAACCGTACCGGTGGTGGCGCCGCCGCCCTCAGCACCCCGTCGCCGAAGGCCCAATCCGCGTCCGCCGTACGGAGGGTGTCCGTGATGCGTGCCGTGTCCGCCGTACCTTCCGCTCCCGCGGCTCCCGCGGCTCCCGTCGCTCCCGCCGCACCCGCCGTGGCCGCCACGTCGGCCGCCGCCCCTCGCGCCACTCTGGACCACGACGAGCTCGCCGAGCTCTACCGGCTGCACGGCCCCTACCTGCTGCGCTCCGTCCTGCGCGTGACCAACGGCGACCGCGGCAAGGCCGAGGACATCCTGCAGGAGACGCTGCTGCGCGCCTGGCAGCACCCCGAGGTGATGTCCCGGGGGCCGGAGCGGAGCCGGCCGTGGCTGTTCACGGTCGCCCGTCGGATAGCCATCGACCACCTCCGGATGGCCGGCGCCCGGGCCCAGGAGGTGATGACCGACATCCCCGAGGAGCGCACCGCCGTGGTGAACCCCTTCGACGAGGTACTGGCCTCCCAGGACCTCTGCGCCGTCCTCGCCAGGCTGCAGCCCCACCACCGCGAGGTGGTGGTGGAGCTCCACCTGAAGGACCGTTCTGTCGCCGACACCGCGGTGGCCCTCGGCGTTCCGGTGGGGACGGTCAAGTCCCGCAACTTCTACGCGATCCGGGTCCTGCGCAAGGTCCTCGCGGAGCAGGACACCGAACCAGGGCCGGAGGTCGTGAGGGCGGCCTGCTGACGGACGGACAGGCGGCGAACTGTAACCTGCACCGGTCAACATCGCGTTGACCCAATGTTCGTGCAGTCGATCACGGGGATCCCAAGTCATGTCCGCACCACCGCCGCCCTATCAGAACCAGCCGCCGCAGCAGCCGTACGGGTACGCGCCGCCGGCGCAGCCGCCGTACGGGCAGCAGCCCGGGTACGGCCAGCAGCCGCCCTACGGCCAGCAGCCCGGGTACGGGCAGCAACCGCCGTACGGTGGTCAGCAGCCGGCGCCGCCGCAGCCGTCGCAGCGCGGCCCGCAGCGCCCGCAGCAGCCGCAGCGGAGGAGCCCGGTGCACTCGCTGCTCTCGATCGCCATCATCGTGGCGGTCCTCGGCGGCGGCGCGTGGTACGTCTGGAAGTACAACACCGACCCCAACGGCGGCAAGGCCAAGGCGCAGGCCTCGCAGTCGGCGCGGGCCGAGGAGGACAAGAAGCACGACCCGAAGATCGGCGACTGCGTCAAGGTCCAGGACCCGCAGGGCGACCCCCTGCCGGAGATCGTCGACTGCAAGTCCGCCGAGGCCCAGTACAAGACGGCCGACAAGCTGTACGGCCCCGACAAGTCCTGCGGGTCGAAGTTCGACTACGGCATCAAGTACTCGATCAGCCGGGGCACCGACTACACCCTCTGCTTCACCAAGGTCTGACCAGCGCGTTCCTCGGCGAGGTGGTGTCTATCCTGCCTCCTCCGTGCCGGCGCCGGTCCTGGTGCCGGTGCCGGCCTTGGGGACCACCGCGACCGGGCAGCGGGCCCGGTGCAGGACCTCGCCGGCCACCGAGCCGAGGAGCAGCCTGGCCAGCGCCGAGCGTTGGTGGGTGCCGACGACCAGTAGCGCGGCGTCCGCCCCGGCGGCCAGCAGGGCCGAGGTGGCGTTGGTGTGTGCGACGCGGACGCGGACTGTCAGGCCGGGGTGCCGTTCGCGGACCTGCGCGGCCTCCGCCTCCAGGAACTGCCGTTCGGCCCGGACGATCTCGCCCTGGTCGGTCTGCCCGGGCGGTGCCATGCCGGGGGGCAGCACCTGGGGGTGGAAGTCCGCGTGCACGATCTCCAGCGGCGCCCCGCGCGCCCCGGCCTCGGTGCAGGCGAACTCCAGCGCGTCGAGTGAGTCCTCGGGCAGGTCGAATCCGACCACCACGGGCGCGTCCCGCTCGGCCGGAGCGGGTCGCACGACGACCACCGGGCAGCGGGCGTTGGTGGCGACCTGGAGGGCGACCGACCCCAGCGGGAGCCTGGGGAAGCCGCCGTGGCCACGGTGGCCGAGCACGATCATCGCGCCTTCGCCGGACCGGGTGACCAGTACGGACGCGGGCTTCCCCGGCTCGGTGTGCTCCGCGACGTCCAGGCCGGGGAACTCGGCGCGGACCAGCGCGCTGTACGGCGCGAGGACACCGGCGCCCGCCTGCTCCGGTAGGCCCCCCTCCGCCGGAGCCGGGGCCCGCTCGGTCCGGTCGACGACGTGCAGCAGCCGCAGCGCCGTCCGGTGCAGCTGAGCCTCCCGGGCCGCGAATCGGACGATGTCGCCCACGCCGCCACCCTGCGTCCCGGGATCCACGCCGACCAGCACCGGCGGACCGTGACCCCCGTGCCCGTTCATCTCATCACCCACTCGGATCACCCACTCGGAGCACCATCCTCCCGGACCCGTCGGACCCGGCCAGGGCACCGGGGTCGGTCCGTCCTGTCCTGCTGCTGTCCGTCCCGGGTGGTCGGGCATCCCATCCAGGATTCCTCCCGCCGACAGCCGGCGCCCGGTGAAAGGCGCTCGCATCGGCCGGCGCGAGGACGGGCGGGCCGTACGCGCCGTCGGTGCGGGCGTTGCCCGCGACAGGTCTCCGTCGGGTGGCTGGTCGGAGGGGAGTCGGCGCGGGTGATGGCCGCGCGTGACGCCGTGCAGGTCACCGTGCGGCACGGCCGGCCGAGGGCACCCTCCGGGGACCCGGCCGGCGCCATGGCCGGTGCAGGCGGCCGAGCCGAGCAGCGCCACCGCAGCGACGGCGGCAGCCAGTGCCGCGCGGGCGGCCAGCGGCCTCATCGGGAGCCCGCCGTCGGACGGCTGAGCTCGGCGAGCAGGTCGGGTGCGGGCAGCGGCAACTGAGCGGGATCGACGGACAAACGCAGCTGCGGAACCGGTACGTCAGTGCCGGTGGCCCGGGCTCCCGTGGGCGGCGGGTCTCACCCGGCCGGCAGATGGCGGGCCGGCCCCGCTCAGCGCTTCGCGAACCGCTCGAAGGCCCCGTACAGGGCGGCCCGCATGGTGGCGCTTCCCTTGTGTCCCGCGTCGTCGACGACCACCAGTTCCGCCCCGGGCCAGGCGCGGGCGAGCTCCCAGGCCGTCTCGAGCGGCCCGCTCATGTCCAGGCGGCCGTGGATCAGCACGCCGGGGATGCCCGCCAGGCGCCCCGCGTCGCGGATCAACTGGCCCTCCTCCAGCCAGGCGGCGTGGGCGAAGTAGTGTGCGCAGATCCGGACGAACGCCAGCAGGGCCACCGGCGGCCGGTCGCCGTAGGGGTTCGGCGCGCCGTCGGGCTCCGCGGACAGGACGGCGTCCTCCCAGGCGGCCCAGCTGACGGCGGCCCGGCTCCGGACGTCCGGGTCCGGGTGCTCCATCAGCCGCGCGTATGCCGCGACGAGGTCGCCGTCGCGGTCCTCCGGGGGCAGCGCATCCCGGAAGCGCTCCCACGCCTCGGGGAAGAACCGTCCGACGCCCCGGTAGAGCCAGTCGATCTCGTGCCGGCGGGTGCTGGTGACGGCCACCAGGACGATCTCCGAGACCCGCTCGGGGTACCGCTGGGCGTAGGCCAGGCTGAGCGTCGAGCCCCAGGAACCGCCGAACAGCAGCCAGCGCTCGACGCCGAGGTGCTCGCGCAGCCGCTCCATGTCGGCGATCAGGTGCTCGGTGGTGTTGAGCGTCATGTCGGTGGTGGGATCGGCGGCGTGCGGCGTGCTCCGGCCGCACCCGCGCTGGTCGAAGAGGATGATCCGGTAGCGCTCGGGGTCGAAGGACCTGCGGGGGCCGCTCGTGCACCCCGAGCCGGGGCCGCCGTGGACGACGAGTGCGGGCTTGCCCTCGGGGTTGCCGCAGGCCTCCCAGTAGACGAGGTTCCCGTCGCCGGTGTCGAGCATGCCGTGCGTGTACGGTTCGATCGGCGGATAGGGGGCGCCCATGGCCTGACTCTCCTTCGACTCGCGCCGGGTCCGTCCTGAACTCGGGAGCGGGCCATGCTACCCGGGGCCGTCAGGGCTCGCCGGGGGATCGAGCAGCCAGGTCACCGGGCGGGCCGGGGCCGGGGCGTCGCGGCAGGACGCGCCGGTGCCGACGGTGTCGCGCGGCAGGCGGGTGAGAGCGGCGGCGATCGCCGGGCGCGCTCCGGGAACGGGCCGCACGGCACCGTGTGGGCGGTGCCGTGCGGCCCCTCGGCACGAGGTGGTCAGGTCCTTCGCCGACGGAGGATCACGGGTCGGGACCGTCCGGCCGAGCCGGGTGTCAGTGCTGCGCGGAGCGGGAGCGCCGGCGCATCACCAGGACGCCGCCCGCCCCGATCAGGGCCACGCCGGCGAGGGCGGCGAGGCCGACATCGGCGCCGGTGGAGGCCAGGGTGTCCGAGCTCACCGGGGTGGTTGCGGCGGTGGACGGACCGGCGGAGGGGGAGCGCGCGGCGTCGACGTTCGCAGCGGTGGAGGCAGCCGTCGACGGCGTCGGCTTGGCGGTCGGCTGCGGCGACACCCCGGCCGAGGCAGTGGAGGTCGGCGCCCCGGTCGCGGTCGGCGAGGTGGTGGCGCTCGGGGCCGTCGTCGTGCTCGGGGACGCCGTCGGCGACGCGGTGGTGCTCGGCTTCGTGGTGGGAGCCGGGCTCGACGCGGTCGGGCTGGGGGGCACCGCGGTGGCCGGGCAGGTGTGGGAGAGGTTGAACCACTTCACCTCGCCGCCCTTGACCTCGGCGGTCGCCGAGGTGAGCTTCGCGCCCGGTGCGGAGGCGACGTACGCGTGCTTGGTGGTGGGCGGCCCGAACGTGGTGACGACCTGCGGCGCGCCGTTGTCGAAGGCGACCGTGAGCTTCACGAAGTCCGTGCTGTTGCCGGGAAGAACGAAGTGCCAGCCGTCCTGGTCGGCACCGATCCCCCCGCACTTCGCCTCGTGCTCGGCGAACCCGGTGGCCGTGATCGGGGGGTTCTGGTGGATGCCGACCGTGTAGGTGCCGCCGGCGGTGGCGAAGGCGGACGACGTGGCGGGAACGAGCGCGAGGCAGGCTGCCGCCGCCGCGGTGAGAGCGGCTCTGGTGGTGAAGGATCTGTGCATGGCTACCGTTCACTGTCTTGGGTAGGGGGAGAGACCGGCGCGGCGGCGGGAGCTGACGGGCAGGTCTCACGTTGATAAGCGCCGGGGCCCTCTCCGGTGTCACACCTGAGTGGCAGCTGTGTTCTGCCGGGGCCCCGTCGGCAGTGTGGGCCCGGGGCGCGGGCCGCTTCGGTCGACGTCGCCCGTGCCTAGCTCGCCCCGGGACGGCCGGGTGACCCGCCGCTCCGGTGCGGGTGGTCCCACGCCGCACCGGGGAGCCTGCTGTGGAAGACGACTCCCGGGGTCACTTCCGCCGCCTGGGCCTCCGCGGTCCAGGCCTGGGCGAGTTCGAGGCCCGGCACCGCGGGTGCGGGGGGAGGGGGAGCGGGGGAGCCGGGCGGCACCTGGAGGCTGCCGTAGCGCTCCATCCGCTGCCAGCGCAGCCGGGAGCCGGCGACCGCGGTGAAGACGGACTGGATGACGACCAGGTACATCAGCTGCCGGTAGACGAACTGTTGCAGGGGCAGGCTCCAGAGGGGGCCGACGCGCTCCTCGTCGAGGCGGAAGGCGTACACGCTCATCAGCACCTGGAGCAGGAGGAAGGCGCTCCAGAGGCCGACGATGCGCAGCGGTTCGAGGAAGATCAGGCCGTAGACGGCGAAGACGTCGACCACGGGGGCGAGCAGCGGCAGCAGGACCTGGAACATCAGCAGGTAGAGCAGGCCGCGCCGGCCGAGCTTGCCGGCCTGGCCGCGCTGGGTGAGGGCGCCGCGGTGCTTCCACATGGCCTGGAGGGTGCCGTAGCACCAGCGGTAGCGCTGCTTCCACAGCGCGCCGAGCGAGGCCGGGGCTTCCGTCCAGGCCTTGGCCCGCTCCTCGTAGACGACCCGCCAGCCGCTGCGGCACAGCGCCATCGTGAGGTCGGTGTCCTCGGCGAGGGTGGTGTCGCTGACGCCCCCGATGCGCAGCAGGGCCTCGCGCCGGAAGGCGCCGACGGCGCCGGGGACGGTCGGCATGCACTCGGCGAGGTCGAACAGGCGGCGGTCGAGGTTGAATCCGACCACGTACTCGATGTGCTGCCAGCGGCCGAGCAGGCCCGTGCGGTTGACGACCTTGGCGTTGCCGGAGACCGCGCCGACGCGGCGGTTGGCGAAGGGCTGGACGATCATGCGTACGGCGTCCGGTTCGAAGACGGTGTCGCCGTCGACCATCACGAGCAGGTCGCAGGAGGCGGCGGCGATGCCGGTGTTGAGGGCGGCGGGCTTGCCGGCGTTCGCCTGGCGGATGACTCTGACGCCGGGCAGGCGCAGGGCCTCGACGAGGTCGGCGGTGCCGTCGGTGGAGCCGTCGTCGACGACGATGATCTCGACCGGGTGGTCGGAGGCCAGCAGCGAGCGCACCGCCGCCTCGATGCCGGCGCTCTCGTTGTAGGCGGGGACGATGACGCTGACGGGCTCGGTGACCGGACGGCCCCAGGGCTCTCGGCGCATCCTGACGTGACGACGCGCGGCGACGAGCACCGCGCCGGCGCGCAGCACGCTGATCGCGCCGGCTGCCCACAGCAGCCAGGAGAGCGCGGCGAGGATCCAGTCGCTGGTGCGCAGCGCGGTGATGAGGGCGAGCCCCTGCCAGTGGTCCGCGGCCGTCGCGGGTCGCACGGCGTCGGGCACGCCACTGGCGTCGCCGACCGTGGCGAAGCGGAATCCCGCTGCCTTGAGCTTGGGAATCAGCTGCTCCAGGGCGGCGACGGTCTGGGTGCGGTCGCCGCCGGCGTCGTGCATGAGCAGGATCTCGCCGTCGCTGCCTCGGGGAGTGGCGTTGGCGATGATCCGGTCCACGCCGGGTCGGCGCCAGTCCTCACTGTCCTGCGTGGTCAGGACGGTGAGGTAGCCCTCCTGACCGGCCTGGACGACGGCGCTCCAATCGGCGTCGGTGAGCGCCTGCGCGGTGGAGGAGTAGGGCGGGCGCAGCAGCGGGGTGGTCACGCCGGTGGCGCCGGCGATGGCGAGCTGGCTCTCGCGCAGTTCGAGGGATCGCCGCCAGGGCGATGCGGCGCCGAGGTCGGTGTGGGTGAACGTGTGCAGGCCGATCTGGTGGCCGTCCGCGACGATCCGCCGGGCCAGGTCGGGGTGGGCGGCGACCTGGGTGCCGACGGTGAAGAAGGTCGCGTGGACGTCGTTGCGGCGCAGGATGTCCAGGATCCGGGGGGTCCAGACCGGGTCGGGGCCGTCGTCGAAGGTCAGCGCGATCGTGTGGGCCGCCGGTTCGGCCGTTCGCCCGGCTGCGGCCTCGATGACGGGGCCACCGGAGGCGACCTGTTCGGGGACGGCCCCGGCCGCGCTCTTCGCGCGAGGGGCGCCGTCGGCGGTGCTGTCGAACATGTGCTGGGTGTAGCCCTGGAGCAGCAGCGCGGCCGACAGGGTCAGGACCAGGGTGCTGAGCAGCAGCCAGTGGGTGCGCAGCGGGACGTTGCGGGTGCTGGTGTGTCGGCCGCGGGGGTGGCGGCGGTTCTTCGACAAGGGGGGGCTTTCCTGCCTGTGGCGGTCGGGCGGGTCACGGGCGGGCGGTGGGTTTGCCGCTCTGGCCGGGGGCTGAACCCGCCTTGCCGTGGCCGGCACCGGGGCCGGTGCTGGTGGCGGTCGGTGTCGGCCCGGTGCTCGTGGTCGGCTCGGTGCTCGTGGTCGGGGCGGTGGCAGGCGTCGTGCGCGCGGTGGGACGGGGGACGGTGGCGGATGTGGCCGGGGCCGCGCGGGGTGTGGGGCGGGCGGATCGTGGTGCGGCGGTGGCCACCGTCTCGGCGGAGGTGGGTGAGGGGCTCGGCCCGGTCGCGGGAGCGCCGGCGCGGGGTGCCTGGGCGGAGGGGAGGAACGGTGACTGCACCGTGGGCCCGCCGAGCAGAGTGCTGGCCAGGAGGGCGACATAGGCGCCGGCTGGGACGACCATCACCTGGCCCAGACGGCGAACCCTGCGCTGGCGTCGGCCGGAGGTGTCGACGAAGACCGGGTTCGGCTGGGCAGCCGGCTCCCGGTCCGGCGCGGCGCCGCCCGGCAGGTCGTCCTCGAAGCGCGGGATCGGCACCGTGTCCTCGTGCACGGAATGAGGGTGTGTCGTCATCGCTGGGCAGCCTCTGCGGGTAGCGCGGGTTGGGGCGGAGGGGGTGTCTCATGTCCTTCAGCGTCCGCGCGGTGCCCGGTGTCACTCCCGGAGCGAACCTTCTTCCTCCGACCTCGCTCGGCCCGCGGCGGTCATCGCCCCGGCCGGCCCGCGGGCGGCGCATCCGGAGGTCGTGCCGCCGCCCGGTGACCAGCCGGGTGACCGCCGAGTGACCACTGGCTGAAATGTTATGGACGACTTCTCCGCCCTCGCCTGCGGTTATCGTTGCGCCGCTCCCGGCCCGCCCCCGGTCATAGCCATGCGCGGCAACGGTGCATCGCACGCTCGGATCGCAGTCAGATCGGCAATGTGGCCTTGCCTTCTACGTCTGTACGGTGCCTGTGGCTTGGATCCTTGGTCGACCGAGATATGTCGGCGCGGCCGGGTCGGATACCTATGTGGCCGTCCGCAACGAAATCCGAAGCGTTCCCGGCGTTGACGGCGCCCCGCCGGCCCGCTTCCATGGCGAGCCGGGAGCGACAGGACCCAAGACCGCGAGAACTGTCCGGAGGAGATACCGCTCCCCACTCAGCAGAGCACCGAGGAGCACGCCTCACCGCGTGCCCGAGTCGATCGGAACCGGCCATGACCGACACGCTTGACCCGTCCCCCACAGTCCCGGCGGTGGCGCCCGGCACGAAGGCCGGTGCGCCGAAGCAGCTCGCCCGGTCGCTCGGCGTCGTGGGGGGCACCCTGCTCACGCTGTCGTGCGTGACCCCCGCGTCGTCGCTGTTCGTGATCGTGCCGGAGCTCTTCAGCAGCCTGGGCACGTACACCGCGATGGCCATCGCCATCGGCTCGCTGCTCTGCGTCGCGGTGGCGTTCTGCTACTCGGAGCTCGGCACGCTGATCCCCAGTGCCGGCGGCGAGTACGCCATGGTCGGCACGCTGGCGGGCCGCTTCACCGGCTGGCTGGTGTTCATCCAGTCCCTGATCGTCGTGATGATCGTGCCCTCGCTGATCGCGATCGGTACCGCCGACTACCTGGCGCCGATCGTCGACATTCCGCCGGGGATCGCCGGCGCCGCGGTGATGATCGCGGCCACCGTAGCGGGCCTGCTGGACCTGCGCGCCAACGCGTGGATCACCGGCGTCTTCCTGGTGCTGGAGGTGATCGCCTGCGCGGTCGTCTCCTTCCTCGGCTTCGCGCACAGTGAGCGCGGGGTGAGCAGCCTGCTGCACGGCGCCGTGGGCGACGGGAGCGGCGGCAGCGGCACCGTGGGCCTGGCGGCCGTGCTCGCCGCGATGGGAACCGCGCTGTTCGTCACCCAGGGCTTCTCCACCGCGATCTACCTCTCCGAGGAGCTGGAGAACCCGCGCCGCAACGTCGCCCGTACGGTGCTGTGGACGCTGGGACTCTCCGTGGTGATCATCCTGGTGCCGGTCGCCGCCGTCACGATGGGCGCCCCCGACCTGGACAGCCTGACCGCGGGCAACATCTCCGAGCTGGTGACCGGCTGGTCCGGGACGGCCCTCGGCACCTTCGTCAGTCTCTGCATCGCCCTGGCGATCATCAATGCCGGCATCGTCATGGTCATCCAGAACTCCCGGGTGCTGTACGCCTCGGGCCGGGACAAGGCCTGGCCCGAGCCCGCCAACCGGGCCTTCGGCACCCTCAACCGCTTCAGCGCCCCGTGGATCTCCACCCTCGCGGTCGGCATCCCGGGCGCGGTGCTCTGCTTCGTCCCCCAGGACCTGCTGACCAACATCACCGGGGTCGCCGTCGCCGCGCTCTACCTGCTCGTCGCGGTGGCCGCGCTGTTCTCCCGGCGCGGGCGCCACGGGGACGCCCCGGCGTGGCGGCAGCCGCTCTGGCCGGTGCTGCCGATCGCGCTGATCGTGGTGCTCGGCTACGTCCTGACCCAGCTCGACCACGCCGCCCTGGCCTGGACCGGCGGTATCACCGTCGTCGCCAGCCTGTACTGGGTGCTCTACCTGCGGCCGCGTCAGAACACCCGCTGGGTCATCACCCTGCCCGAGGACCAGCAGGTCTGACCACCGCACGTTCCGGCGGCGGGCCGCGGCGGCCCCGAGTCCCCGACTCGGGGCCGCCGCGCGTCGCCGGGGGCGGCGGCGGGCCGTCACACCTTGTCGGCCGCGATCATCAGGTAGTGGAAGCTGTCCTCCTTGTACGCGGTGAGGAAGGCCTCCTCGATGCCGGTCGCCACCGGGGACTCGGCGCGCAGCTCCCAGTAGGGGATGGTCGCGGCGGTCAGGTCGACGACGCTGATCGGGAGCAGGTCGTTGGCCGCCATGGCCGCGAAGTAGTCACTGCGCGGGTGGATGTCGCAGATATAGTGCGCGTCGATCTGGCTGACGGCCCGGGACGGCTGGCGGCCGTGGACGTCGTTGTAGCAGCCCGTGATGGTGACGTACCGGCCCCCGGGCTTGAGGACGCGGGCGTGCTCCGCGAACAGCTCGTGCAGGTCGACGTACATGGTGCTCTCGTTGTTCCAGATCGCCTGGAACGTGGCGGCGGGGAAGCCGTTGTCGAGCATGTTCCGGAAGTGGAAGGCCACCTGGTCGGCCACGCCGCGCCGGCGCGCCTGCTCGTTGGCGAACCCCACCTGCTTCTCGGAGATCGAGATGCCGTCCGCCCGGCAGCCGAAGCGCAGGTTGGCCAGGAAGCTGGTGCCGCCCCGGCCCGAGCCGGCGTCCAGCACCCGGTCCTGCGGTGTGAGGCGGCCCAGCTGGTCCAGCAGGAACTCGGCCTGGGCGTTCTCCAGCCGGTGCAGTTCCTCGATGATCCGCTCGTCGCGGGCGCTCTCGGGGCCTTCGAGCACCGACCGGTCCACGTCACCGATGCCGTAGTGGTGGTGGAAGGTGCCGGAGACCTCGCCCAGGCGCAGGTTGACGGGGTCCTGCTCCTGGTTCCAGTAGTCGGCCACGGACTTCTGGTACCGGGTGGACAGCACGTCGGTACGGGTGTCGGTCACGGTCATCGCATGGTCCCTAACTCTGGTTGTAACGGGGGCTGCTGGCGTGCCACTCCTTGTTGCCACCGAGCCAGGCCCACAGGCCGCCCAGGTAGCGGGTGAGCACCGGGTCCGCGGTGAGGGTGATCTCGGCCGCGGAGGCCTCGAACGAGTGCACGAGCTCGTTGTGCAGGTCGGCGGAGCGCCGCAGGGCCTCCTGGAGGGAGCAGCCCTCCTCCGCCGCGATCACGGTCGGCAGGTTGTACTCGACGCCCTGGGCGCCGCCCTCCTTGTGCATCGAGTAGACGTCGTTGAGCAGGACGGACGCGAGGGCGGCCTCCAGCGTCGCGCGGCGCACGTCCGGGCGGCCGTAGACGTCGGCGGGCAGCTCGTAGCCGCCGACGGCGTCGACCAGGGCCATGCACGGCAGGAAGCTGTTCATCTGGCGGTTCGCCAGGTACTCCCAGACGGGCGGCGGGCTGCCGCCGATCCGCCAGCCCGCCTCGGCGTCCATGCCGAGGAAGAGCCCGGCGATCTCCTGCCGGAGCCGGTTGATCTGCGAGCCGCTGGCGTACCCGGCGAGGTCGGCCACCGAACGGCGCAGGGCGTTCCACACCGGCTGCCCGGCCATCGCGCGTTCGTACCGGGCGCGGGCGCCACCGGGCAGCTGCGCCGGGTCGATCGCCGACTGGGCGAGCATCAGCTGCGGCCCCAGCCGCTCGGGGTGGTCGCCGGCGGCGGCCTCGTCGCAGAAGTAGTCGTCGACGGCGAACTCCGCGGCCATGCAGCGGGCCGCCGCGAGCAGCCGGTCGGGGTCGTCGGTGTCGGGGTGGGTCAGCATCAGCAGGCGGCCGAAGTCGGCCTGCCGGAACTTCTCCAGCCGGCCGGCGTAGATGCCGACCTCCTCGGCCCAGCGCACCAGACGCTCGTTGACCTCCTCACCCAGGGCGGCGTCGTCGCGCAGGTGGGGCGGGCAGTACAGCTCGGGGACGCCTGCGCCGCGCCCGCGGGCGGGTGCGCCGGGGGCGGTGCGGGTGGCGGTGGGCGGGGCGGGTGTCCGGAGCGGCCCGGTGATCCGGGCCGCCGACGTGCCGAGCCCGGTCGGGCCGGTCGGCAGCGGCCGCCCCGGACGGGCGGCGCTCTGCGAGGGGGGCATCGGTCCTCCTGGGGAGCCGGTCAGGAGCGGGGGGCGGCCAGGTGGACGTTCTCCAGGATGCCGACGGCGTCCTGGACGAGGATCGCCACCGAGTAGTAGGCCGTCACCAGGTAGCGGATGACGGCCTGGTCGTCGATGCCCATGAAGCGGACGTTCAGGCCGGGTTCGTACTCGTCCGGGATGCCCGTCTGGTGCAGCCCGATGACGCCCTGCCGGTCCTCGCCGGTGCGCATCGCGAGGATGGAGGAGACCTGCCCGCCGGTGATCGGGATCTTGCCGCTGGGGAAGATCGGCACCCCCCGCCAGGCGGGGATCCGGTGGCCGTCGACATCGGTGCTGTCGGGGTAGATCCCGCGCTTGTTGCACTCGCGGAAGAACGCCGCGATCGCCTTCGGGTGGGCGAGGAAGAAGTCGGTGCCCCGGCGCATCGACAGCAGGTCGTCCATGTCGTCCGGCGTCGGCGGGCCCGACCAGGTGTTGATCCGCTGGTCGTAGGCCGCGTTGTGGAGCAGGCCGAACTCCCGGTTGTTCAACAGCTCCCACTCCTCGCGTTCCCGGATCTCCTGGATCGTCAGCTTGAGCTGCTGCTCCAGCTGGTTCATCGGGTCGTTGTAGAGGTCGGCGACCCGGGAGTGGACCCGCAGGACGGTCTGGGTGAGCGAGAGCTCGAATTCGCGGGGTGCCAGATCGTAGTCGACGAACGAGCCGGGGATTTCGGCCTCGCCCTCGTGACCGGCCGAGACGGCGATTTCCACCTCGCCCTTGGAATTGACCTTCCGGGACGCGTTGGCGAGGAATGCGTTGATGTGGTCGCGCAGGTCCTCCGAGCGGTTGAACAGGTCGAGGAAGTCCGCCCAGGGGAGCGCCAGGACGGTCCCTGCGGTGTCGGCCCGGACGGTGGCCGTCCAGAGCGGGTCGCTCTGGAGCAGCGCCTCGTCCCCGAGGTGGTCACCGTCCGCGAGGACACCCAGCGTTTCCTGGTCGCCGTACTTCCCGGTGGCGAGCCGCTCGATGCGGCCGTGCGCGACGATGAAGACCTCCTCGATGGGGTGGCCCTCCTCCACGATGACCTCGCCGCTGCGGAAGTCGCGGGCGGTGAACCGCCCGGCGAGTTCCGTGAGCAGGGCGGTGTCACCGAAATCCCGGAGCACGGGAATCTCGCGCAGCGTCTCGGGGATGATCCGCACGTCGTCCGCTCCGGCCTGCACGAAGCCGACCCGGCCGCGGCCGACGGCCAGCGAGAGTCTCCGGTTGACCCGGTAGGTGCCGCCGGACACCTCCACCCACGGCAGCCGGCGCAGCAGCCAGCGCGAGCTGATGCCGCGCATCTGCGGGGCGGACTTGGTGGTCGTCGCGAGGTTCCGCGCGGCGGCGGTACTGAGGCTGAGCTGTTCCCGCTCCCTGTCCCGTTCCCGGGTGGATTCCCTGTCTGCTTCTGTGGTCATTCCACTTCTCCCAGTGGTGTGTCGGGCACGGCTCTTGCGGCCACCGGTGCTACCCGTAGCTGTCTGCGCGTAGCGGTGGAACAACGGTGCGGCCCCTCGCGCAGCACGGTGTGCTGCGGCGAAATGCGTGGCGAAAGGAATGGCGCCGGCACTTCGATTCGATTCCCGGGCCGACCTGCGCCGGCCGGCGTCGGGCAATCGGGGCCGTGCGCAGTCATTGATACCGCTGTGCGGCCGGAGTTCCGCCCGCTTTCGGTCGAAGCTGAACGGAAGTTCGAACCTAATCCGCCAATGCCGAATCCGGCTGGATCACGCGGCCGGGGCCGCCGCCCCGGCCGTCGGGTGCCGCGGTGCGGAGCCGGCACGGATCTTGGACCGGCTTCGGGTCGTGCGTCCTCGAAGCGGTCTCGGCCGGCGGGCGCCGCCACCCGCCCGACGGATCGCCCTTGGCCGGAACCTGACATCGGGCCCCGTCGTCCGCCACCCGCCGGACCGTCCATCGGCGATCAAGGTGGCGGGAATCCGGCCGGTGATCAGCCTTTCCCGGACGTCGTGCGGTATGGCGGTCCCGGCCCCGGCCGTGATCTCGAATCGCGGCCTCCCGGGCAGGCCACGGTGTACCGTGGATCACCGATGACGGCGCGTCAGAACCTGGGGTGGGTATGGGGAGCGGCATTCGCTACCGGGCCGAGCGGATATCGCTGGCCCTGATGGCCACCTCGGGTATCGCGGTCCTGATCGCCGACCTCCTCGGGTGGCTGGACAAGGTGGCTCCCGGCGGCACGCTCCCGAAGATCACGCTGCTCATCCTGAGCACCGTCACCGTGTTCCTCCTGCTGGAGGTCGACCGCCTGAAGGTGCTCGACCACGTCGACGCGCAGCTCTCCAAGCTCGACATCGGCGCTCTCGCGCAGCAGCTCAAGGAGGAGCACTACGGCGGCGTGGTCCAGGTGCACCGCCGCTTCCCCGACGACACCTTCACCGGGTTCGTGGAGGGCGCGAGCAGCGAGGTGGCCATCCTGCAGACCTGGATCCCCAATCTGGACCTGCTCGACGCCGCGTTGCGCAAGGCACTGATCGACCGGCGGGTCCAGCGGATCCGGATCCTGCTGCTGCACCCCTCCTCGCCCGTGGCGCGGCTGCGCGACGAGGCGCTGCGCACCGTACGGGATCCCGCCCTCGACGAGGACGTGAAGGCCAGCGTCGAACGCTCGCTGTCCATCCTGGAGTCTCTCCACCGCGAGGTGCCGCGCGAGGACCGGGCACGGCTCCAGGTGCGGGTGTACAACTCCCTGCCGTCGATCGCCGTCTACAAGGCCGACCAGCACTACCTGGTCAGCTCGTTCCTGCACGGCCAGCTCGCCATCCGCTCGACCCAGACGGAGATCGACGGCAGTGACACTCCCATGGGCCGGCAGGTCCAACGGGAACTGGACATGCTGTGGGAGATCGGCCGCGAGGTCGATCTCGGTGACTGGCGCGCATCGGTCAGCACCATCAACCTGTGATCGAAGGACGAGACATGGCGACCACGCGAGAACTGGACGCGTTCGAGGACGGGCTGATCGAGGGGTTCGCGCAGCACCCGGTCCTGGCGAACATCCGCCTGCTCCCGGACGGCGACTTCGCCGCGGTCCTGCTCCAGCGACGCTTCCTGTCGCTCGCCTTCACCCCTTCCTACGACCTCGCGATCGACCTGCTGAACGACGAGGCCGGGCGGCGGATCGCCCGGGTCATCCTGCGCGAGGAGTACCCGGACAGCAACGGGCATACGCCCTCGCACCGTGAGGACATGACGCACGATCTGCGCCTGCTCGGCATCCCCCGTACGAGCCTGGCCGGGTCGCGGCCGACCGCGGCCACCCAGAAGGCCATCACCGACACCCTCGACCTGATCGCCGAGGCGGGCGCCGAGGACGACGCCGACCTGCGGCTGCTGACGCTGCTGCGCTTCTGGGGCGAGGTGCTGGTCTCCGTCGAGTACGGAAGGCTGTGGGAGCGGATGGAGCCGCTGCTGACGCACGACGGCGGGAACCGCTCGCGCTTCTACTACCCGCACCACCTCCACGACGCCAAGGCGCACCCGCTCGCCGCGGTGTCCCTGCTGTCCACCACCCACTCCGACCGCCTGGCCCTGCGGTTGAGCGAACTCCTCGCCCGCGAGGAGTCCACCGCCGGCTTCCGGGAGACCGAGGAGCGGGCGCTGGAGCTCAAGGTGAGCTTCTACGACCAGTTCCTGCCGGCCCTGGAGCGCGCCCCGGACCCGGTGTAGCCCGGGCTGCTCAGCCCTGGTCCAGGGCCAGGCCGGCGACGTGGTCGGCGATCATGTCGAGGATCTCCGCCGCCCCCTCGCCGCCGAGCACCAGGAGGTTCAGCGTCAGCCCGTCCGTCATCGCGGCCAGGTAGCGCGCCAGCACCTCGGCGGGGATGCGCAGCTCGAAGCCCGCCTCGCGGCGCAGGTGTTCGAGCAGTTCGGTGTAGGCGGCGAGGTACAGCTCGTACTGGCGCCGCGCCAGCTGTTCGAACCCGGGGTGGCGCAGGGCGTACTGGGTGAGTTCGTACGTGAGCATGTGCTCGCCCGGGTTGGCGCCGACGTGGTCCCAGTAGGCCTGGAAGCCGGCCCGGACGGTCTCCCGCAGGGTGGCTCTGGGCCGGATCGCCTCCTTGACCACCGCGACGGAGTGCTCGGTGATCGTGGCGATGACGGATTCCAGCAGGGCCTGCTTGGAGTCGAAGCAGTAGTGGAAGACGCTCAGTGACACGCCCGCCTCGGCGGTGACCGACCGGGTCGTGGTGCCGGCGACACCGTCGCGGGTCATCGCGCGGATCGCGGCCTCGGTCAGCTGCCGGCGCCGGTCGGCCGACGGCATCCGTGTCATGGGGTTCCTCTCGCTCCGGGTGCCCGGCCGCGGACCCGCGGCCGGGCGGACACGAGACCCCGTCAGGTGCTGTGGACGCCGACCTCGTGGAGCGAGTAGCCCCACCTGGTGCCGCGCTGGAGCCCGTGGACCCGGACGTACCTGGCCGGCACGCCCGTGAACCGCGCGGTGTCCAGGCCGCCGTCACCGGTGGTGGTGGACCACACGGACTGCCAGTTCGCGCCGTCGGTGGAGACCTCGATGCGGTAAGCCTTCCCGTAGGCGCGCTCCCAGTCCAGGGTGACGCGCCCGACCAGGGCGGTCGTCCCGAGGTCGATCCGCAGCCACTGGTCGTCACTCCAGTCGCTCGCCCAGCGGGTGCCCGTACTTCCGTCCACGGCCCGGCCGGGCGCGTAGCTGATGAACGGGTTCCACTCCGCGGAGCTCGCCGAGGCGGACGAGCCCGCGGCGAGGTTCACCCCGGCCCGGTGCTGCTCGGACGCCCCCCAGGTGTCGAGGTAGGACTCGGCGCCCCGGAACAGGTCGTCCACCACGCCCTGGCCGCCGACCAGCCGGATGTCCTCCAGCCAGTCCGGGACGAGTCCGTAGTGCGCGGCGCCGTCGGTGTTGAGGTCCCAGGTGCGGTCGCCGGTGGTCTGGCGGTCGATCAGGGAGCCGCCGTCCGCGCTGCGGAAGGGGTAGCGCACCGGGTTCGGGGTGTCCGCACCGCGCGGTCCTGGCCAGCCGCCGACGCCGTTCATGTCGGTGCCGTAGCCGTAGCCGACGTGGTACTTGTCACGCAGCGCGGCCGTGCGCTGCGCCTCCGCGCTGAACCCCTCGGCGCCGTGCATGTACTGGGCGACGAAGCCGTTGAGCCGGTAGACCCGCTCGGTCCAGTCGAGGTCCATCCAGCTGTGCGAGGAGATCACACCCGGGTACGACACGGACTCCAGGATGTCGAAGGCCTGGCCCGCGGCCTTGACGCTCATATGGTCGATCTCCAGCATCATCTTGCGCTGCACCATGCCGCGTACGGCGTACTCGCCGAGCTCGGTGAGGCCGCGGGTGTTGCACTGGGCGTCGGTGGCGTACGAGGGCAGGGCCACGCCCTGCGGCAGTTCCTGCTGCGCGGCCGGCGCCGGCGCGAGACCGATCGGGTTGTCGTGCTGCGGCCCGGCGCACCGCTCGGTCTTCCAGAAGGTGCCGGTCGACAGGAACTGGCCGACGTTGATCGCCGTGCCGAGGGCGCCCTCGTCGAAGCGGACCCCGCACAGCGCGTTGTCGAACTTGTGGCACAGGAACATGCTGCGCACACCGAGCCCGTACAGCTCGTCCAGGCCGCGGTCGATGTCCTGCCTGCTGCACTGCGCGATGTCCAGGATCTGCTTGCAGCCGAACGGCTCGGAGGTCTCCACCCCCAGGACGACGGCCAGCTTGCCCTGTTCGATGACCGAGCGGGCCTGCGCGCTGTCGGTGACGATCCGGAACCATCCCCTGCCCGGCCCGCCGTACATGGTGTCGATGTAGGCCTGCAGCTCGTACGTCTTCTGCGCCTGGAGGCGGATGGAGGTCATCTCGTCGCAGCCGCGGTCCTTGAAGAAGTAGACCGAGCAGATCACGCCGTTGGTGACCAGGTCGTTGACGAGCACCCGCTGGCCGCCGCGCCAGGCGCGTTCGACCCAGGCGTAGTAGCTCTGCTGGTGGGTCAGCGAGTCATGGGCGGGCCAGTCCTTGAACGTCGGCCAGCCGACGGGGTCGTGCTTGCCGTCGCCGCCGTGGGTGATGTAGTCGAAGATCGCGAGCGAGCCGTCGGGGTAGTGCTCCGGGCAGTCCTTGAGGGCGTCCGCGACGCCCTGTCCGGAGAACGGCTTGCCGCAGATGAGCCGGCCGCCGAAGGCCTCGTTGGCCATCAGGTGGGTGTGCGCGTCGATGAAGCCCCGTACGTGGCCCTGCGCGTCGGTGCCCTTGAAGGGCTCGCCGGTGACGTTGATCTGCGAGTCCGGGGCGGGCCGGGCGACCGGGTTCCACCACTGCGTCGCGCCCGCGGCCGGTGCGCCCGGTGCGGGGGCGGCCAGTGCCATGGCCACCAGGGTGAGGAGCAGGGACAGGAGCGTGATGAGCCTGGTTCTGCTGTGCGCGTGCTGGGTCATGGTCACCACTCATGTCTTCGGTGAGCGGATGACGCGGTCGAAGCACCGGACCGTCCGGGGCATGACCGCGCCCGTCCGGCCGACTGTCATGTCCCGCGTACTCGATGTGACGAGAATCTCCACTGTTGGAATGACAGTCAATAGTCCCGGACGGATGACCTGATGAAGCGTCAAGATCCTCTGGAGGTGCCGGCATCCGGTGGTGGCGGCGGGAGCCCCGGGGGGAGCGGGCGTGCCGCCCCGGCCGCCGCGACCCTCCCGTGGGGCACCCCGGGGGCTGATCCCCGGGTCCGGCCCCGCACGTCCCGGGCGGCGGCCGGGGCACCCCGTAGGGGAGTGGTAGGGGTTGTTCGCCCCGGGAGCCGCTTTTAGCGTGGCGCCGGAAATGGTTCTCCGATGAGCTCGGGAGCGTCGCAGGCGGCAGGCGGGTCGGGCCTGCCGGCGAACGCGGAGTTCGGACACCGAGAAGCCTCTGGCGGGCTTTCGCTTCTGCGTGGAGCGGCGCCCGGCCGGGGATTTCCGGCTGCCCGGGCCCGCATTTCGGTGCGGCGCCGCCCGCGAAATCCCGCCGCCCGGTCGGAACAACCCTGCATTGGGCGAACATCCGCTCGCAGCCGCAAGGCCGTAAAGAGGTCACAGTAAACATGGCGAATGAAGAGACACTCCGCGGCTACCTCAAGCGGGTGACCGCCGATCTGCACCAGACGCGGCTGCGCCTGCGGGAGACCGAGGCCAAGGACCAGGAGCCGATCGCCATTGTCGGGATGAGCTGCCGGTACCCCGGCGGGGTCCGCTCGCCCGAGGACCTCTGGCAGCTGGTGGCGTCCGGCGCCGACGCGATGTCCGGCTTCCCGGCCGACCGCGGCTGGGACCTGGAGAACCTCTACCACCCGGACCCGGATCACCCGGGCACCTGCTACACGCGTGAGGGCGGGTTCATCCACGACCTCGCGCAGTTCGACCCCGCCGTCTTCGGCATCTCGCCGCGCGAGGCACTGGCGATGGACCCGCAGCAGCGGCTGCTGCTGGAGACGTCCTGGGAGGCCTTCGAACGGGCCGGCATCGACCCGCTGTCGCTGCACGGCACGCGGACCGGAGTCTTCGCCGGCACCAGCGGTCAGGACTACCTGTCGGTGCTGCTCGGCTCCGCCGACGACGTCGAGGGCTACCTCGGCACCGGGATCGCCGCCAGCGTCGTCTCCGGCCGGATCGCCTACAGCCTGGGCCTGGAGGGCCCGGCCGTCACCGTCGACACGGCCTGCTCCTCCTCGCTGGTCGCCCTGCACCTGGCCGTCCAGGCGCTGCGCAGTGGCGAGTGCTCACTCGCCCTGGCCGGCGGCGTCACCGTGATGAACTCCCCCGGCACCTTCGTGGACTTCAGCCGCCAGCGCGGACTCGCCACCGACGGGCGCTGCAAGTCCTTCGCGGACGCGGCCGACGGCACCGGCTGGGCCGAGGGCGCCGGCATGGTGCTGGTCGAGCGGCTCTCCGACGCGCGGCGGGGCGGCCACCCGGTGCTGGCCATCGTGCGCGGCTCGGCCGTCAACCAGGACGGCGCGTCCAACGGGCTCACCGCCCCGAACGGCCCCTCCCAGCAGCGCGTCATCCTCCAGGCGCTGGCCAGTGCCCGCCTGACACCCGACCAGGTCGACGCGGTGGAGGCGCACGGCACCGGCACCATGCTGGGCGACCCGATCGAGGCCCAGGCGATCATCGCCGCCTACGGCCAGGACCGGCCCGAGGACCGCCCGCTCTGGCTGGGCTCGCTCAAGTCGAACATCGGCCACAGCCAGGCCGCGGCGGGCATCGGCGGTGTCATCAAGTCGGTCATGGCGATCCGGCACGGCCTGCTGCCGCAGACCCTGCACGTGGACCGGCCGACCGCCAACGTCGACTGGTCGGCGGGCGCGGTGGAGCTGCTCACCGAGGCCCGCCCGTGGCCGGAGACCGGGCGGGCGCGCCGGGTCGGCATCTCCTCGTTCGGCTTCAGCGGCACCAACGCGCACACCATCATCGAGCAGGCCCCGCCGGAGGCGGAGCAGGCGGTGGCGGACCGGGACCCGGCGGCGGACGGGGGCACCGAGGGCGCCGGGGCCGCCGGGGCCGTTCTGCCGGTGCCCGCCGTGCTGCCCTGGCCGCTCTCCGGCAAGGGTGAGGCGGCGCTGCGGGCGCAGGCCGCCCGGCTGCGCGAGCGGCTGACGGCAAAGCCGGGCCTGCGGCCCCTGGACGTCGCCTACACGCTCGCCACCGGCCGAGCCGCGCTGGAGCAGCGCGCGGTGCTGGTGGCGGACGGCCGCGAGGAGTTCCTCGCCGCGCTGGACGCGTTGGCGACGGGCGGGCGCTCGGCCGACCTGGTGCTCGGCTCGCCGGTCGAGGGCCACACGGCCTTCCTGTTCACCGGCCAGGGCAGCCAGCGGACGGGCATGGGCGAGGAGCTGTACGGCGCGTACCCGGTGTACCGGGAGGCCTTCGACGCTGTCTGCGCGGAGCTGGATCCGTTGCTGGGTCGTCCGTTGCGCGAGGCGATCGCGGATGCGGAGCTGGTCGGTGAGACGGGCTTCACGCAGCCGGCGTTGTTCGCGTTGGAGGTGGCGCTGTTCCGGCTGGTGGAGTCGTGGGGTGTGCGGCCGGACTTCCTGGCGGGGCATTCGATCGGTGAGCTGGCCGCCGCGCATGTGGCGGGTGTGTTCTCGCTGGCCGATGCCGCGAAGTTGGTGGCGGCTCGTGGGCGGTTGATGCAGGCGTTGCCGCGCGGTGGTGCGATGGTGGCGGTGCAGGCGTCGGAGGCGGAGGTGCTGCCGCTGCTGACCGAGGGTGTCGGGATCGCGGCGGTCAACGGGCCTACGTCGGTGGTGATCTCGGGCGTCGAGGACGCGGTGCTGGCGGTGGTGGCCGAGCTGGAGGGCCGCAAGTCCAAGCGGCTCACCGTCAGTCATGCGTTCCATTCGCCGTTGATGGACGGCATGCTGGCGGACTTCCGTGCGGTCGCCGCGCAGGTGGCCTTCGAGGCGCCGCGGATCCCGGTCGTCTCGACCCTGACGGGCGCGCTCGCGTCCACCGAACTCACCGACCCCGAGTACTGGGTGCGCCACGTCCGCGAGGCCGTCCGCTTCGCCGACGCCGTCCGGGTGCTGGAGGCCGAGGGCGTCCGGACGTTCCTGGAGCTGGGCCCGGCCGGGGTGCTGACCGCCCTCGGCCAGGAGAGCGCGGAGCGCGCCGACAGCGCCTTCGCCCCGGCCCTGCGCGCCGACCGCCCGGAGCTGCGCGCGCTGACCACCGCCCTCGCGCAGCTTCAGGTGCGCGGGGTGCGCGCCGACTGGCAGGCGTACTTCGCCGGCACCGGCGCGCGCCACGTCGACCTGCCCACCTACGCCTTCCAGCAGCGCCGCTTCTGGCCCACCGCCGGGGCCTGGGACGAGGGCACGGGCACCGAGCCGTCGGCCGGATCCCCGGTCGACGAGGAGTTCTGGGCGGCCGTCGAGCGCGGTGACCTGGAGGCGCTCACCACCACCCTGGCGGTCGCCGGCGACCAGCCGCTCAGCTCGGTGCTGCCCGCGCTGACCGCCTGGCGCCGCCACAGCCGTCTGCGCTCCACCGTCGACGACTGGCGCTACCGGATCACCTGGCGGCCGGTCACCGAGACGCCCGCCGCCCAGCTCTCCGGGGCCTGGCTGCTGGTGACCCCGGCCGCCGACGCCGACGCCGGCGCAGGCTTGGAGGGCGCCGAGGGCGCCGAGGGCGCCGAGTCCGAGGGCGCCGATGCCTGGGTGACGGCCGCCGCCACCGCCCTGACCCGGCGCGGCGTGCGCGTGCGGCACCTCGCCGTCGACCCGGCGGCCACCGACCGGGCCGCACTCGCCGCGCTGCTGCACGCCGAACTCCCTGCGGACGGGGAGCAGTTCGCGGGCGTCCTCTCGCTGCTCCCGCTGGCCGCCGGCCGCCACCCCGAGCACCCGTCGGCGCCACTCGCCCTCACCGGCACCCTCGCCCTGGTGCAGGCGCTCGGCGACGCGGGCATCGAGGCGCCGCTCTGGTGCGCCACCCGCGGCGCCGTCAGCACCGGCCGCTCCGACCGGCTGGAGAGCGCCGTCCAGGCCCAGGTCTGGGGCCTCGGGCGAGTCGTCGTCCAGGAGCACCCCGACCGCTGGGGCGGCCTGATCGACCTGCCGCCGGCCCCGGACGAGCGGGCGCAGGCCCGCCTCGCCGCGGTGCTCGCCGGCCTCGGCGCCGAGGACCACCTGGCGATCCGCCCGTCCGGCATCCTGGCCCGCCGCCTGGTCCGCGCCCCGCGCGCCGAGGCCCCGGCCGAGGGCTGGTCCCCGCGCGGCACCGCCCTGGTGACCGGCGGTACCGGCGCCCTCGGCGCCCATGTCGCCCGCTGGCTGGCCCGCCAGGGCGCGGAGCACCTGCTGCTGACCAGCCGCCGGGGCCGGGACGCCGCCGGTGTCGCCGAGCTGGAGGCCGAACTCACCGCCCTGGGCACCCGGGTGACCGTCGCGGCCTGTGACGTGAGCGACCGAGCCGCGGTCGCCGCCCTGCTGGCCGAGATCCCCGCGAAGTACCCGCTGAGCACCGTGGTCCACGCGGCCGGTGTGCTGGACGACGGCGTGCTGGACGCGCTCACCCCGCAGCGCCTCGCCGGCGTGCTGGGCCCCAAGGTGGACGCCGCCGTCAACCTGCACGAACTCACCCGGGGGCTCGACCTCTCGGCGTTCGTGATGTTCTCCTCCTTCGCCGGCACCTTCGGCGGCCCCGGCCAGGCCAACTACGCGGCCGCCAACGCCTTCCTGGACGCGCTCGCCGAGCAGCGCCGCGCCGCCGGCCTGCCCGCGACCGCGATGGCCTGGGGCGCCTGGGCCGAGGGCGGCATGGCGGTGGACGACACCGTCAAGGAGCGGCTGCGCCGGGGCGGCGTCCCGGCCCTCGACCCGGCCACCGCCGTCGCCGCCATGCAGCACGCCCTCGACCTCGACGAGACCTTCTCCATCGTGGTGGACGTGCTCTGGGACCGCTTCGCGCCCCAGTACACCGCCATCCGCCCCAGCACCCTCTTCGACGAGCTGCCCCAGGCCCGACAGGCGATGGCCGCCGCCGACGCCGAGTACCAGGCCCAGTCGGACGCCTCCTCGCTCCGGCAGCGGCTGCTCGCCGCCGCCGAGAGCGAGCGGCCCCGCCTGGCGCTGGACTTCGTCCGCACCCAGGTCGCCGCCGTCCTCGGCCACGCCGGGCCGCAGGACGTCGAACCCGGCCGGGCCTTCCGCGAGCTGGGCTTCGACTCGCTGACCGCCGTCGAACTGCGCAACCTGCTCGCCGTCCTCACCGGGCTGCGGCTGCCCGCCACGCTCGTCTTCGATCACCCCAACGCCACCGCCCTCGCCGAGCTGCTCTGCGCCGAACTGCTCGGCGCCGCCCCCGAGGCCGCCCCCGAGCGGGCGGCGGGCGCCGGCGCGGACGACGAACCGATCGCCATCGTCGGCATGAGCTGCCGCTTCGCCGGCGGGGTGGGCTCGCCCGAGGAGCTGTGGCGGCTGCTCGCCGACGGCACCGACGCGCTGATCCCCTTCCCCGGTGACCGCGGCTGGGACCTCGACGCCGTCTACCACCCCGACCCGGACCACCCGGACACCAGCTACGTCCGCGAGGGCGGCTTCCTGGACGACGCGGGCGCCTTCGACCCCGGCTTCTTCGGCATCTCGCCGCGCGAGGCGCTCGCGATGGACCCGCAGCAGCGGCTGCTGCTGGAGACCTCGTGGGAGGCCATCGAGCGGGCCGGCATCGACCCGGCGAGCCTGCGCGGCAGCCGGACCGGCGTCTTCGCGGGCACCAACGGCCAGGACTACCTGCCGCTCATCCTGAGCGCCCCCGACGGCTCCGAGGGGTTCCTCGGCACCGGCAACGCGGCCAGCGTGCTCTCCGGCCGGATCGCCTACACGCTGGGCCTGGAGGGCCCGGCCGTCACCGTCGACACCGCCTGCTCCTCCTCACTGGTCGCGCTGCACTGGGCGATCCAGGCGCTGCGCTCGGGTGAGTGCGAACTGGCGCTCGCGGGCGGCGTCACCGTGATGTCCACCCCCGGCAACTTCATCGACTTCAGCCGCCAGCGGGGCCTGGCCGCCGACGGGCGCTGCAAGGCGTTCGCGGCCGGGGCCGACGGCACCGGCTGGGGCGAGGGCGTCGGCCTGCTGCTGGTCGAGCGGCTGTCCGACGCCCGCCGTAACGGCCACCCCGTACTGGCGCTGGTCCGCGGCTCCGCCGTCAACCAGGACGGCGCCTCCAACGGCCTCACCGCCCCGAACGGCCCGTCGCAGCAGCGGGTGATCCGCCAGGCGCTCGCCTCGGCCGGGCTGTCGCCCGCCGAGGTCGACGCGGTGGAGGCGCACGGCACCGGCACCGCCCTCGGCGACCCGATCGAGGCGCAGGCGCTGCTCGCCACGTACGGCCGGGCGCACACCGGGGAGCAGCCGCTCTGGCTCGGCTCGGTGAAGTCCAACCTCGGCCACACCCAGGCCGCCGCCGGTGTCGCCGGCGTCATCAAGATGGTCCTGGCGATGCAGCACGGCCTGCTGCCGCAGACCCTGCACGTGGACGAGCCCTCGCCGAACGTCGACTGGTCGGCCGGCGCGGTCGAACTGCTCACCGAGGCCCGCCCCTGGCCCGAGACCGGGCGGCCCCGGCGGGCCGCCGTGTCCTCCTTCGGCGTCAGCGGTACCAACGCGCACACCATCATCGAGCAGGCCCCCGCGCCCGAGGACGCCCCCGCGCCCGCGCCCGTCGCGCCGGCCACCGTGCCGTGGCCGCTCTCCGCCCGCAGCGCGGAGGCGCTGCGCGGCCAGGCCGCGCGGCTTGCCGCCCTGCTCGCCGAGCAGCCCGCGCTGAGCCCGCTGGACGTCGGTCACTCGCTGGCCACCACCCGCGCCGCCCTCGAACAGCGGGCCCTGATCACCGGCGAGGACCAGCAGGAACGGCTGGCCGCGCTGACCGCGCTCGCCGAGGGCGGCGAGGCACCCGGCCTGGTCCGCGGCACGGCCGTCCTCGGCCGCACCGCCTTCCTGTTCACCGGCCAGGGCAGCCAGCGGGCCGGTATGGGCGAGGAGCTGTACGCCGCCCACCCGGCGTTCGCCGAGGCCTTCGACGCGGTCTGCGCCGAGCTGGACCGCCACCTGGAGCGGCCGCTGCGCGAGGCGATCGCGGACGAGACGCTGGTCAACGAGACGGCGTACGCGCAGCCCGCGCTGTTCGCCGTCGAGGTGGCGCTGTTCCGCCTGCTGGAGAGCTGGGGCCTGCACCCGGACGTGCTGGCCGGGCACTCCGTCGGCGAGCTCGCCGCCGCGCACGTGGCGGGCGTGTTCGCACTGGCGGACGCCGCCGCGCTGGTCGCCGCCCGGGGCCGGCTGATGCAGGCGCTGCCACGCGGCGGGGCGATGCTCGCGGTGCAGGCCACCGAGGCGCAGGTGCTGCCGCTGCTCACCGAGGGTGTCGCGATCGCCGCCGTCAACGGGCCCACGTCCGTGGTGATCTCGGGCATCGAGGACGCCGTGCTGGCCGTGGCGGAGCAGCTGGCGGGCCGCAGGACCAAGCGGCTCACCGTCAGCCACGCCTTCCACTCCCCGCTGATGGACGGCATGCTGGCGGACTTCCGTGCCGTCGCCGCGCGGCTGACCTTCCAGGCGCCGCGCATCCCGCTCGTCTCCACCCTCACCGGCGCCCCGGCCTCGCCGGAGGAGCTGACCTCGCCCGAGTACTGGGTGCGGCACGTCCGGGAGGCCGTCCGCTTCGCCGACGCCGTCCGCGCCCTGGAGGCCCAGGGCGTCACCACCTACCTGGAGCTCGGCCCCGACGGTGTGCTCAGCGCCCTCGCCCAGGAGAGCACCACCGAACCCGCCGCCTTCGCGCCCGTGCTGCGCCACGGCCGCCCCGAGGGGCAGACGCTCACCGCCGCCCTCGCCCAGGCGTACGTGCGCGGTGCGGCCCCGAACTGGCCCGAGGTGTTCGCCGGACAGGGCGCCCGCCGGATCGACCTGCCCACCTACGCCTTCCAGCGTGAGCGCTACTGGCCGAACGTCCCGCCGATGGACGCGGGCGACGTCACGATGGCCGGCCTCGGCGCCGCCGACCACCCGCTGCTCGGCGCCGCCGCCGAACTCCCCGACTCCGGCGGCCTGGTGTTCACCGGCCGGCTCGCCCTGGCCACCCACCCCTGGCTGGCCGACCACGCCGTGCTGGGCTCCGTCCTGCTGCCCGGCACCGCCTTCGTCGAGCTCGCCATCCGGGCCGGCGACCAGGTCGGCTGCGACCTGCTGGAGGAACTCACCCTCGCCGCACCGCTGGTGCTGCCCCCGCAGGGCGGCGTCCAGCTGCGGCTGACCCTCGGCGCGCCCGACCCGAGCGGCCGCCGCGAACTCAGCCTGCACTCCCGCCGCGAGGACCTCCCCGCCGAGGAGCCGTGGACCCGGCACGCCACCGGACTGCTCGCCGCCACCGGCGCCGGCCGGCCCGAACCCGCCACCGGCCCCTGGCCGCCCGCCGGCGCCACCGAGGTCGACCTCGGCGGCCGCTACGAGGGCATGGTCGCGGTCGGCTTCGACTACGGCCCGTCCTTCCAGGGCCTGCGCCGCGCCTGGCGGCACGACGGCGAGGTGTACGCCGAACTGCGCCTGCCGCAGCAGGCGGAGGCCGACGCCGCCCGCTTCGGCCTGCACCCCGCCCTGCTCGACTCCGCCCTGCACGCGCTCGGCCTGACCGTCGCCGACGGCGCCGACTGGCAGGCCGGCCTGCCGTTCTCCTGGACGGGCGTGCGCCTGCACGCGGCCGGCGCCGCCGCGCTGCGGGCCCGGCTGACCCCGCACGGCACGGACGGCGTCACCCTGCGCCTGGACGACGAGGAGGGCCGCCCGGTCGCCACCGTCGACTCGCTGGTGCTGCGGCCCGTGACGGCCGAGCAGGTGCAGTCCGCGCAGGCCGTGTTCCACGAGTCGCTGTTCCGCCCGCGATGGGTCGCGCTGCCCCTCGGTGCGAGCGCCGCCCCCGCCGCCGACGAGCGCTGGGCCGTGCTCGGCGGCGAGCCGCCGGCCGGCCTCGGCCTCCCCGTGGAGCGCCACGCCGACCTGGCCGCGCTCACCGCGGCGGCCCATGTCCCCGCCGTGGCACTCGCCCCCTGCCTCCCGCCGGCCGGGCCGGACGCCCCCCGGGGCGCCGAGGCCGTCACCGAGGCGCTGTACCGGGTGCTCGCCCTCCTCCAGGGCTGGCTCACCGAGGAGCGGACGGCCGACACCCACCTGGTGGTGCTCACGCGGGGCGCCGTCGCCGCCGCCGACGACCCGGAGGTCACCGACCCGGCGCACGCCGCCGCCTGGGGCCTGCTGCGCTCCGCGCAGACCGAGAACCCCGGCCGGATCAGCCTGGTCGACCTCGACGAGGACCCCGGCTCCGCCCGGGCGCTGCCCGCCGCCCTCGACTCCGGGGAACCGCAGCTGGCCGTCCGCCGGGGCGTCGCGCACGCCCTGCGGCTGACCCGGGTGCCCGTCGCGGTCACGCCGGACGCGGAAGGCGCCGGGCCCGAGCGGCCGGCCTTCGACCCGGACGGCACCGTCCTGATCACCGGCGGCACCGGCGCGCTCGGCGCGTTGCTCGCCCGTCACCTGGTCACCCGGCACGGCGTCCGGCACCTGCTGCTGACCAGCCGGCGCGGCGCCGACGCCCCCGGCGCGGCCGGGCTGATCGCCGAGCTCGCCGCGCTGGGCGCCGAGGCCACCGTCGCGGCCTGCGACACCGCCGACCGGACGGCGCTCGCCGCCCTGCTCGCCGCCGTCCCCGCCGGGCACCCGCTCACCGCCGTCGTCCACACCGCCGGCGTCACCGACGACGGCGTGATCGGCTCGCTCACCCCCGGCCGCCTGGACGCCGTGCTGCGCCCCAAGGCCGACGGCGCCCGGCACCTGGACGAGCTCACCGCCGGGCTCGACCTCGCCGCCTTCGTGCTCTTCTCCTCCGCCGCCGGCCTCTTCGGCGGCCCCGGCCAGGGCAACTACGCCGCCGCCAACGCCTACCTGGACGCCCTCGCCGGCCGGCGCCGGGCCCGGGGCCTGCCCGCCACCTCGCTGGTCTGGGGCCTGTGGGCGCAGGCCAGCGGCGTCAGCGGGCACCTCACCGAGAACGACCTCGCCCGGATGGAGCGCTCGGGCCTGGGCCCGCTCTCCGCCGACGAGGGCCTGGCCCTGTTCGACGCCGCCCTCGCCGCCCAGCGCGCCCAGGACGACGGCGCCGTCCTGGTGCCGATGCACATCAGCACCGCCGCCCTGCGCACCCAGGCCGCGAGCGGCCACCTCCCGCCGCTGCTGCGCGGCCTGGTCCGCGCCCCGCTGCGCCGGGCCGTGCGCACCGCGGGCCCCGCCACGGGCACCGCCGAGTCGGAACTGGTCCAGCGGCTCGCCGCACTCGGCGCCGCCGAGCAGGAGCGCGAGCTGCTCGACCTCGTCCGCGGCCAGGTCGCCGCCGTGCTCGGCTACCCGAACGCCGGCGCCGTCGACGCCGAACGCGCCTTCAAGGAGCTCGGATTCGACTCGCTGACCGCCGTCGAGCTGCGCAACCAGCTCGGCGCCGCGAGCGGCCTGCGGCTGCCCGCCACGCTGGTCTTCGACTACCCCAGCCCCGCCGCGCTCGCCGTCCACCTGCGCGCCGAACTCCTCGGCGACCGGCCCGCCGCCGCCGACCTGCGGCCCGCCGGCACCACCACGGGCACCGGCGACGAGGATCCGATCGCCATCGTGGGCATGGCCTGCCGCTACCCCGGCGACATCTCCTCGCCCGAGCAGCTGTGGCAGCTCATCGCGGGCGAGCGCGACGGCATCACCGGCTTCCCCACCGACCGCGGCTGGGACCTCGACGCGCTCTACCACCCGGACCCCGATCACCCCGGCACCTCGTACACCCGCGAGGGCGGGTTCCTGCACGACGCCAACTACTTCGACCCGGCCTTCTTCGGGATCTCGCCGCGCGAGGCCCTGGCCATGGACCCGCAGCAGCGGCTGCTGCTGGAGACCACCTGGGAGGTGTTCGAGCGCGCCGGCATCGACCCGGCGACCATGCGCGGCAGCCGTACCGGTGTCTTCGCCGGCGTGATGTACCACGACTACGGCACCCGGCTGCGCACCGCGCCCGACGAGGTGGAGGGTTACCTGGGCACCGGCAGCTCCAGCAGCGTCGTGTCGGGCCGCGTCGCGTACACCTTCGGCCTTGAGGGCCCGGCCGTCACCGTCGACACGGCCTGTTCGTCCTCGCTGGTCGCCCTGCACCTGGCCGCCCAGGCGCTGCGCAACGGCGAGTGCACCATGGCGCTGGCCGGCGGGGTGACGGTGATGTTCACCCCCGGTACCTTCATGGAATTCAGCCGCCAGCGCGGCCTCGCCGAGGACGGCCGCTGCAAGTCCTTCGCGGCGGCCGCCGACGGCACCGGCTGGGGCGAGGGCGCGGGCATGCTGCTCGTCGAGCGCCTCTCCGACGCCCGCCGCAACGGCCACCAGGTGCTGGCCATCGTGCGTGGCTCGGCCGTCAACCAGGACGGCGCCTCCAACGGGCTCACCGCGCCCAACGGCCCCTCCCAGCAGCGCGTCATCCGCCAGGCGCTGGCCGACGCCGGCCTGAGCGCCGCCGACGTGGACGCCGTCGAGGCGCACGGCACCGGCACCCGCCTCGGCGACCCGATCGAGGCGCAGGCCCTGCTCGCCACGTACGGCCAGGAGCACAGCGCCGAGCGGCCGCTCCGGCTCGGCTCGGTGAAGTCCAACCTCGGGCACACCCAGGCCGCCTCGGGTGTCGCCGGTGTGATCAAGATGGTCATGGCGATGCGTAACGGTGTGCTGCCCAAGACCCTGCACGTGGACGAGCCCTCGCCGCACGTGGACTGGGAGGCGGGCGCGGTCACGCTGCTCACCGAATCCGTCCCCTGGCCGGAGACCGGCCGGCCCCGCCGGGTCGGGGTGTCCTCCTTCGGGATCAGCGGCACCAACGCCCACACCATCCTGGAGCAGGCCCCACAGGCCCCGCAGGCCCCACAGGCCCCGCAGGACGATCCGGCCGTGCCCGCCGGGGCCCGGCCGCCCGTGCTGGCCTGGCCGCTCTCCGCCAAGGGCGAGCCGGCCCTGCGCGCCCAGGCCGCCCGCCTGCTGGCGCACCTGGCGGAGGACCACCCCGCGCCGGAGCCGCTGGACGTCGGCCACGCGCTCGCCACCACGCGGGCCACCCTCGAGCAGCGCGCCGTCCTGGTCGCCGCCGGGCAGGCCGAGCTGCTCACCGCCCTGGCCGCGCTCGCCGAGGGCGCCGAGGCACCCGGTCTGCTGCGCGGCTCGGCCGCCCCCGGCCGTACCGCCTTCCTGTTCACCGGCCAGGGCAGCCAGCGGGCCGGCATGGGGCAGGAGCTGTGCGCGGCCTTCCCGGTGTTCGCCGAGGCGTTCGACGCGGTGTGCGCGGAGCTGGACCCGCTGCTGGACCGTCCGCTGCGCGAGGCCGTCGCCGACCCGCAGCTGATCAACGAGACCGGCTGCGCCCAGCCCGCGCTGTTCGCCCTCGAAGTGGCGCTGTTCCGGCTGGTGGAGTCCTCGGGGGTGCGGCCGGACTACCTGGCCGGGCACTCGATCGGTGAGCTGGCGGCCGCGCATGTGGCGGGTGTGTTCTCGCTGGCGGACGCGGCGAAGCTGGTAGCGGCTCGTGGCCGGTTGATGCAGGCGCTGCCGCGCGGCGGGGCGATGGTCGCCGTCGAGGCCGCCGAGGCCGAGGTACTGCCGCTGCTCACCGACGGCGTCGCGATCGCCGCCGTCAACGGGCCCACGTCCGTGGTGCTCTCGGGTACCGAGACCGCCGTCCTGGAGATCGCCGAGAAGCTGGCCGCCGACGGCCGGCGCACCAAGCGCCTCACCGTCAGCCACGCCTTCCACTCCCCGCTGATGGACGGCATGCTGGACGACTTCCGCGCCGTCGCCGAGACGCTGACGTACCAGGCGCCGCGGATCCCGATCGTCTCCACCCTCACCGGCGCGCTCGCCACGGCCGAGGAGCTCACCGACCCCGGGTACTGGGTACGCCACGTCCGCGAGGCCGTCCGCTTCGCCGACGCCGTCCGGGTGCTGGAGGCCGAGGGCGTCACCCGCCACCTGGAGCTCGGCCCCGACGGCGTCCTCAGCTCCCTGGGCCAGGACTGCACCACCGGGACGGGCGCCGCCTTCCTGCCCGCCCTGCACCGCCAACGGCCCGAACCCCTCACCCTGGCCGGCGCCCTCGCCGGACTCCACGTACGCGGCGCCGAGGTCGACTGGCGGGCCCTGACCGCGGGCCACCACGCCCGTCGGATCGACCTGCCCACCTACGCCTTCCAACGGGAGCGCTACTGGCTGGACACCGGCCTGTCCGCCGGGGACATGGCCTCCGCCGGACTCGACCTGGCCGGCCACCCGCTGCTCGGCGCGGCCGTCGAACTCCCCGACACCGGCTCCGTGGTGTTCACCGGCCGGCTGGCCCGCTCCACCCAGCCCTGGCTGGCCGAGCACACCGTGCACGGCACGGCCGTCCTGCCCGGCACCGCCCTCGTGGAGCTCGCGCTGACGGCAGGCCGGCAGGCCGGCTGCGACCTGCTGGACGAACTCACGCTCGCCGCACCGCTGGTGCTGCCCGAGCGCGGTGGCGTCCAGCTGCGCCTGACCGTCGCGGCGGCCGAGCCGGACGGCCGGCGGGCCCTGGCCCTGTACTCCCGGATCGAGGACGTGCCCGCCGACGAGCCCTGGATCCGCCACGCGACCGGCCTGCTGGCCGAGGGAGCCCCGGCGGACGGCGTCGAGCTCACCGAGTGGCCCCCGCCCGGCGCCGAGCCCGTCGACACCGAAGGCCTGTACGAGCGGTCCGCCGCCGCCGGCCTCGACTACGGACCGGCGTTCCAGGGTCTGCGCCGCGCCTGGCGGCTGGACGGCGAGCTCTTCGCCGAGATCCGCCCCGAACCGGCCGGCCGCCCGCTGGACGCCGCGCCGTACGGGCTGCACCCGGCGCTGATGGACGCCGCCCTGCACGGCATCGGCCTCGGCGGCCTGGTGCCGGCCGCCGACCAGGACCCCGGCCGGCCCCGCCTGCCGTTCTCCTGGACGGGCGTGCGGCTGCACGCCCCCGGCGCCGCCGCGCTGCGGGTACGGCTCGCCCCGGCCGGCCAGGACGCGGTGACGCTGGACCTCGCGGACGAGCACGGCCGCCCGGTCGCCACGGTCGACGCCCTGGTGCTGCGCGCGGCCTCGCCCGCGCAGCTGCACTCCGCCCACGGCGCCCACCACGACTCGCTGTTCCGTCCGGAGTGGACCGCCCTGCCCGGCGCCACCGCGGGCGGGGTCGGCAGCCCGGCGGCAGCCGGCCGGCACTGGGCGGTGCTCGGCGCCGCCGCCGCACTGTCCGGTCTGTCGTCGGTCGCCCCGCCCGCCTACGCCGACCTCGCCGCGCTGGCGGCCGCCGTCACCGGCGGGGCGCCGGTGCCCGACACGGTGTTCGTCCCGGCCTTCCCGGGCACCGCCCCGGCGGCCGACACCCCGGCCGCGGCCCGGGCCGCAGTCCGACGCGCCCTCGGGCTCGCCCAGGACTGGGCCGCCGACCAGGGCCCGGCCTACGCCCGGCTGGTGGTACTCACCCGGGGCGCGGTCGCCACCGCCGACGACCAGGACCTCACCGACCTGGTGCACGCGCCGGTGTGGGGCCTGCTGCGCTCCGCCCAGAGCGAGAATCCGGGCCGGATCGTGCTGGTCGACCTCGACGAGGACTCCGAGTCCCTCCGGGCGCTGCCCGCCGCCCTCGACTCCGGGGAACCGCAGCTGGCCGTCCGCCGGGGCGTCGCGCACGCCCTGCGGCTGACCCGGGTGCCCGTCGCGGCCACCCCGGACGCCGAGGGCGCCGGGCCCGAGCGGCCGGCCTTCGACCCGGACGGCACCGTCCTGATCACCGGCGGCACCGGCGCGCTCGGCGCGCTGGTGGCCCGTCACCTGGCCTCCCGGCACGGCGTCCGGCACCTGCTGCTGACCAGCCGGCGCGGCGCCGACGCCCCCGGCGCGGCCGGGCTGATCGCCGAGCTCGCCGCGCTGGGCGCCGAGGCCACCGTCGCGGCCTGCGACAGCGCCGACCGGACGGCGCTCGCCGCCCTGCTCGCCGCCGTCCCCGCCGGGCACCCGCTCACCGCCGTCGTCCACACCGCGGGCGTGCTCGACGACGGTGTGCTGGGCGCACTGACGCCCGAGCGGCTGGAGGCGGTGCTGCGCCCCAAGATCGACGCGGCCTGGCACCTGCACGAGCTCACCGCCGGGCTCGACCTCTCGGCGTTCGTGATGTTCTCCTCCTCCGCCGGCGTGCTCGGCGGCCCCGGCCAGGCCAACTACGCCGCAGGAAACACCTTCCTGGACGCACTGGCCCGGCACCGCCGGGCCGGTGGCCGGGCCGCCGTCTCGCTGGCCTGGGGCCTGTGGGCCCAGGACGGCACCGGCGGCGGGATGTCCGGCGGGCTGGACGAGGCCGACGTGGCCCGGATGACCCGGGCCGGGTTCGCCCCGCTGCCCACCGCCGAGGGCCTGGACCTGTTCGACCTGGTGCCGACCCTGCCGGACGCCGTCCTGGTGCCGATGCGGCTCGACCCGGCCGCCCTGCGGGCGCAGGGCGACCCCGAGGCGGTGCCGCACCTGCTGCGCCACCTGGTCCGGATACCGGCCCGCCGCCCGGCCGCCGGCTCCCGGGCGGCCACGGCCGACCGGGCCGGGCAGGAGGCCCCGCGCACCCTGGCCGAGCAGGTGCGCGGCCTGCCGGACGCCGACCGCGACCGCATCCTGCTGGACGCGGTGCGGGCCCAGGTCGCCGGGGTGCTCGGCTACGGCGGCGCCGAGGCCATCGAACCGGCCCGCGGCTTCGTGGAGTTGGGCTTCGACTCGCTCACCGCCGTCGACCTGCGCAACCGCCTAGGGGCGGCCGCCGGCCTGCGGCTGCCGGTGACGCTGATCTTCGATCACCCGACGCCGGCCGCCCTCGCCGCCTACCTGCGCGAGGAGACCCGCGAGCGGGAGGCGGCGGCCCCGGCCCTGCCGATCGGCGCGGAACTCGACCGGCTGGAGTCGGCGCTCGCCGCCCTCTCCCCGGGCGACGAGGAGCACCGGAGTGTTGCCACCCGCCTGCGCACGCTGCTCGCGATGTGGACCGAGACCCGGACCCCGGCCGGCCCCGAGCCCGCCCGGGCGGCCGAGGACGCCGCGCTGGAGGCGGCGACGGCAGACGAGCTGTTCAGCCTCCTCGACGAGGAGCTCGGCCTGAACTGACGCCGGCGCCCGCCGGGAGTTCCCCCGCTCCCGGCGGCCGGCCGGCGCCGCCCACCCCGGTCCCTGCCCCTGTCCGCGTCGACGTCCGTCCGCGTCCGCCGCGGCAGGGGTAGGGGTCGGTCCTTGCGAACTAGGGGTCGGGTAGGTGGCTCGCACGGGTATTGACGGCATTTCAGCGGATCTACGCTCGATCCGCAGCGACGTGTGTGCAGGCCCGCGACCCCGCCCGGCGGCGCGACACACCGCGCCCAGCGCCATCGCCCTGCCCGCGCCACCCGCCATGCCACGCCACCGAGGAGATGTGTGTGAACGACCAGCCTCAGACCCCGGAACACCTCGTGGAGATCGACCGCTCCGCGGCCCCCGCCCGGGAGCCCGGCCCGATCGACCTGCGCCGCTACTACGCACACCCCGCCTACTCGGGCCTGGCGACCTTTATGGGCGTCCCGTTCTGCCTCAACCAGGAGGACCTGCGCGCGGGCAACGTCGACGTCGCCGTGCTGGGCATCCCGCTGGACTCCTCGGTCGGCCACCGCGGCGCCGCGTACGGCCCGCGCATGATCCGCGCCGACGAGCGTTACATCTTCAACACCCCCGAAGCCATGATCAACGCCAGCACCCGGATCAACCCCTTCGACGTGCTCAAGGTGGTCGACTACGGCGACGCGGCCGTGGACGCGTTCAGCACCGCCGACTCGCTCGGCCCGATCCGCTCCCTCGTGCGCGAGATCGCCGAGGTCGGCGCCGTCCCCGTGCTGCTGGGCGGCGATCACTCGCTGCTCTGGCCGAGCGTCGGCGCGCTCGCCGACGTGTACGGCCCGGAGAAGATCGGCGTCATCCACTTCGACGCCCACCCCGACTGCCACGACAGCCAGCTCGGCCACCGCGCCACCCACAGCACCCCGATCCGCCGGATCATCGAGGACGAGAAGATCCCGGCCGGCAACGTGGTCCAGGTCGGCGTGCGCACCGTCACCGGCCCGGACAACCAGCTCTTCAACTGGATGCGGCGCCAGGGCATGAAGACGCACTTCATGGCCGAGATCGAGCGGATCGGCTTCCACGCCGTGCTGGACAAGGCGATCGCCGAGGTCCAGGAGAAGGCGGAGTACGTGTACCTCTCGCTCGACATCGACGTGCTGGACCCCGTCTACGCCCCCGGCACCGGCACCCCCGAGCCCGGCGGCCTGACCAACCGTGAGATCTTCCCGGCCTTCCGCCGGATCTGCCACGAGACCAAGGTCATCGGCATGGACGTCGTCGAGGTCGCCCCGCACCTGGACCCCGGCTACTCCACCACCATGAACGCCCGCCGCGCCATCTTCGAGGGCCTCACCGGCCTGGCCATGAACCGCCTGAAGATCGCCGGCCCGAACTACCTCAACCCGATCGTCTCCGGCCAGGTGAAATTCCCGATGGGCTGATCCCGGGGCCGCAGGAAAGGGCCCCGGGTCCATTCGGGACCCGGGGAACCCCCGGTTAGGGGGAGGTTAGGGGATGCCTCCTGTTGAGCGCCGCTGCTAGCGTGACGGCGCGCAGGCAATTCCCGCGATCCCGCCGGGGGATATCGCCCGCCGGGGCGCCGCGAAATCCGGCGGGCGGGCGCGGGGAACCGAAGCCGGAATTGCCGGGGCCAGATATCTCCCGCATCGGCGGGGAGTTTCGGGCGCACGTTTTCATCGCGAATCAACGGCGGCCGTGCCCAGGGCCCTCCGGACGTGCTCGGACGTTCCGAAGTGGCCGGCACGGCCCCCACGACCGGGTTCAAGGGTGTGACAGCACGTGGAGAACGAAGAGAAGCTCCTCGACTACCTCAAGCGGGCGACCGCCGATCTGCGCGAGACGCGCCGACGGCTGCGCGAGCTGGAGGAGCAGGAGCCGGAGCCGATCGCGATCGTCGGCATGGCCTGCCGCTACCCGGGCGGGGTGACCTCGCCCGAGGAGCTGTGGCGGCTGGTCGCCGACGGCGGCGACGGCGTCTCGGAGTTCCCCGTCGACCGCGGCTGGGACGTCTCCGCCCTGCACGACGAGGACCCGGAGCGCCCCGGCACCTCGTACACCCGCGAGGGCGGCTTCCTGCACGACGCCGCCGAGTTCGACCCGGCGTTCTTCGGCATCTCGCCCCGCGAGGCCCTGGCCATGGACCCGCAGCAGCGCCTGCTGCTGGAGACCTCCTGGGAGGCCTTCGAGCGGGCCGGGATCGATCCGGAATCCGTACGGGGCACAGCGACCGGCGTCTTCGCCGGCGTGATGTACCACGACTACGCCTCCCGCCTGGTCACGGTGCCCGAGGAGGTCGCCGGCTACCTCGGCAACGGCAACTCCGGCAGCGTCGCCTCCGGCCGCGTCGCGTACGCGCTCGGCCTTGAGGGTCCGGCCGTCACCGTCGACACCGCCTGCTCGTCCTCGCTGGTCGCCCTGCACTGGGCGGTACAGGCGCTGCGCGCCGGGGAGTGCTCGCTGGCGCTGGCCGGCGGCGTCGCCGTGATGTCCACCCCCAACGCGTTCATCGACTTCAGCCGCCAGCGCGGACTCGCGGCCGACGGCCGCTGCAAGTCCTTCGCGGCCGCCGCCGACGGCACCGGCTGGGGCGAGGGCGTCGGCATGCTGCTCGTCGAGCGGCTCTCCGACGCGCTCGCCAACGGCCACCCCGTCCTGGCGGTGGTCCGCGGCACCGCCGTCAACCAGGACGGTGCCAGCAGCGGCCTCACCGCCCCCAACGGCCCGGCACAGCAGCGCGTCATCCGCCAGGCCCTCTCCGCCGCCCGCCTGACCGCCCACCAGATCGACGCGGTGGAGGCGCACGGCACCGGCACCACCCTCGGCGACCCGATCGAGGCGCAGGCCCTTCTCGCCACCTACGGCCAGGGCCGAGACGAGGACCGCCCGCTCTGGCTCGGCTCGCTCAAGTCCAACATCGGCCACACCCAGGCGGCGGCCGGCGTCGGCGGCATCATCAAGATGGTCATGGCGATGCGGCACGGCGTGCTGCCGAAGACCCTGCACGTGGACGAGCCCTCCCCGCACGTCGACTGGACGGCCGGCGCCGTCGAGCTGCTCACCGAGGCCCGCCCCTGGCCCGAGACCGGCCGCCCGCGCCGGGCCGCCGTCTCCTCCTTCGGCGTCAGCGGCACCAACGCCCACACCATCCTCGAACAGGCCCCCGTGCCGGCCGGGTCGTCCGGGTCGGCCGAGACGGTGGACGCGCCGCGCGCGGTGCCGGTCCCCGTGCCACTGGTGCTCTCCGGCCACGACGAAGCGGCCCTGCGGGCCCAGACCGAGCGCCTGCGGGCCCACCTGGCCGCCGACGACGACGTCCACCTCGCGGATGTCGCCCTGTCCCTTGCCACCGGCCGCGCGGCGCTCAAGCACCGGGCGGCGCTGGTGGGCGGTGACCGGGCGCAGGTGCTGGCGGGGCTGGAGGCGCTGGCGGCGGGTGGGTCGGCTGCGGGTTCGGCGTCGGTTTCGGTGTCCGGGGTGTCGGGGACGGCGGGGCGGACGGCGTTCCTGTTCGCGGGTCAGGGCAGCCAGCGGACGGGCATGGGCGAGGAGCTGTACGCCGCGTACCCGGTGTACCGGGATGCCTTCGACACCGTCTGCGCGGCGCTGGATCCGTTGCTGGATCGTCCGCTGCGCGAGGCGATCGCGGATGCGGAGCTGATCGACGAGACGGGCTTCACCCAGCCGGCGTTGTTCGCCCTCGAAGTCGCGCTGTTCCGGCTCGTCGAGTCGTGGGGTGTGCGGCCGGACTTCCTGGCGGGGCATTCGATCGGTGAGCTGGCTGCCGCGCATGTGGCGGGTGTGTTCTCGTTGGCGGACGCCGCGAAGTTGGTGGCGGCTCGTGGGCGGTTGATGCAGGCGTTGCCGCGCGGTGGTGCGATGGTGGCGGTGCAGGCGTCGGAGGCGGAGGTGCTGCCGCTGCTGACCGAGGGTGTCGGGATCGCGGCGGTCAACGGCCCGACGTCGGTGGTGATCTCGGGCGTCGAGGACGCGGTGCTGGCGGTGGTGGCCGAGCTGGAGGGCCGCAAGTCCAAGCGGCTCACCGTCAGTCATGCGTTCCACTCGCCGCTGATGGACGGCATGCTGGCGGACTTCCGTGCGGTCGCCGCGCAGGTGGCCTTCCAGGCGCCGCGGATCCCGGTCGTCTCGACCCTGACGGGCGCGCTCGCGTCCACCGAACTCACCGACCCCGAGTACTGGGTGCGCCACGTCCGCGAGGCCGTCCGCTTCGCCGACGCCGTCCAGGTGCTGGAGGCCGAGGGCGTCCGGACGTTCCTGGAGCTCGGCCCGGACGGCACGCTGACCGCGATGGCTCAGCAGTGCCTGACGGAGGACTCCGACGCCGTCCTGACCCCGGCCCTGCGTCGGGACCGCGCCGAGGCTCAGAGCTTCGCCACCGCTCTCGCCCAGCTGCACGTGCGCGGCGTCAAGCTGGACTGGCAGGCCGTCTTCGCCGGCACCGCCGCCCACCGCGTCGACCTGCCCACGTACGCCTTCCAGCGCGAGCGGTACTGGCTCGACAGCGGCGCCGATCAGATCGGTGACGTCACGGCGGCCGGCCTCGGCTCGATCACGCACCCACTGTTCGGGGCCGTCGTGTCGGTGCCCGAGCTGGACGGGCGACTGTTCATCGGGCGCCTGTCGCTGCGGACGCATCCCTGGCTGGCCGACCACGCCGTCGCGGGCCGGGTGCTGCTCCCCGGCACTGCCTTCGTGGACCTCGCGGTGGCGGCCGGCGACCAGCTGGCGTGCAGCAGGCTGGACGAGCTGACCGTCGAAGCACCGCTGGTGGTTCCCGTGACGGGGTCCGTCCAGCTGTGCCTGACGGTGGGGGCCCTCGACGAGCTGGGACGCAGGCCGCTGAGCCTGCACTCCCGTCCGCAGGACGACGAGACCGACGACGACACGTGGCCCGAACTGCCCTGGACGCGCCACGCGACGGGCTTCCTGTCACCCACGGTCGTACCCCCTGCCTTCGAGCCCGCGCAGTGGCCGCCGGCCGGCGCGGAGCCGGTCGCGGTGGACGGGCTGTACGAGGGACTCGCTGCCGCAGGGCTGGAGTACGGGCCGGTGTTCCGGGGGCTGCGGGCGGCGTGGCGGCGGGACGGTGAGGTGTTCGCCGAGGTTGCCGTGCCGGAGGAGGCGCGGGCGGAGGCCGGGCTGTTCGGTCTGCATCCGGCGTTGCTGGATGCCGCGCTGCACGCCGTGGGCGTGGGCGGGCTGCTGGAGGATACCGGTCAGGGGCGGCTGCCGTTCGCCTGGACGGGGGTGTCCCTGCACGCGGCCGGTGCCGGTGAGCTTCGGGTGCGGATCTCGGTGGCGGGCACGGATGCCGTGTCGCTCGCAGTGGCGGATGCCACCGGGCAGCCGGTCGCGGTGGTCGAGTCGCTGGTGCTGCGTCCGTTCGCAGCCGAGCAGTTGGCGGCCTCGGGCGGGCATGAGTCGCTGTTCCGCCGGGAGTGGATGCCGGTGGCGTTGCCGCCGGACGCTCCGGCCGGGGCGATCGCCGTGCTGGGCGACGAGGACCTCGGCCTGCCGGGCGCGGTGTGCTTCGCCGATCTGGCGGCCGTGGCGGCGGCCGGGGCCGTGCCGGGGGCGGTGCTGGTCCCGCTGCCCGCCGGGGCTGTCGCTCCTGCCGGCGACGCTGCCGCTGCCACCCACGCGGCGGTGCGGGAGGCGCTGGCGCTGGTGCAGGAGTGGCTGGCGGCGGAGGAGTTCGCGGACTCCCGCCTGGTGGTGGTGACGCGCGGTGCGAGCACCGGTGAGGATCTTGCCGCTGCTGCGGTCTGGGGTCTGTTGCGTTCGGCGCAGTCGGAGAACCCGGGCCGGATCGTGCTGGTGGACCTGGACGAGGACGTCGAGTCGTCGGCGGTCCTGGCCCGGGCGTT
>NZ_JBITGZ010000026.1:0-101110 GCF_044457565.1 Kitasatospora sp. NPDC050543 | reverse complement strand
CCCCCAACCCCACCCCACCACCAACTACGCAACCCCGTACTCCCCCACCCCCTGTGAGCACCCTCACCCAACCACCACCCCAAATGTCCGAAATGCCCCCCACGGAGAACGCCTCGCCGGTCGGTTCACGGGTCCGGAAGCGCTCCGAATCGTCCCGAAGCACCCGCGCGAGTCCCTCGCCATGCACCTCGGCCACGCAATCGGCCCCCTGCCCCACCCTTGCGGGCGGGACCGGGGGCCGAGAGCAGGAAGAGGGAGAGGGGATGAAGGGAGAGGGGGAGAGCGGCGCGGCGCCGCTCAGGCGTCGACGACGCCCGCGCCCAACAGGCCGAAGAGCAGCACGCCGACCACGATGCGGTAGATGACGAAGGCGTTGAAGGAGTGCTTCGCGACGTACTTCAGCAGCCAGGCGATCGAGGCGTAGGCCACCACGAACGAGACAACGGTGCCCACCGCCAGCGGCAGGAAGCCGACACCGCCGCCCAGGGCGTCCTTGAGCTCGTAGATCCCGGCACCGGTCAGTGCGGGGATGGAGAGGAAGAAGGACAACCGGGTGGCCGCGACCCGGTCGAGGTCACGGATCAGGGCGGTGGACATGGTGGCGCCCGAGCGGGAGAAGCCGGGGAACAGCAGCGCGAGGATCTGCGAGGAGCCGACGATCATGGCGTCCTTGAGTGTGATGTCCGCCTCGCCGCGCCGGTGCCGGCCCATCTGGTCGGCGGCCCACATCACCGCACTGCCCACGATCAGCGAGCCGGCCACCACCCAGAGCGAGGCGAGCGGGCCGTCGATGAGGGGCTTGGCCGCCAGGCCGACGACCACGATCGGGATGGTCGCGTAGATGACCCACCAGGCGAACTTGTAGTCGTGGTTCGCGCGCTGCGCCGGATTGGCCAGACCGCGGCCCCACGCCGTGGCGAAGCGGACGATGTCCTTGAAGAAGTAGACGAGGACCGCAGCGATCGCACCGACCTGGATGACGGCGGTGAAACCGACGACAGCCGGGTCGTCGACGGGGATGTCCATCAGACCCTCGGTGATCTTCAGGTGGCCGGTCGAGGAGATCGGGAGGAACTCCGTCACTCCCTCGACGATGCCGAGAATGACGGCCTGGCCTACACCGATTGCGCTCATCTGCTGTGTCCTCGCGGTGGTCTGGACGGTCGGGAACCCGGACGGTCCTGAATCTGGGCCGCGGGAACGCAGCCCGGCCCGCACGACCGGGCTGATGCCGGTCGCGCGAACGTCTACAGGCTTGTAGATGCTAGGGGATGATCCTTCGGTCCCGACCCCGGGGTCCGACTCGTCCGGCCGAGGCCCGCGCCGACCCCCCACCGGCTCCGCGAGGAGCTCGTGGATCACCCTCGCGATCGAGCGCGAGGGCGGTCACCTGAGGGAGTTCGGCTTCCCCGAGGGCGAACTCTACCGTCGCCCACCGGCCGTCAGACCCGGCACCGATCTGTCGCATGGCCACGGACACGCGACGGCTCCGAAGGCGGAGAAGCCCACGGGCGCACGGCATCAGGACGTCGGAGCACCGGGACACCCGGGTATCAGGCTCCGGCCGTCGAAGGGCGCCGACCCCCGTCAGCCCAGGTCATGGCCGTGCGCCGAGCATCCGCAGCACCAGCTCGCCGTAACGCCGGCCGAGTTCCTGCGGGGTCTCGCTGCTGCGGTCGGTGTACCAACGGGAGACGTCGATACCCAGTGAGGTGACGGCCCGAGCGGCGGTCTTCACCTCGGCGACCTCGAACACGCCCGCCTCGACACCGGCGGCGATGATCCCGCTCACCGTTCGCTCGATGTCCAGGCGGAGCCCGGCGACCACGGTGTAGTCCTCCGGCGGCAGCGCGTGCAGCTCGTAGTTGACCACCCGGCCGACCGTACGGCCCCTGGCGTGCCAGACGGTGAAGTCCTCGACCAGGCGCCGCATCCGCGCCACCGGGTCGTCGCCGCTGTCGGCGGCCGCGCGGACCAGGGCGAGGGTCGCGGCGTGGCCGGCCCGGCTGATCTCGGCGAGCAGCGCGGCCTTGGAGGGGTAGTGGATGTACAGCGCGGCGGGGCTCATCCCGGCGGCGGTGGCGATGTCGCGAGTGGTGGTGGCGTGGTAGCCGCGTTCGGCGAAGGACTCGACGGCCGCCTCCAGCAGCCGGTACGCGGCCTCGGGGCGGGCGTCCGCGCCGGGGGGCGGGGTGGGCCAGAGGTCGGCGATCGGCGTGCTGCTGGTCATGGCGCCATCCTCCCAGAAGGGTCGTGCGGGCTTTTGACCGGCACGACTGCCGGGCTCAGGGGGCATCCGGGCCTCTGCCGAACCCCCGGCGGCGGGGTACGGCGGGTCATTGCGACGGGGGCTTAGACGAGGGCGCCGCAAGGGCTCTGCGGGGCTTCGACGAGGGCTGGGGCAGGGGTTTCGGCGGGGCCGGATTGTTGACAGGGTCCCGCACTCGCACCATGCTAAGCAAGCGCTTAGTCATATCCTCCCGCTCACGGGCAGCACGCCGTGAACCCGCAACCGCCCGGCAGGCGCCGCACTCCCCCCGGCCCGCCGGACGCGAAAGGACCCTCAGTGGTGCACTCGTTCAAGGGCCAGGTGGCCGTCGTCACCGGAGCCAGCCGGGGCATCGGCCTCGGCATCGCACGGGAACTGGTCGCCCGGGGCGCCAAGGTCTGCATCACGGCCCGCAAGCCCGAGCCGCTGGCCCAGGCGGTCCTGGACCTCGGCGGGCCCGAAGTCGCGATCGGCGTAGCCGGTAAGGCCGACGACACCTCGCACCAGGACGAGGCGGTCACCCGGACCATGGAGGCCTTCGGCCGGCTGGACCACCTGGTCAACAACACCGGGATCAACCCCGTCTACGGCCCGGTGCTGGAGACCGACGAGGCGGCCGCCGCCAAGATCCTCGCGGTGAACGTGCTCGCGCCGCTCGCCTGGACCCGCCGGGTGCACGCCGCCTGGATGGGCGAGCACGGCGGCTCGGTGGTCAACGTCGCCTCGATCGCCGGCATCCGCACGTCCGCCGGCATCGGCATGTACGGGGTCAGCAAGGCCGCGCTGATCCGGCTGACCGCCGAGCTGGCCGGCGAGCTGGGCCCGGACATCCGGGTCAACGCCGTCGCCCCCGCAGTGGTCAAGACCAGATTCGCCGAGGCGCTGTACGAGGGCCGCGAGGAGAAGGTCGCCGCCGCGTACCCGCTCGGCCGGCTCGGCGTGCCCGAGGACGTCGCGGGCGCCGTCGCGTTCCTGCTCTCCTCCGACGCGGCCTGGATCACCGGGCAGACGCTGGTCGTCGACGGCGGAGTGACCCTCGGCGGCGGGCTGTGAGCCCCGCCGCGGGCCCGGGTCCCGAGGGGAGCCTCGCCGGGCAGGGCGTGGTGGTCACCGGTGCGGGCCGCGGCATCGGCGCCGCGCTGGCCCGGGCCTTCGCCGCAGCCGGCGCCCGGGTGGTGGTCAACGACCTCGACGCCGAGGCGGCGGCCGCCGTCGCCGAGGAGTGCGGCGGGACGGCCGTACCCGGCGACGCGGCCGGCGAGGCCGGAGTCGAGGCCCTGGTCGGGCGGGCCCGCGCCGTGCTCGGCGAGATCGACGTCTGGTGCGCCAACGCCGGCGTCGCCCCGCTCGGCGGCGCCGACGCGCCCGCCTCGGCCTGGAGCACGGCCTGGGAGGTCAACGTACTGGCCCACGTCCGGGCCGCCGACCGGCTGCTCCCCCGCTGGTTGGAGCGCGGCGGCGGCCGCTTCATCGCCACCGTCTCCGCGGCCGGGCTGCTCACCAGCCTCGGCTCAGCCCCGTACGCGGTCTCCAAGCACGGGGCCCTCGCGTTCGCCGAGTGGCTCTCCGCCACCTACCGGCACCGCGGTCTGCGGGTGCACGCCGTCTGCCCGCAAGGGGTGCGTACCGACATGCTCACCGCCACCGGCGCGATGGGCGAGGCGCTGCTCGCCCCGACCGCGATCGAGGCCGAGGAGGTCGCCACCTCCGTCCTGGCCGCGGTACGGGAGGAGCGCTTCCTGGTACTCCCGCACCCCGAGGTCGCCGACTACTACGCCGTCCGGGCCACCGACCCGGACCGCTGGATCGCCGGGATGAACCGGCTCCAGCAGGGGCTGGAGAGGAAGGGCGAGGCATGAGGGCCTGGCAGGTCGACGAACTGGGCGAGCCTCGCGAGGTGATGCGCCTGCGGGACGGGCTGCCGCTGCCGGCGCCCGGCCCCGGGCAGCTGCTGGTGCGGGTGCGCGCGGCCGCCGTGAACTTCCCCGACGCGCTGATGGTCCGCGGCCAGTACCAGGTGCGTCCGCCGCTGCCCTTCACACCCGGCGTCGAGCTCTGCGGCACCGTCGAACGGACGGGCGCGGAGGTCGGCGGGTGGTCTGCGGGCGAGCGGGTGATCGGCAACCCCGTACTGCCCGGCGGGGCGTTCGCCGAGTACGCGCTGCTGGACGCCGCAGCCGCCTTCCGCGCCCCGCAGGCGCTCGACGACGCCGAGGCCGCCGCCCTGCACATCGGGTACCAGACCGCGTGGTTCGCCCTGCACCGGCGGGCCGCGCTGCGCCCCGGTGAGACCCTGCTGGTGCACGCGGCGGCCGGCGGTGTCGGCAGTGCGGCCGTGCAACTGGGCAGGGCCTCCGGCGCCCGGGTGATCGCGGTGGTCGGCGGCGCCGAGAAGGCGGCGGTGGCGCGGGAGTTGGGCGCCGACCTGGTGGTCGACCGGACGGCCGAGGACTTCGTCACGGTCGTCAAGGAGGCCACCGGCGGGCGCGGCGCGGACGTGGTGTTCGACCCGGTGGGCGGCGACGCCTACACCGGCTCGACCCGCTGCGTCGCCTTCGAGGGGCGGATCGTTGTGGTCGGCTTCGCCGCCGGCCAGATCCCGGCCCCGGCGCTGAACCACGCCCTGGTGAAGAACTACGCCATCCTCGGCCTGCACTGGGGCCTGTACAACACCCACGACCCGCAGGCCGTCCGCGCCACCCACGAGCAGCTGACCGAGCTCGCCGAGCAAGGCGTCGTCCGCCCGCTGGTCAGCGCCCGCCTCCCGCTCGGCGAGGCGGCCGCCGGCGTCCAGCAGGTCGCCGACGGCCGCAGCACTGGCCGGGTGGTGATCCTCCTCGACACCTGACGGGGTGTCGGTGCGGAGTGGGAAGTCGGCCGGTCCGGCTTCCCACTCGGGGCAGCTGTCAGACTGGTGGGTCAGCGGGCGTACTCCATCTCCGGGTATCGTGCCGAGGGCCCGTCCAGCAGGTGGTCGTCGTGGCCGCGCAGCCAGCGGTCGAAGAAGGAGGCGACGTACGCGCGGGTCGCCGTCACCGCGCGCTGCGGCGCCACCGTGCCGATGTCCTCCGTCAGGCGGTCCGCCGCGATCGCGCCCTGTTCGGCGAGCTGCGGGAGCAGCGCCTGGGCGTCGGTGTACGAGCCGTGCTGCGACCCGGTGAGCGTCACATCGGCGTGCCAGCCCCGGGTGTTGCTCCAGAACGCCTGCCAGGACGGCTGGTGGTGGTAGTCGCCGGAGTCCGCGCTCTGGGTGCCCATCAGCAGGAACGGCCGGTCCAGGCCGTCGCGGGCCACGGTGCTCAGGGTGCTGCCGCCGGCGTCGGGGCCGGGGAATTCCAGCTGCCCGTCCAGGTTGATCCCGGCCTTGATCCGGGGGTCGTCGTGCATGGTCTGGGCGGCGGTGAAGCCGCCGGCGGAGTGGCCGGCCATACCGATCCGCCCGAGATCGAGGGCCGTCGGCAGACCGGCAGGCAGACCGCTCGGCGGAGTGCTCGCCGCGGCGGCACCGGCGCGCCCGCCCTTGAGCTCGCCCAGCTGGTCGAGCACGAAGCGGGTGTCCTCCACCCGGGTCCGCATCACCTTGCGCAGCAGCGCGTTGACGTCGAGGTCCGGCTGCTTCGCCAGCTCGGGGAGGACCGACTCCACCAGGTGCCCGTCGGGGTACTGCACCTCGGACGCGTCATAGGGGTGGTCGACGGTGACGACGACGTAGCCGCGCGAGGCCAGGTCCTCGACCAGGCCGGTGTTCCAGGTCCGCGGGTCGCCGAGGCCGGCTGAGTAGAGGATGACGGGCCGGGGGCCGCCGCCGCGCAGCACGGGCGCGCCCTCGCGGGCATGGGTGCGGGTCGCGGACCAGTCGGTGCGGCCCGGCAGCACGTGGTAGTTGAAGACGCCCGCGCCGCGCTCTCCGCCGAAGTGCACCCCGGCCTCCGGCGTCATGTACGCGGCGCGGTCCGCGGGGCCGTTGCCGCGCTCCGCCGGGTACCAGAAGCTGATCATCAGCTCCCGCGTCTGCCCGGGCTGCCACGGGTCCTGCCGGCTGTCGTCGCGCAGCCGGAGCGTGGTGGTGCCGATGGCGTACGGCCCACCGGGCGCGGGCAGGCTCACGACGGCCTGCCGGTCGGCCGTACCGGCCCCCGCCGCGCCCGGCGACGAAGCGGCCGGCCCGGCGGCGGCCGCGTCGAGCGCGGAGCCGAGCACGACGCCCGCCGCGAGGAGGCCGGCGACGAACGCCCGGCCCCGCACCCGACGCGATGGGCGGCTGTCCCCGGGGCGGGGGTGCCGGTTGAGACCGGCGTGGCCCGTGAGGTGGTGGTGGTCCCCGAGGTGGTGGTCCGTGAGGTGGTGGTGGTCCATGAGGTGGCTCTGCTCCTCCCGTCGCCCGCCGCGAGTCGGCGGGCCGCTGACACGGACCCTACGAATCAGGTACGGGCGACGGCGTCATACCCGGGTGCCAACACGCGGCCGGTACCCGGGTATGACGGTGGCTCAGGCCGCCGGGGCGGGCAGCTCCACCAGCGCGGCCAGCGCCTCGCGGTGCCGGCCGGGGGTGCCGAGTGCCAGCTGGTCGGCCTTGGCGCGCTTGAGGTACAGATGAACGGGGTGCTCCCAGGTCATCCCGATGCCGCCGTGCAGTTGCACGGCCTCCTCCGCCGCCCGGACGGCCACCGCGCCGCAGTGCGAGGCGGCGACGGCCACCAGGACGGCGGCGTCGTCGGTCTGCCGGGCCAGCGCGTCCGCGGCCGCCCTGGCCGCCGCCCGCGCCCCGGCGATGTCCAGCCAGAGTTCGGCGAGGCGGTGCTTGAGCGCCTGGAAGGAGCCGACCACCCGGCCGAACTGCCGCCGCTCGCGCAGGTGGGAGACGGTGGTGTCCAGGCACCACTGCGCGACGCCCAGCTGTTCGGAGGCCAGCAGGCCGGCGCCGGTGAGCAGCGCCCGGCGCAGCACGTCCGCCGCCCGGTCGGGGCCGGCCAGCAGCCGCCCTGGGGCGCCGTTCAGCGCCAGGTCGGCGAGCGGGCGGGTGAGGTCCAGGGCGACGCGTGGCCGCACCGTCACCCGTGCCGTGTCGACGGCGTACAGGCCCGGGCCGTCCGGCCCCCGGGCCGGGACGATCAGCAGATCGGCCGCCCGGGCGTCGGCGACCGAGGTGACGGTACCGGTCAGCTCCCCCGCGGCACCGGCCCGGACGCCGCCGGGGAACGGCCCGTACGGCGAGTTCGAGAAGGGGACGGCGAGCGCGGCGGTGCGCTCGCCGGCGGCGAGCGGGCCGAGCTCCTCGGCGCCGGTGGCCAGCAGCACGCTGGTGGCCAGGACCGCACTGGTGAGGTAGGGCGTCGGGGCGCAGGCCCGGCCCAGTTCCTCCAGGACGACCGCGCTCTCGCGCAGTGAGGCGCCGGCGCCGCCGAGTGCCTCGGGCACCTGGAGGCCGGCGGCCCCGATCTCGCGGGCCAGCGCCCGCCACAGGGCCGGGTTGTAGGGCTCGGGCCCCTCGCAGCGGGCCGGCAGGGCCTGCGGCGGGCAGTGACCGGCGAGGGCGGCCCGGACGGCGGAGCGCAGGTCCTGCTCCGCCTGGGAGTAGAGCAGGTCCTGGTCCGGCTGGAGCACGTCGGGGTCGGTCATCGGGACAGCTCCTTCCATGGCACGTCCTTGTCCGTGCGTGGCTCGGCGGGCAGGCCGAGGACGCGCTCGGCGATGATGTTGCGCAGGATCTCGGAGCTGCCGCCCTCGATCGAGTTGCCCTTGGCGCGCAGGTAGCGGTAGCCGGCGTCGCGGCCGGTGAAGTCGACCAGGTCCGGGCGGACCATCGTCCAGTCCCCGTAGCCCAGGCCCTCCTCGCCGAGCAACTCGACCTCCAGGCCGCTGAGTTCCTGGGCGAGCCGGGCGAAGGCGAGCTTGGCGGCAGCGCCCTCGGGGCCGGGCTGGCCGGCGGCCAGCTGCTGGCCGAGTCGCTCGCCGGTCAGCCGCAGCACCTCGGCGTCCACCCAGCCGGCCAGCAGTCGCTGGTGCAGTTCGTGGGTGCGCAGGTCGGGGCGTTCGCGCCAGATCCGGGCGAGGATGCCGATCATCCCGCCCTCGCGCGGGGTGCGCCGGCCGCCGATGGCCACGCGCTCGTTGTTGAGGGTGGTCTGGGCGATCGTCCAGCCCTGGCCGACGGCGCCCAGGCGGTGGGCGTCGGGGATGCGGACGCCGGTGAGGAAGACCTCGTTGAACTCGGCCTCGCCGGTGAGCTGGCGCAGCGGCCTGACCTCGACGCCGGGGTCGCTCATGTCGCAGAGAAAGTAGCTGATGCCCTGGTGCTTGGGTACGTCCGGGTCGGTGCGGGCGAGCAGGATGGCCCAGCGGGCGACGTGGGCGCTGGAGGTCCACACCTTCTGCCCGGTGACCACCCAGTGGTCGCCCTCGCGGACGGCGCGGGTGGCGAGCGCGGCGAGATCGGAGCCCGCGCCGGGTTCGCTGAACAGCTGGCACCACACCTCCTCCCCGGTCCAGAGCGGGCGCAGGAAGCGGGCCTTCTGCTCGTCGGTGCCGTAGCGCAGGATGGTGGGGGCGGCCATGCCGAGGCCGATGCCGATCCGGCGGGGGTCGTTGTCGGGGGCCGCCGCGGCGGCGAGCCTGGCGTCGACCCGGGCCTGGAGGGAGCGCGGTGCGCCGAGGCCGCCGAGGCCGGGTGGGAAGTGCACCCAGGCGAGGCCGGCGTCGAAGCGGGCCCGCAGGAAGTCCAGCGGTGCGGTGCCGGCCGGGTCGTGGGCGGCGAGCAACTCGTCGACCAGGATGTCGAGTTCCCGGGTGCTAGTCATCGGGCGCCGCCCGCGTACCGCTTGAGCTCGCGCCGGGCGAGCGAGCGCTTGTGCACCTCGTCGGGGCCGTCGGCCAGGCGCAGCGTGCGGTTGCCGGCCCAGAGTTGGGCGAGTGGGGTGTCCTGGCTGACGCCGGCCGCGCCGTGCGCCTGGATGGCCTTGTCCAGGATCCACTCCACGGCCGTCGGGGTTGCGATCTTGATGGCCTGGATCTCGGTGTGTGCGCCGCGGTTGCCGACGGTGTCCATCAGCCAGGCGGTCTTGAGCACCAGCAGCCTCAACTGCTCGATCCGCACCCGGGATTCGGCGATCCAGTCCTGTACCACGCCCTGCTCGGCGAGCGGGCGCCCGAAGGCGACACGGTCCAGGGCGCGGCGGCACATCAGCTCCAGCGCCCGCTCGGCGATGCCGATGGCGCGCATGCAGTGGTGGATCCGGCCGGGGCCCAGGCGTGCCTGGGCGATGGCGAAGCCGGAGCCCTCCTCGCCGATCAGGTTGGCCGCGGGCACGCGGACGTCCTGGAAGAGCACCTCGGCGTGGCCGCCGTGGTCGGCGTCGTCGTAGCCGAAGACCCGCATGCCGCGCCTGACGCTCACTCCGGGGGTGTCGCGGGGCACCAGGATCATGCTCTGCTGCCGGTGCGGCGCGGCGTCGGGGTCGGTCTTGCCCATCACGATGAAGATCTTGCAGTCGGGGTTCATCGCGCCGGTGATGTACCACTTGCGGCCGTTGACGAGGTACTCCTCGCCGTGCCGCTCGATCCGGGTGGCGATGTTGGCGGCGTCGGAGGAGGCGACCTCGGGCTCGGTCATCGCGAAAGCGGAGCGGATCTCGCCGTTCAGCAGGGGCTCCAGCCACTGCTTGCGCTGGTCGGCGTCGGCGAACTGGGCGAGCAGTTCCATGTTGCCGGTGTCGGGGGCGGCGCAGTTGAGCGCCGGCGGGGCCAACTGCGGGCTGCGGCCGGTGATCTCGGCGAGCGGGGCGTACTGGAGGTTGGTCAGGCCGGGGCCGCCCTCCCCCGGCCGGCTGTGCGCGTCCTGGAAGAACAGATTCCACAGCCCGCGCCGGCGTGCCTCGGCCTGGAGCTGCGCGACCACCGGCGGCACCGCCCAGGGCTGGCGGGCCGGGTCTGCGAGCTGCGCCTCCAGGACGGCTTCGGCGGGGTACACGTGCTCGTCCATGAAGGCGAGCAGCCGTTCGCGCAGTTCGAGCGTCCGGGCGTCGTAGGAGAAGTCCATGTCAGCGCTCCTTGAGGGAGGTGAGGCCGTGTCCGACCAGGATCGGTGCCATCTCGCCGGCCTTCTCGAAGCCGGCGCCGAGGGTGCGGCCCTGCCGGTAGCGGAAGTGGATGCCCTCGGCGACGACGGCGAGCTTGAACGAGGCGAAGGCGACGTACCAGCCGAGGTCGGCGACCTCGCGCCCGGAGCGCCCGGTGTATCGGGCGAGGAGTTCGCCCGCGGCGGGGAACCCCTCGGCGGTGGGCGCGGCGGGGATGATGCCACCGCCGGCGCCGGCGAGTTCGGTGTACATCACGAGCAGTCCGAGGTCGGTGAACGGGTCACCGAGGGTGGACATCTCCCAGTCGAGTACGGCGGTGATCCGGTCCCCGTCGTCGACGAGGACGTTGTCCAGCCGGTAGTCGCCGTGGACCAGGGTGGGCGCCGGCGAGGCGGGCAGCCGCTCGGTGAGCAGGCCGTGCAGTTCGTCGATGCCGGGCAGCTCGCGGCTGCGCGAGGCCGCGAGCTGGGTGCTCCAGCGGCGCAGCTGGCGCTCCAGGAAGCCCTCGGGGCGGCCGAAGTCGGCGAGGCCCACGGCGACCGGCTCGATGTCGTGCAGCCGGGCCAGGGTGTCGGCCAGGCCCAGGCCCAGCGCGTGCACCCGGTCGGGGCCGAGGGCGGCGAGAGCGGTGGGGTCGCGGTGCGCGACGCCGGGTACGTACTCCATCAGGTACCAGGGGGCGCCGAGCACCTCGGGGTCCTGGACGAGCAGCAGGGTGTCGGGGACGGGCACCGGGGTGTCGCGCAGGGCGCTCATCACCCGGTACTCGCGGCCCATGTCGTGGGCGGTGGCGAGCACGTGGCCGAGCGGGGGCCGGCGCAGGACCCAGCTCTGGACGCCGTCGGAGAGGACGTAGGTGAGGTTGGAGCGGCCGCCCTCGATCAGCTCGGCCCGGAGCGGGCCCTTGACGGTACCGGGCAGCTCGCGGTCCAGATGGGCGCGCAGCCGCGCCAGGTCCAGGCCGGGCGGGTCGGCGGTGGTGTCGGGCATCGGCTCACTCCGGGGCTCGGTGTCGGGGGTCGGTGTCGGGGGTTGGTCGGGGTTGGGTCGGTGTCCGGGTCGGCTAGGCGTCGGGATCGGTCAGCGGGCCGAGGTCGGGCTCGGTGCCGCACCCGGCCGGTGACTAAGCGCTTGCTTAGCATTCAGCCGATGGGCCCGGCTGTCAACGCCCGCCCCCGCGACCGGCGGCCGCGTCGCCCCCGGAACGCCGCCGAGCGCCACCGCCACGCCGCCGCCGAGCAACCACCTGGCCGCCACCCGCGCCGCCCTGTCGGCCCCCGATCATCACCGGGCCGCCCGCCGACCTGGACAATGACGCCATGAGGTTGATCTACACCCTGCTCGGCGTGGCGCTCCTGCTGCTCACCATCGCCAGCATCCTGCGCACCCTGGTGGTGCCGCGCGGCCTGTACACCGGCCTGGTCTACCGGCTCTGGGCGGTGCTGCGCCTGCTGCTGCGGCTCGCCGCCGGGCCCCGCGGTGCGTACCGCGCGCAGGACCGCGCCCAGACCTGGCTCGCGCCACTGATCCTGATCGGCATGCTCGGGGCGTGGCTCGCCTCGATGCTGCTGGCGTACACGCTGCTGATGCACGGCACGTCCGAGCTGGCCTGGCGGGTGTCCTTCCGGGAGGCCGGATCGAGCCTGTTCACCCTGGGATTCGCCAGCGGGGACCGGCTGAACCTGTCCGCGCTGGACTTCCTCGCCGCCGCCAGCGGCCCGCTGGTCATCGCGCTGCAGATCGCCTACCTGCCGACCCTGTACGCCGCCTACAACCGCCGCGAGGTGGAGGTGACGCTGCTGCAGTCCCGGGCCGGCGAGCCCGCCTGGGGCCCGGAGCTGCTGGCCCGGCAGTCCCTGGTGGACACCGAGAAGGCGCTGCCCCAGCTGTACCAGAGCTGGGAGCGGCTGGCCGCGGACCTCGGCGAGAGCCACTCCACCTACCCGGTGCTGCTCTCCTTCCGCTCCCCGCAGCCCAACCGCAGCTGGGTGGTCGGCCTGGTCTCGGTGCTGGACGCCGCCGCGCTGCACCTCGCGATCAGCCCGCGCTCGGCCCCGCCGGAGGCCCGGCTGGTGCTGCGCGCCGGGTTCACCGCGATGCGCGACATCGCGCGCTCGCTGCGCATCGACTTCGACCCCGACCCGCACCCGGAGAGCCCGATCCGCCTCACCTACACGGAGTTCGACGCGGCGGTGGCCATGGTCGCCGCCGCCGGCTTCCCCAAGGAGCGGTCGGTGCAGGAGGCCTGGCCGCACTTCAAGGGCTGGCGGGTCAACTACGAGGCACTGGCGTACGAGCTTGCCCGCCGCACCGACGCCGTACCCGCGCTGTGGACCGGCCCGCGCGACTTCACGGCGGCCCCCATCCCACCGCGCCGCCCGGCGGACCGCCGGCCGGACGGCGTCGGCGGAGGCAGCGGCACCCGCTGACCGGACGGCCGCAGCGGCCGCTACCCGTGGCGCGGGTACCGGCCGGGGCGGGTACCGGTCACAGCCCCCACAGGCCTTGCCCAGGGTGGTCAGCCCGCTGCCCAGGGCGAGCAGCAGCACCAGCCGCCTGGCGGGCCGCTCCGGCACCCGGGCGGCCAGCACCCGGCCGATCCCCGCGCCGGCCCCGATGCCCGCCACGACCAGCGGCCAGGCCTGCGCGGCCAGCTGCGGCACGCCCTCCCGGCGGGTGACCGCAATCACCGGCCAGGCTGTCACACCGCCCGCTCAGACCTCCACCGGCCCGCCGTCCGCCAGCGACCGCTCGGCCCCGGCGAGGATCTCCACCACGCGCAGACCGAAGGCCGCGTCGCAGGGGTGCGCCTGCCCCGTGTCCGCCGACCGGAGCAGCGCGTCGACGGCCCGGTGCAGTGCCCGCACCGGGCCCTCACCGCGCTCCGGCAGCTGGACGACCCCGGCGCTGCCGCGCAGCTCCATGCACGTCCCGCCGGCCTCGGCGGGCGCGGTCAGGCTGAGCGCCAGCGTGCTGGAGGCGCCGCCCGCGTGGCGCAGCACCAGATGCACGGTGTCCCTGGGTCCGCGGACGGCCGTCACCTGGACCGCGTCGCCGAGCACCGGCAGCAGCAGGGACAGCGCGTGCGGGCCGACGTCCCACAGCGCGCCCTTGTCCGCCCGCCAGGGCGAGGCCGCGTACGGGCTGGTGCTGCCGGCGGCGAACACCGAGCCGAGCCAGTCCGAGCGGCCGGTGAACCAGCCGCCGGTGGCCGCCTGCTTCTCGATCCAGGGCATCTGCTCGCCGCCGAAGCGCACGGTGAAGAAGACCACCGAGGCCAGGCCGTGCCGCTCGACGGCCTCCGCCACGCGTCGCGCGTCCGGGACGGTGAGGGCGACCGGCTTGTCCAGCAGCAGGTGGCAGTCGGCCTGCGCCGCGCGCACCGCGAGGTCCGCCTGGACGGTGGGCGGCAGCGCGATGGACACCGCGTCCACGTCGGCGAGCAGCTGGTCCAGGTCGGCGTACGGCCGTGCGCCGTGCGCCCGGGCGAGGGTCTCGGACGCCTCGGGGCGCCGGCCCCAGACGCCGGCGAACTCGATCCCGGGGTGCTCGGCGAGGACGGGCGCGTGCACCCGCTCCGCCCAGGGCCCGGTGCCCAGCAGTCCGATCCGCACGTGCCACTCCCTCCGGTGGTTCAGCCCTGTACGCGGGCCAGCGTGAATCCGTCGTAGCCCTTGGTGCCGACCGTCTGGACGGAGGTCGCCGACACCCGGGGGTCGGCGGCGATCAGGTCGTGCAGCCGGCGGGTGCCGATCACGGAGGGGTCGGTGCTGTCCGCGTCGGCGACCACGCCGCCGCGCACCACGTTGTCCACGATGATGAGCGTGCCCGGGCGGGAGAGCCTCAGCGCCCGGGCGAAGTAGTCCGGGTTGCCGGGCTTGTCGGCGTCGATGAAGACCAGGTCGAAGGGTGCGGCGCCCTCGCGCTCCAGCGCGGCGAGGGAGTCCGCCGCGCGGCCGAGCCTGACCTCGGCGACCTGCTCCAGGCCGGCGGCCTTGAGGTTGCGGCGGGCGACCTCGGCGTGGGCGGGGTCGATCTCCAGGGTGATCAGCCGTCCGTCGGCGGGCAGCGCCCGGGCCAGCCAGATCGCGCTGTAGCCGCCGAGGGTGCCGACCTCCAGGATGCGGCGGGCGCCCTGGGCGAGCGCCAACAGGTGAAGCAGCTTGCCCTGGTTGGGGGCGACCGCGATCGGGGGAAGTCCGGCGGCCGCCGAGGCGGCGAGCGCGCCCTCCAGCACCGGGTCGTGGCCGACCAGCGTGTCCGAGAAGTACGCGTCCACCGCGTCCCACTGCTGCTGGCTCACAGGGCCCTCCACGTGCTGCGACGTCACCGCCGGGGGTACGCCCCGATGCTACAACGGCGCCCCTGCCGGGCCGTCAGTCCGTCGCGGGCGCGGCGAGTGTCGTGGCGGGCCCGCCGCCCGGCGCGGTGGTGTCCGCAGCGGTGGTGTCCGCAGCGCCGTCCGCGATGGCGGTCTCCGCGGTCGCGGCGGCCTTCTCGGCGTCGATCTCGGCCTTGACCTTCGCGGCCCGGCGCTTCATCAGCCAGGCCATCAGCGCGCCGCCGAGCACCGCCACGATCAGACCGATCCAGGAGAAGCTCTTCAGCCACTTCTCGGCGACCTTGCCGACCTGGTACACCAGCAGCGTGGTACCGCCCGCCCAGATGACCCCGCCCAGCACGTTGGCGATCAGGAACTTCCAGTACGGCATCCGCAGGGCGCCCGCCAGCGGCCCGGCGAAGATCCGCAGCAGGGCGACGAAGCGGCCGAAGAACACCGCCCACATGCCCCACTTCTGGAACGCCCGCTCGGCCGTCTCCAGGTGCTCGGGCCCGAAGTGCCTGGGGAACTTCCGGCCGAGCTTGTCGAACAGCGGCTTGCCGCCCTTGCGCCCGATGGAGTAGCCGATCGAGTCACCGATGATCGCGCCGAGGATGGCGCAGAGCGCGATCCACTCGGGGCGGACCACTCCCTGCGCCGCGAGCAGCGCGGCCGTGACGAGCGCGATCTCGCCGGGCAGCGGGATGCCCAGGCTCTCCAGCCCGATGATCAGACCGATGAGGGCGTACACCGAGCCCGGTGGGACGCTCTCGATCCAGGCGTCAACGTGCAGCAAAGCCGGTACCTCCGTGGCAGGACGAGACGGCGGTCTCGACGATCCGAATAGCGGTGGGGCCGCTCCCCCCGTCAGGGCAGCCTAATCCCCCGGGCCGCCCGGCGGCGCCGTCAGCCCAGGTGTGAAACGCCTCGGAGGGCTTTCCGGTTCCTTGAAGATCCTTTGACTTCCGCTTGCCCCGCGCGGAGCCGCCACCCGGCGCTGCGCCGCCCTACCGCCGGGTGCCGAAGCGCAGGGCCACCACCGACGGACGCCTGGCCGAGAGCACCGGCAGCCGGCCGGCGACCGGCAACAGCCGGCGCAGCACTCCCCGGCCGCCCACCGGGTACACGTCGCGGATCTCGGTGATCGCCGGGTGCGCGGTGGCCAGCTTGTGCTGCTCGTCGGCGTCCATGCCGAAGGGCATCGGCGGGGCCTGGTAGTGCCGGTCGCGCATCTTGCCCCGGACGGTCAGCCGGCTGAACCAGCGCGGTACGGAGTCGAAGACGAACGTCGCACCGGGGAAGCGCTCGGCGCAGGCGGCGATCAGCTCGCGCACCTCGGCCGGGCGCAGGTACATCAGCAGGCCCTCGGCGGTGATCAGCAGGCCGCGGGCCGGGTCCACCTCGTCCATCCAGCGCGGGTCGGTCGCGGAGCAGGCCACCGAACGCCGGCGCGGGTCGGGCGGCAGCAGCCGCTCGCGCAGCGCCACCGACTCCGGCAGGTCGACGCCCAGCCACCGGGCGCGGCCGTTGTCCACCCGCCAGAACTGCGTCTCCAGCCCCTCGCCCAGGCAGACCACGGTGCCGCGCGGATCACGGGCCAGGAAGTCCGCCACCTCGCGGTCGAAGCAGGCCGCCCGCAGCGCCTGGAGCTGCGCCGAGAGACCGCCGCCGGGGCCGAAGCGCTCCTCGAACGGGAAGTCGAGCCGGTCCACCAGTTCGACGGCCATCGGGTCGGAGAGCACCGAGTCGGGGCGGCGGGCCTCGACGGCGCGGTGGTAGAGGGTCCAGAGCGCGGTCTCGGGGACGGCGTCCAGCTCGGCTCTGACCGGCATGCCGTCGGGCGGGACGGCCGGGGCGGAGGAGGACGGGCGATCGGCAGTCATGGTCGTGCGCTCCTTCGGAGGGGGCTCGATCGGAGAGGGCTCGATCGGGGCTGGCCGGACCCGCCGATTCTGGCACCACGGGTACCGGGCTCCCGCACCCGGCACCCCGACGCGCCGACGAACCGTCAGCCGTCAGCCGTCAGCCGTCAGCCGATGCTGAACGCGCCGTCCGGCGGTGGCGGCGACGGCCGGGCCTCGGAGTCCAGGACGGGGGCGGTGCGGCCGACCAGCTCCGCCAGCGCGTGCGCGTCGCACAGCCGGGCCGGGAAGGGATCACCGGCCAGGCTGCGGCTCAGCTCCTCGACGGGCAGCGGCCGGTCCGAGCCGATCAGCAGGATGTTGCCGTAGCGCCGGCCGCGCAGCACCGAGGGCTCGGCCACCAGGCAGGTCTGCGGGAAGACGGCGCGCAGCGTCGCCGCCTGCGCGCGGGCGAAGTCCAGCGGCGGGCCGTCGGCCAGGTTGGCGGCGTAGCAGCCGCCGGGGCGCAGCGCGGCCGCGGCCAGCCGCAGGAACTCCACCGAGGTGAGGTGCGCCGGGGTCCGCGAGCCGTGGAAGACGTCCGCGATCACCAGGTCCGCCGAGCCGGGCGGCGCGGCGGCCAGCGCCTCGCGGGCGTCGCCGGGGGCGGCGGTGATGTCGGCGCCGGGGCCGTGCCACGGCAGCTGCTCCTCGATGAGGGTGAGCAGCGGGCCGTCGATGTCCACCACCTGCTGGCGCGATCCCGGCCGGGTGGCGGCCAGGTAGCGCGGCAGGGTGAGGGCCCCGCCGCCCAGGTGCAGGGCGTCCAGTGGCTCCCCGGCGGGGGCCAGCGTGTCGACCAGATGGCCGAGCCGCCGGACGTACTCGAACTCCAGGTGGGTGGGCTCGGCGAGGTCGACGTAGGACTGCGGGGTGTCGTCCAGGGTGAGCAGCCAGCCGCCCTCGCGGTCGAGGTCGGGCATCAGCTTGGCCGTGCCGAGCGCCACCCGCCGCTGGACGGGCAGCGGATCCGCCGGGCTCACTTCGGCACCGGCAGGTACGCGGTGAGCCAGCGGTCGAGTTCGGTGAAGAGCTGCTCGCGCGCGGATTCTCCGGACAGCACGAGGTCGTGCATGCCGCCCTCGATCCGGACGGTGGTGACGTGGCCGCCCAGCCGGGGGCCGAGCGCGGCGATGTCGTCGGCGCGCAGGACGGCGTCGGCGTGGTGGAGCGCGGCCTGCCACTTGCTGGTCGCGACGGAGGCCGTGGAGGCCATCAGCAGCACCGGGCAGTCGATCGCCAGGCCGCGCCGGACCTGCCGCTGGCCGCGGTCGATGGCGGCGAGCCAGCCGGCGTACAGCGGGAAGCCCTCGGCGGGCTTGAGGGCGAGGTCGAAGTCCCAGGCGCCGCGGTGGTCGCGGTGCAGGCTGTGCACGTAGTGCGGGTTGAGGGTGGAGGGCAGCTTGCGGGTCGCGGACACGCGCGCGAGGGCCTGCACGGCGGGCGCGCTCAGGGCGCGGACGGGGGCGGCGGCCGGCATGGAGAGGAAGGGGCTGTTGAGGAACAGCGCGTCGACCAGGCCGCGCCCGGCGCGGCGGTCGGCCCAGAGCGCGGTGACCAGACCGCCGGTGGAGTGACCGTTGACCAGCAGCTGCTGGTGGCCGTCGACCTCGCGGATGATCCGGACCGCCTCGTCCAGCTCCTCGTCGTACGCGCGGAGGTCGCGGATGAAGTTCGGCGAGTGGTGCGGACGCAGCGAGCGGCCGTACTTGCGCAGGTCGAGCGCGTAGAAGGAGTACCCGAGGCCGACGAAGTGGTCGGCGAGGTGGGTCTGGAAGAAGTAGTCCACGTAGCCGTGCACATAGAGCACGGCGCGCCTGGGCCCACCGGTGTCGGGGGCGAGCCTGCGGACCAGGGTCGCGCTGACGGCGCCCTCCTCGTCGGCGGCGAGCGGCAGTTCGGCGGCCTCGTAGGGGGCGCCCAGGATGTCTGTTCGGAACTCCACGGCCCGACTGTACTGGCTGGTACGCCCCTTCGCCGCCGCACCACGGACGGTGACGATGTGACGTCAGCGATAGTCGCGGCGGGCGGGGCCGTGGGGTGCCCGTCCGGGCCCCGCACGCGCTGCTCGCGTGCGGGGCCCGGACGGACGGCTCGGGTCACCGGGCCGCTCGGGTCGGCGGGCGGCTCGGGTCAGCGGGCGGGCACGCCGGTCAGGGGGCGGTGATGCCCGGCTGGGCGCCCGCGCCGAAGGCCCAGCCCTCGACATCGCCCGGGGCGGGGTCGTGGCTGCCCGCCCCGAAGGTGCTGTAGGACCAGGCGCCACCGTGCGCGGCGTGCCAGTACGACCAGTAGGCGGTGGCCGGGGCGCCGTTGCACGGGTTGGGCAGGGCGTTGATCCGGCACACCATGCCGGGGAAGCGCGGGTGGAAGGCGTAGCCGAAGCCGGCGCCGGTGAGGGCCGCGAGGCCGGTGGCGGGGTCGCCGGGGGCGCAGCCGGTCTGGATGCCACCGCCGAGGGCGGTGAAGTCGACGACGACGGTGACGCCGGAGGTGCCGGTGCAGGCGGCGGCCTGGGCGGCGGGCGCCGTGGTGACGGCGGTGCCGAGCAGACCGGCGGTCAGGGCGGCAGCGGCGGCGGCCGAGCCGAGGGTGCGGCGCAGCGGGCGGCGCGTCGGGGTGCGGGTGTCTCTCACGGGTGGGCCTTTCGGTGAGGTCGCTCGGGCGCGGGGCTGCGCAGGGGTCGGGCAGGCGGCGCGGGTGGTACGGGTAGTACGGGTAGTACGGGTAGTACGGCTGCCGGGTGGTCAGCTGCCGTTGGGGCAGGCGAGGGCCGGGGCGGCGGGGCGGGAACCGTGGGCGGTCAGCTCGGCGAGGCCCGTGCCGGCCAGGCCGAGCACCGCCTGGGTGGTGGCCCGGGGCGCGGTGGCCGCGTTGAAGCCGGTGCCGTCGTACGCGACCGCGCCGCGGTCGGCGGGCGCGGCGGCGCAGCCGAGCTGGAGCTTGGTGAGGTAGCTCCAGGCCTTGAGGCCCGCGCCGAGGCGCCCGGCGGAGAGCAGGGCCTGCGCGGCGAGCCCGGTGCTGTTGGCGTTGGCGGTGGCGGCCCCGGTGGCCGCGAAGCCGCCGTCGGCGCCCTGGTGGGCCGTCAGCCAGCCGAGGCCGGCCTGGGCCTTGGCCTGACGGCCGGTGGCGGCCAGCGCCTGGGCGGCGAGGGCGGTGGCGTCCACGTCGGAGGTGCAGGTCGGCTGGCCGAAGGAGAGCGGGTAGCCGCCGTCGGGGCACTGGCTGGCGGCGAGGAAGTCGGCGGCCTCGGCGGGGGCGCCGCCCGGGGTGCGGTCGAGGGCTATCAGGGCGAGGGACTGGCCGAAGGAGTTGCTGTAGTCGCCCCACTGGGAGCGGTCGGAGAAGCGTCCGCCGGTGCTCTGCAGGGAGCGCAGCCGGGCGGGGAGGTCGACCCCGCCGAAGGTGGTCGGGTCGCTGCCGCGGACCTCGGCGGCGAGCAGGAGCTTGGCCGTGGCGCCGGCGTACGCCTCGGTGGTGCCGTCGCCGAGGTAGCCGGTGAGGACTCCGGCTTGGCGAGCCAGGTGGTGGCCTTGGTGGCGTACTGGTCGCCGGTGCGGGAGGCGGCGAGGGCCAGCACGGCGTCGACGGTGAGGCCCTGGTCGGGGTAGGTCACACCGTTGAAGGTGGCCTCGAAGTGCTCGCCGTCGACGAGCTGGCGGGCGAGCCAGCCGGCGGCCGCGGCGTCGGGGCGGTGGGTGGTGGCGTCGGCGCCTGCGGGCGCGGCCTGCGCGGTGGCGGCGGGCAGCAGCGCGGTCAGGGCCAGGGCGGCGGCGAGCAGGGTGGTGGTCCGGTGACGGACGGGCATGGTGGGCCTCTCCGGGCCCGTGGCACAGCGCGCCCGGGCTGCCCCTGGCGGCCGGCAGCGCCGTGGGGAGATGCCCGGGGGCTCCGACCCGCGGACCGCGACGGGATTGGGGGAACCGCTACTCCGGCGATGGGCATTCGGGCTCGCCGCCGACCTGGGTCGGTGGTCCTACCGTTGCGGGTCAGCGCCGGATTTGGACCGGACTTCCCCCATTGTCGGATTCGTCATCATTTGTGACGCTTCATCATCCCGTTCGACCGGCGGACCGTCAAGTCCCTTGCCGTGGGCGGGAACCGGTACCACCGCGGGCTCGGGGGACGCCGTCCGCAGGATGCGGATCGGCGCTCCGAAGGCGGCCCGGTCCATGGCCCGGCGCAGGGCCTGGAGCAGCCTGGGGCCGGCCAGCAGGACGAGCGAGGCGTTGAGCACACCGCGCGGGAGGTCCCAGCCGAGCGAGGTGGTGGCGTAGAAGGCCGCGTACCGGTGCAGGTTGCCGAGCGGCCCGGCCTGCGGGTCGTAGGCGACCGCCGAGGCCGGGTCGATGCTGAGCGGCCAGAACCACAGGTTCATCACGATCCCGTAGCCGAAGCCCGCCACGACCGCGTAGCCGGCGAGCATCGCGACCTCCCGGCGCCCGCTCACCCGCCGGGGCAGCAGGCCCGCGCCCAGGCCCACCCAGGAGGCGGTGAGCATCTGGAACGGCAGCCAGGGGCCGATGCCGGAGGTGAGCAGCGCGGAGGCGAACATGGCGGTGCTGCCGAGCGCGAAGCCGAACGCCGGGCCCATCACCCGCCCGCCCAGGATGAAGATGACGAACATCGGCTCCAGCCCGGCGGTGCCCGCGCCCAGCGGGCGCAGCGCCGCGCCCACGGCGGCCAGTACGCCGAGCAGGGCGACGGCCTTGGCGTCGGCGGCGCCGTCCAGCAGTGCGGTGAGGACCACCGCGAGGACCAGCACGGTGAGGGCGGCGAACAGCCAGGGCGCGTCGCCCTCGTGTGCCACCTTGGAGTCACGGTCGGCCAGGAAGGGCCAGCCGAAGCCCGCGATGCCGACCAGGGTGGCGAGCAGCAGCGCGAGGACCGAGCGCGGGCCGAGCCGGGGAAGGTCCGGGGTACTGGCCGCCAGGTGCAGCCGGTGCGCGGGGTGGTCGGTCGGGGCGCTCATGTGCGCTCTCCCTCCAGGCCGGGCAGTACGGCGCGGACCTCGTCGACGGTGAGCAGCTCCGCGGGGGCCAGGATCTTGGCGGTCTGCGGTGCGAAGGCGGGTGAGGCGGCCAGCGCCGGGGCGGTGTCCTCATCGGTGACCAGCTCGCCGTCGGCGAGCACGGCCACCCGGTCGGCGGCCGCGGCGGCGAGTTCCACGTCGTGGGTGACGAGCAGCACGGCGTGGCCCTGCGCCGCGAGGTCGCGCAGCAGCCGGGTCGTCCGGCGCTTGGCCGGGTAGTCCAGCCCCCGGGTCGGCTCGTCGAGCAGCAGCAGACCGGGGCGACGGGCCAGCAGCACGGCCAGCGCCAGGGCGAGGCGCTGCCCGCTGGACAGGGCCCGGGGGTGGGCCGCCGGGTCGATGCCCGGTACGAGGCGCTCCAGCAGGGCCGCGGTGGTGCCCCGGGTGGCGCCGGCCTCGCGGTCGGCGGCGGAGCACTCGTGGTCGACCCGGTCGGCGAGCAGCAGGTCGCCCGGGTCGGCGGGCACCATGCCCACCAGGGTGGCGGCCTGACGGCGCCGCAGCTCGGCGGGCTCCAGTCCGCCGACGCTGACGGTGCCGCCGCTCGGGCGGTGCAGTCCGGCCAGGCAGGCCAGCAGGGTCGACTTGCCCGCGCCGTTGCGCCCCATCAGGGCGGTGATCCGGCCGGCGTGCAGGGTCAGGTCCACGCCGCGCAGCGCGGGCACCGGGCCGTGGTGCGCGACCAGGCCCCGCACCACCGCAACCGGCTCCCCGGCGGGGGCGGCCGGCCGGCGGACGGGGGCGGCGGCACGCAGCGGGTGACCGGCGGCGCGGCGGCGGGCATCGCGGACACTGAGTGCGACGGGCTGCCAGCCGAGCAACCGGGAGAGCTCCACGACGGGCGGAGCCACCGGCGCATCGGCCAGGACGTCGGCGGGCGCGCCGTAGCGCACCGGCCGCCCGCAGCCCGGGACCAGCAGCGCGCTGTCGGCGTACTGGGCGATCCGCTCCAGCCGGTGTTCGGCGAGCAGCACCGTGGTGCCGAGGTCGTGCACCAGCCGGGTGAGCGCGGCGAGCACCTCCTCGGCGGCCGGCGGGTCGAGCGCACTGGTGGGCTCGTCCAGCACCAGCAGGCTCGGCTGGGCGGCGAACGCGGCCGCGAGCGCGACGCGTTGCTGCTGCCCGGCGGAGAGCGCGGTGAGCGGGCGCGAGCGCAACTCGGCGAGCCCGAGCAGGTCGAGGGTCTCCTCGACCCGGCGGCGCATCACCTCGGGCCGGAACGCCAGGCACTCCAGGCCGTAGGCGATCTCCTCCTCGACGGTGTCCGCGACGAAGGCGTCGGCCGGGCGCTGCGGCACCACGCCGACGGCGTCGGCGAGCTCGCGCGGCGGATGGTCGGCGGTGTCCCGCCCGGCGGAGCGGACCCGGCCGTACAGGGTGCCGCCGGTGGAGTGCGGCACCGCGCCGTTGACGGTGCGCAGCAGGGTGGACTTGCCGCTGCCGGTGGCGCCGAGCACCAGGCACAACTCGCCCTCGGGCACGGCGAGATCGATATCGGCGAGGACGGGGGCGGTGGCCCGCGGGTAGCTGAACGAGACCTGCTCCCAGTGGACGGCGTTCACGGCTGCTTCCTCGCTGGGGTCGGCTGGTGGTCGCTCTCGTCGGGCGGCGGCGGGGTGAGGTGGGCGGGCAGGAGGGCGAGCACGATGCCGGCCACCGCGAGCGGCGGCAGGCCCGGGAGCTGAAGGCTCCACGGGTCGGGTGTCAGGCCCGCGTCCGGTCCGCCGAGCGTCCCGGTGAGGAGGAAGCAGGCCGCAGCGGCGATGCCGCTCAGCGCGGTGAGCCACTCGGGGGCCACGAACGGGTCGGGCCGGTAGCGGGTACGGCGTACCGCGCTGCCGCCCAGGCGCATCCCGGCCACGCAGCCGACCAGGCCGAGTACCAGCAGCACCGGGCCGGCGCCGCCGGTGGTCACCGTGCCGAGCCGGCCGGCCGGGATGGTGGTGGAGGAGTCGAGCAGCCCGTACAGGCCGACCACGACGGCCGTCAGACCGCCGAGCAGCAGCAGGTGCACGGCGGCGCGGCGGCGGGCGGGCACGGCCTCGCGGCGCCCGTAGCCCCGTGCGTCCAGGGCGGCGGCGGTGACCAGCGAGCGGTCCAGGGCCTCCTCCAGGACGGGCACGACGATCGACAGCAGGCCGCGGAGCCCCTTCACCGGCAGCGCCCGCAGCCGACGGGCCCGCCGCACCCGGGCCACCGCGGTGACCAGCTGGGGTGCGGCGCTCAGCGCCACCGTCACGGCGACGCCGAGTTCGTGCAGGGCGCGGGGCAGCGCGCGCAGCAGCCGCGCGGGGCTGGCCAGGGCGTTGGCGGCGCCGAAGCAGAGCAGCATGACCGCCAGCTTCGCGCCGTCACCGAACGCGCCGTACGCCGCCTCGGCGGTGATCGGGCCGCCGAGCTTGACGCCGGCCATCCAGCCGGGCAGTGGGATCTCCGGCAGGTCGAGCAGCACGGTGGCACCGCCGGAGCCGACCAGCAGCGACTGCAGCACCACCCGCAGCACCACGATCGTCACCGCCAGCCGCAGGAACACTCCGTACGCCCGGGCCCAGGGCGCGGCGGTGCGGCGGGAGGCGACCACATAGCCGGCCGCGGCGGCCAGCAGGACCAGCAGCAGCACGTTGGTGGTGCGTCCGGCCGCGGCGGCGAGCCCCAGGGCCCACACCCACCAGGCGACGGGGTGCAGCTGACGGGGCAGCAGCAGCCGGGCGACGCCGGGCAGGCTCACCGGGCGCCGCCCGGGGAGCGGCCCCGGTTACGGGCGCGGTGGTAGGCGGCCACCCCGAGGGCGCAGGCCGCGGCCAGGCCCAGCGCCACCGGCCACCAGGACGAGCCGGCCGGACGGTTCACTTCGAGTGCCTGGGAGCCACCGTCGCCCGGTGGGGCCGGTACGGGCTGGGAGGCCTGCGCGGTCGGCTCGGCCGGTTCGGACGGGGTGGGGGCGCCGGTGCCGGACGCCGTCGGATCGGCGGTGGGCGAGGCGCCGGCGGACTCGCTCGCCGTCGGCGGCCCGCTCGCGGCGGAGGCGTCGGGCGCCGGCGCGTCCTGCTGGGCGGGCTGCCCCGAGGGCTCGGCTGGCACGGGCTCGGGTGCGGTGCCGGGGGCGGAGGTGCCCCGGGTGGGCCGCGCGGGCCGGCCCGGGGCCGGGCCGCCGGTGCCGCCTGCCGTACCGGTGCCGCCGGTGGTGGTGGATCCGCCGGAGCCCGCGCCGGCGGTGCCACCACCGCCGGGCTGCGGGGGCTCACCGGCCGGCGGGGGGTCACCCGGGCCCGGCGGCGGCGTGGCAGGACCGCCGCCCGTCCCGGGCGGGGGCGTGGCGGGGGCGGTGGAGGGCGCCGGGGCGGGCGGCAGGGCCGAGCGGGGCTGCGGCGGCCCGGGGCTCCCCCCGCTCTGCCACACCCAGGCGTCGATGCTGCCGCGCGGCGGCGTGCGGTTGCCCACGCCCAGGTCGCTGAACACCCACTCGCTGGTCCCCGGCAACATGTACCAGTACGACCAGTACGTCTCCAGGGTGACGGCTCCGCAGCCGTTGCGCGGCGCGCCGTCGAGCGCGCAGACGAAGCCGCCCGCGTACGGGCCCGTCCCCAACCGCACCGCGAAGCCGGCCTGTTGGAGTGCCTGGATGCCGGTGCGCGGCGAGTCCGAGCAGCCCGTACGGGACTGGTAGCCCGGGTTGTCGGCCACCGCCCGGGTCTCGACCACGACCAGCACACCGTCACAGCCCTCGGCCGCCGACGCCGGCCGGGCGGCCGGCCCGGCCAGGGTGGCGCCGAGCGCCGCGAGCGCCGCCAGCGCGGCGCCACCCCGGCGGATCATCGCTCCGAGCCCTGGGTCCGACGGCGGCGGGCGTACCCTGCGCAGGCTCCGCCGGCCAGCAGCAGGGCGGTGGCGGCCGCCGCCACCGGCAGCGGCGAGGAGCCGGTCGAGGCGAGCGGGCCGCTGATACCCGTCGCGGTGACGGCGTAGTCCGTGCCCGAGTAGCCGGTACCACCGAGGTCGCCCGCGCCACCGGCGCCGCCGTTGCCCACGCTCAGGCCGCGCGGAGCGGGGCGCGAGGTGGTCGCGGACGGTACGGGCGTGCCGGTCACGGTGGGCACGCCGGGGGTGGGCGTGCCAGGGGCGGTGGTCGCCGTCGCCGGCGCGGAGGGGCCGGCAGTCGGGGTGGCCGAGGCCGTCGCCGAGGCCGAGGCCGTCGCAGTGGCCGTGGCGGTCGCCGAGGCCGTCGCAGTGGCCGTGGCGGTCGCGGACGCGGTCGCGGTGGCGGTCGGTGACGGGCTCGGTGCGGCGCAGCCGAGCGTCGGCAGGCCGATTGCGGCGCCGGCGCCGTCCACCGCGGCGAGCGGGACACCGGCGAGCGCGGGGATCGCCTGCGCGGTCGCCCGCAGCGTCGCGCCGTCCACCAGGGGCTTCTGGTAGCCGATCGCGCCCCGGTCCTCCGCCTTGCCCGTGCAGCCGATCTGCTGGGCGAGCAGCCAGGCCGCGCCCTTGTCGGCGGCGCCGGCGTGGCCGCCGGCCCGCAGCGCCTGGGTGGCCAGCGCGGTCGAGTTGGTGTTGGAGGCGGCCGTCGGGCCGGAGCCGCCGAAGCCGCCGTCCGGAGCCTGCCGGCTCTCCAGCCAGCCGAGGGCCTTCTCCGCCTCGGCCTTCCGGCCGACGGCCAGCAGCGCCTGGGCGACGATGCCGGTGCCGTCCGCGTCGGAGCCGCAGTTGGCGGGCCTGTCGGGGAAGGCGACCGGGAAGCCGCCGTCGGCGCACTGGCTGGCGAGCAGGAAGTCCACCGCCGGCTGCGGGACGGCCTGCGCGCCGCGGCGCTCCAGCGCGAGCAGCGCGAGGGACTGCGAGAAGGTGTTGGAGTAGTCGGAGACCTCCTCGCCGCCGAAGGTGAAGTGGTCGGTGTAGCGGCCGTTCGGCTGGAGGCGGCCGGCGAGCGTGGCGAGCAGGTCGAGCTGTCCGAACGCGGCCGGGTCGCGGTGCTGGGTCTCGGCGACCAGGGCGAGCTTGGCGGCGGAGCCGGCGCTCACGTCTCCCGGGGTGTCACCCGTGATGTACGAGGAGGCGTTGGCGGCGAGCCAGTCGGTGGCCGCGGCGCTCTCGCCCTTCCCGGCGCCGACGGCGGACAGGGCCAGCACCAGGTCGGCGGTGAGGCCGAAGTCCGGCCCGAACGGGCTCTCCACGTGGGTGCCGCCGGTGAGTTGACGGCCCGCCCAGCCGGCTGCCGCAGAGGCGGCGTCGGCCGGCACGGCGGTGGACGGCAGGGCGGAGGCCGGTGCCGTGGGCACGGCGACGGCGGCCGCCGCGGCGGCGACCAGCAGGGCGGCGGCGATGTGGGATGTTCTGCGCACGGGAACTCCTGGGGGCGTCTCCTGGACGCACCCCGGCGGTGACGCGCACGGCCTGGCGGCAACGGCGTCAGCACCAGGCATCGTCCCGTAGACCACGACGGATGAGAGCCGGTTACCCGGGCAGGCGATCGGGCTCGCCGCGGACGACACCTGGGTGCCGCGCGGCCCACCGTTGCGGGTCAGCGCCGGAATTCGACCGGACTTCCCCTGCCAGAGCGAGTCGAACGGTACTGCCGCCGGGCCCCGGTCTCAATCCCGGCGGCCGTTATGTGACACGCCCCACGTCCTGGGGTGCAGTCGCCGGGCGGGCACGCTCGCAGGGGCGCCGGACAAGGGAGGTGATCCGACGTCAGGGTCCGGACGCCTTCCGTCCGGCGGACCGGGCCGGCCGACGGCGGGTCCGGGTGTTCGCGCGGCACGGCGGCGGCACGGCGGCTCGCCGCCCTGCGGGAGTGGCGGTAGCGCGAGTCGGCCGCCCGCGCGCGCTGTCGTGTGCGCCGGGCGCGGGCTGCGGCCTCACCCGTTCCCGCCTGGCCTTTTGCAAGCCAACGGATCCGGTGACCGGCCGGATCGCCGGGCATCGACCCCGGCAGTGTGGCTTCGTCGCCCGGCCGGCCCGGGCGTGAGGGCCGGCCGGGCGACGGCGGCGGGTTCAGCCGTCGAGGCTGTCCAGGAAGCCGACCAGGGCCTCGTTGACGTCCTTCGGCCGCTCCTGCTGGGTCCAGTGTCCGCAGTCGGGCAGCCAGCGGACCTCCCGCAGCCCGGGGACGAAGTCCGCCAGCTCGGCCAGCCCCGCCCTGGCGTGCGGGCTGGAGACCACCAGGTCCTTCTCCCCCACGATCAGCAGCGCCGGCGGCGTGATGCGGGCCGCGTGCCAGGCCGCCGTGAGCTCCCAGTTGCGGTCCAGGTTGCGGTACCAGTGCAGCGGCTGGGTGAAGCCGTTGGGCTCGAACTCGGCCGTGAAGACGGCGATGTCCTCCTCGGTGAGCCAGTCGGGCAGCGCGGTCGGGTCGCGGAAGAGGTCGAGGAAGCCGCCGCCCTCCGGCACCAGCGGCGGGGCGTCCGCGCCGAGCACGGCCGATCCGGCCAGCAGCCGCCGGAACGTCGTCGGGATGTCCCGGGCCAGTTCGGCCTCGGGCAGGTCCGGCTGCTGGAAGTAGAGCATGTAGTAGGAGTCGCCGAGCAGTTCGCGCAGCACCGTGGTCGAGGCGCGCGGGCCCCGGCGGAACGGCGGCACCGAGAGCCCGACGACACCCCGCACCACGTCCGGGCGCAGCATCGCGGTGTGCCAGGCGACCGGAGCACCCCAGTCGTGGCCGACCACCACCGCCCGCTCCTCCCCGAGCGCGTGCACCAGGCTGATCACGTCGCCGGTGAGGTGCAGGATGCTGTACTGGTCGACCTCCTCCGGCCCGCCCGTGCGGCCGTAGCCGCGCTGGTCCGGTGCGACGGCGTGGTACCCGGCCTCGGCGAGCGCGGTCAGCTGATGGCGCCAGGAGTACCAGCTCTCGGGGAAGCCGTGCAGCAGAAGCACCAGCGGGCCGGCGCCGGCCTCGGCGATGTGCATCTTCAGACCGCCGGCCGTCTCGACGAATCGGTGCGAGATGAAGGTCATTGACGCTCCCTCGGTAGTCGTGCCACGGGCCGTCGGCGGCGGCCCGGGGTCAGGTCTACCTCATTCGGCGGCCCGGTTGAAGGCCGCCGCCGGCGCGGGCCCGTCGGGCCTGCGGACCGCCCTGGGCCGGGGCCGCGCGAAGGTTCGGCTCGGCCAGCGGTCCGCCGGGGCCGGTCCTAGACTGGCAGGGACCGTCGCCAGAGGGAGGGTGCCATGCGCCGCCCGTACAGCTTTCACCGGGACCACTGCGGACACTCGATCACGGTGAACATCCGCGCGGGCCGGATCACCGAGACCGAACTGCTGGTCGACGGCAAGGAGGTCGGCTTCCAGCGCGAGCACGGCCTGGGCACCCTGCCGCGGGTGCTGGCGGGTGAGCTGCCCAACGATCCGGCCGGCGCGTTCCAGGTGCGGATCGACCGGCCCGCGCGCGGATCCACCGGGCTGGCCTGCGTCCTGGTGATCGGCGACGACGAGTTGCCGATGGCGGACCGCACCGTACCGCCGCACGACAACGCGATGATGCTGTAGCGGCGTTCAGTACCTGGGCGCTCGGTACCTGGACCTCCGGGACCTGGGGGAGGCTCCGCGTCAGAGCTCCGAGGTGTCCTCCGTGGTCCGGAGCGGCTCCGTGCGCCGCGCCGCGCCCGGTGAGCGATCCCAGTAGAGATCGTCGGGCCCGGGCCCCGTCTCCTCCTCGGGGGACGTACCCGGCTCCGCCTCGCCGTGCGCGCCGGAGCGCCCCTGGAAGAGGTCGTCGTCGGCGAGTTCGTCGAGGCTCTCCAGGGGCGTCGACGATCCGTCCCGATTCCGCTGACCGGTCATCGCCACTCCCGCAGCTGGACGCCCCGGACAGGGCAAGCCTACCTCCGGCCGATCCGCCCACCGAGTGCTCCTTCCGGCCTGCCAACCTCACCCTGACACCCATCGCTCTCCGGAATCAAGCGATCACTCCAAGTGTGACGTAGCACACAGTTGCGATTCGGTTGCGGTGTGCAATACTCACCACGGCAAGACCCAAGGCCTTCATTTCCAAGGGAGTTGATGAAGTGCGCGCTCAGATCGCAGCTCTGACGGTCGCAACGGCAGGCATACTGGGAGCGATGGCCGTTCCGGCCTCGGCCACCCCGAGCACCGGCGCGGCGGTGGTGAAACCCGGCTGTACCACCGTCGCGAACCAGCCGTGCGCCTGGCTGGAGCGCGACGGCGGATCCGTCACCGGCCTCGCGCACGTCGCGGCCCCCGACCCCGGCCAGCTCACGCTGGCCCGGGTCGAGATCAAGGTGCAGCGCGCCTGGGGCAAGCCCTGGGAGACGGTGGCCTCCTCCACGCTGGTGCGGGCCGGCTCGATCCAGCTGGCCACACCGAAGATCACGACCGACTTCCGTGTCATCGTCTGCGCGACCGGCGGCCCCGCCCTGGACGCGACACTCCAGGCGAGCACCTGCACCTCGCCGTTCTGACCTCGGGCAACCCGCCCTCGCGGCACCCCGGAGCCCGCGCCGGTCCACCCCCGCGCCGCTCCCCCGCCCGGCCGGGCGCCGCACGCCGCAGCGCCGCGCAGCCCAACCCCGCGCCATCACAGCCGATCTGACGGCGCGAGGTGACCCGCGGCGAGGCGGCGCACAGGATTCCCGATGCGAGCGCCATGTACATGCTCGGCTACAGTAGGTAGTGTCAGCCTCTGTCAATCAGAACCTCTGTCAACCAAGGAGGGGACCACCGTGGCTGACCTGCCCTCGACACCCCGGCGGATCGTGGCCGGACCGACCTTTGTGACCGACCCGGAGGAGGACCAGAACGCGGCCACCGCGTTCGACTGCCCCCGGGCCTGCTGCCACAAGGACGCGCCGGACGACTCACCGCCGCGCTACTGGGGCTGGCGCCGCGAGAAGTAGCCGGGCGTACGAGGCAGCGAGACGGCCTCGGTACGACGAATCCGGGTGCACGAAGCAGCCCGGTGTACGACGAAGCTCCGCCCGCCGGTCCGGGGGCGGAGCTTCGCGCCGTCCGGCACCCGGGGGGCTGCCGGGCCGCCTGCGGCTGCGGATGCCCCGACCGGGTGCGCAGCCATGCAGGCGGCACGCCCGCTGGATAGACTGGCCGGGCTTTCCAGCGCGACCACCGAGCCGCCGGCCTCGGCCGAGCGGCCACCGTCAGCGGTGCCCACCCGGGTGTGGGCACCCGGCAAGAACCCGACCCCGGCCCGCCCCGACCCGGGCCGCGCGGCCACCACCGGGTACCGGGTGGTGCGGCCCGGCCGTACCACCCGGTCGGGACAGTCCCGGCGAACATCGGGACAGTCCCGGCGAACAGGAGCTCAGGCGCCAAGGCGAGCAACCGGCCCTCGGCGCACATCCCGGGCCGATCGAGCGGTGCCGGCACCCCCGGTACCACGAGCACATGGACTGCTTCGAGTACTTCGAGCGCCTCGCCCGGCGACCGGCCCGGCCACCGGCCATCCATCCCCTGGGAGCGGCCATGGCGGAACCCACCGCGTCTTCCCTGGGCGGCTACGACTACGACCCCCGTACCGTGCCCGCCCCTACCGGCCCTGCCCTGCGGCCGCCCGAGGACGCACCGACCGCCGCCACCGACCGGCTGGCCCTCAACGGCATGGGCAGCTTCGACTGGGACCTGGACACCGGCACCTACCAGCTCGACCAGGTCGGCCTGGAGGTGTTCGACCTGCGGGCCGACGAGTTCGACGGGCGGCCGGGCACGCTGGCCGCCCGGCTGCCGGCCGAGGACCGCGCCCGGCTGGACGAGGCCGTCTCCCGGGCACTGCGCCAGGGCGACCTCACCTTCGCGTCGTACTTCCGCCTCACCCGCCGCGACGGCAGGCCCCGCTGGGCACACACCCAGGGCCGCATCCTGCGCGACACCGAGGCCCACCCGTACCGGATCGTCGGCATCATCCGCGACGCCGAGGAGGAGCTCGCGCACGCCGCCGCGATGCGCACCCTCGCCGCGGACCGGCGCCGGCAGACCGACTCGGTGCGCAACACGACCGAGGCCCTGGCCCGCGCCCTGACCGTCAAGGACGTGACCGGCGTGCTCACCGACAGCGAGGGACTGCGGCGGTTCGGCGCCGACGGGCTCGCCCTCGGCCTGGTCGAGGGCGGCACGATGCGCCTGGTCGGGGTGACCCAGCAGCCCTCCCCCGCGCTCAGGGCCCTGGACGACCTCTCCGTCACCCGGTTGGAGGACCAGCTCGGCCTGGCCGAGGCGGTGCGCCGAGGGCGCCCCCGGTTCATCGGTACCGTCGCCGAGCTGACCGCGCGCTATCCGCGGATGCGCCCGTACGCCGACCAGATGGGGATCCGGGCCGCCGCCTTCCTGCCGCTGGCGGCGCAGGCCCGCTCGATCGGCGCGCTGGGTCTGTTCTACGGGGAGGAGCAGCGGTTCAGCAGCGAGGAGCGCAACATCTGTATCGCGCTGAGCAGCGCCGTCGCGCAGTCCTTGCAGCGGGCGATGCTCTTCGACCAGGAGCGGGAGTTCGCCACCACCCTGCAGACCACCATGCTGCCGCGGCGGCTGCCGGAGATCGTCGGCGGCGAGGTCGCCGTGCGCTACCGGGCCAGCCGCAGCGGGCGGGCGGTCGGCGGTGACTGGTACGACGTGGTCTCGCTGCCGCGCCGGCGGGTGGCGGTGGTGATCGGTGACGTCGAAGGGCATGACAGCCATGCGGCCGCGATCATGGGCCAGCTGAGGATCGCGCTGCGCGCGTACGCGGCCGAGGGGCACACCCCCGCGACGGTGATGGCGCGAGCGTCCCGGTTCCTGGCCGAGCTCGACACCGAGCGGTCGGCGACCTGCATCTACGCCGAGGCGGATCTGGAGACCGGCACCCTGCGGCTGGTCCGGGCCGGGCACCTGGAGCCGCTGGTGCGGCACAGCAGCGGGCGGACCAGCTGGCCGGCGGTACGCGGTGGCCTGCCGCTCGGGGTCGCCACGCTGTTCGCCCAGGACGAGTACCCGGAGACCCGGCTCGACCTGAACCCCTCCGACACCCTGCTGATGTGCACCGACGGTCTGGTGGAGCACCCGGGCCGGGACATCTCCGAGGGCCTGCGGGCGTTGGCGGCCGCCGCGCGCTCGGGGCCCTCGGACGCCGAGGAGCTGGCCGACCACGTGAGCACCACGCTGCTCGAACAGTTCGGGCCGGACGACGACGACATGGCGCTGCTGCTGCTGCACCGGGCGGCCGTCCCGGGGATGCACGCCGAACGCCGGATGATCCAGCACCTCCACCAGGCCGACCCGGAGGGGCTGGTGGAGACCCGTACGATGATCCGCCAGGCACTGGCCGCCTGGGGGGCCGCCGCCCTGAGCACCGACATCGAGCTGGCCGCGGACGAACTGCTCACCAATGCGCTGGTGCACACCGACGGCGGCGCGAAGCTCACGGTCGAGCTGCTGGGCCGCCCGACCCGGCGGATCCATCTGGAGATCCAGGACCGCTCCAGTGAGTGGCCGCACCGGCGGATGCCCGGCGAGACCGCCACCTCGGGGCGCGGTCTGCTGTTGGTCGACGCGCTCGCGACCAGTTGGGGCGTGGAGCCGCGCGGTACCGGGAAGAGCATCTGGTGCGAGTTCGCCCTGCCGGGCGACGGCTTCGGGGCGCCGGCTGCGGAGCCCGCCGGGCCCGCGAACGGGCCCGGCGGCTGAGCCGGCCACCGGCCCCGGCGGGCCGGGTGGGGGTCGGGCGGAGTGAGCCGAGGCGGGGCGGGTCGAGGTGGGGTGGGTCGGGGGCTCAGCCGGCGGAGCGGCGGCGCGCGCGCATCGCCGCGATGATCGCCACGGCGCCGGCCAGGCCGGCCGCGGCGGCGACGCCCGCGAGGATCCAGTCACCCGCCGAACCGCCGGAGGACTGGGCCTCGGCGCTCGGCGCGGCGGAGACGGACGGGGCGGCGGCCTTGGCCGCCGCCGGGGCGCCCGGCTGGGCGGAGGCGGAATCAGCGGCGGGTGCGGCGGCGGAGGCAACGGCGGAATCGGCGGCGGGGGCCGAGGGCCCGGCCACCGCCGGCGCGCTCGCGCCGGACGCCGCCTCCACCGTCAGGTCACCCTCGCCGCGCCCGAGCGAGGGGAACGCGGACTCCACCGTCACCTTCCACTGCCCGGCGGGCAGCGCCTCGCTCGTGGTGTACATCCCCGTGCCGCCCTGGACCGGGATCAGCCGCCACGGCCCGACCGTACGGCCGTCCGCCGAGACCGCGCTCAGCGTCGCCGAGACGGCCTCGTCCACCGCGTCGCCGTCGTTCGCCCAGCTGGCCGCAGCCTGGGCGTGCCCCTGCTGCTGGCCGCCGATCTTGAACTTGATGGTGTCGCCGTGGGCGCCGGCGGGGGCGGCGAGCCCGAGGACGAGCAGGCCGGACAGCAGCGGGGCCGCGAGCAGGGCGGTACGGGGGGTACGCATCGAGGGATGACTCCTCATCTGGTGCAGGGAGGGTGGAGCAGCAGACGCGCCGCCCGGTACGGCTCGGCGGGGAGCCGAGCCGTACCGGGCGCGCCGGCCACTACGGCGCAAGCCGCAGGGCCTGGGGTGGGCCGGACCTCAGATCAGGAGGTCGGCTGGACGGTCCAGTTCTGGTAGCCCTGGCTGTCGGGCTTCTGGAGCTCCAGCAGGCGGCCGCCGTAGTACCAGCGGCTGCTCTCGCCGAGGACCACGTCGGAGCCCTTGGCCGTGAGGGTGTACCCGCTGCCGCTGGCCGTCAGCTTCCACTGCTGGGTGGCCGCACCGGTGTTGCACGGCTGCTGCATCACGTACTGGCCGGCGACCGCCTGGCCACCGATCTGCAGGCACTTGCCGGAGACCGCCGACTTGATCCGCAGGTAGCCGTCACCCGCGTCGTCGAACAGCCACTGCTGGTTGGCGTAGCCCGTGCGCTGGTAGGCGATGAGGACGGCACCGTCGTTGGTGGAGCTGCCCCACATGTCGGCCGAGTGGCCGGTCAGGCTGTTGAGCATCAGGTAGCGCTTGCCGGGCTGGGTCGGACCGGTGCCGCCACCGGCCGCCAGGGTACGGAAGGCCGCGGCGCGGCCCGGCTTGGAGACCTTGCCCTGCTGGTCCTTCACCGCGATCGCGAAGGAGTACTGGGTGTTCGGCTGCATCTGGACGACGCGCACGACGGTCGAGGTGACGGTGGCGAGCGCCTTGCCGTTCAGCTGGATCTCGTAGCCGGCGACGCCGTCGACCTTCGGCCAGCTCAGCACGGCCGAGTTCTGGGTGATCTGGCTCGCGGTCACGTCAGGGCCGGTGCTGGGGGTACCGGTCGGCGTGGAGGTCGGGGTCGGGGTGGGCTGGGTCGGGGTGGAGGTCGGCGTCGGCGTCGTGGTGGGCGTCGGCGAGCCGGTCGGGTTCGGCTTGGTCGGGGTCGGGCTGGGGGTGGTGGTCTTGGTGGGGGTCGGGGTGGGCGTCGGGTTGGGGTTCGGGTTGGTGCCGTTGCCCGCGATCAGGAACTGGTTGTTCGCGACGTTCCAGTGCGTGGTGAGGTAGCTGCCGGGCTGCGGCGAGGTGTTGTAGTAGTCGTCGTGGTTGCAGTCCAGCCGCTCGTCGTGGCCGCGGTCCGGGCAGAGGGTCTGCATCTTCGGGTAGTACGGGGTGTCCGAGTAGCACATGATGTCCCACTCGTCGACGCAGTGGCCCGCCCGGCTGGTGTGCGGGGCACTGTTGTTGACCGCGCCGAGGTTGTGGCCGAGCTCGTGGGCGGCGGTGGAGCCACCCCAGCAGCCGGAGTCGGTACGGCCGTAGGACGGGCCGAAGTTGCTGCGGTTGTCCTGGCTCGGGCGCTCGTCACCGGCGAAGGTGCCGATGCCGCAGTACACCTGGGCGTCCGCGAAGATCATGTACTTGCGGTCGCGGCGGTTGAAGCCCTGGGAGGCGAGGGCGTCGTTGGCGGCACCGAACTCGCGCAGCGCCCCGGCGGAGACCTCGACGTTCAGCACCGACACGGTGCAGTCCGGGCCGGTCACGTAGCGCACGTGGCGCACGCCGCCGGTCTCACCGGCGCTCGCGTTGTAGATGGCGTCGGTGTCCGCGGCCCACTTCTTGAACGAGGGCAGGTACTGGGCGAAGCGGTCCTGGCCGGGGGCGTGGACGTAGAGCACCTGGACGCGGTTGCCGGTGGTGCCGTCACCGTCGCACTGGACGCTCGCGTCGGCCGCGGGGCTGGTGCTGCCACCGGCCGGGCCGGCGGCCGGAGCAGCGGCGGCGGCAGCCGCAGCGGCCGGCTTCGGGGTGGAGTCACCGACGGTGGCGCCGCTCTGGGCGTCGAGCACCGGCGGCAGGTCCTTCAGCAGGTCCGAGGCCGAGGGCGCGGGCGCCTTGCCGTCGCCCTGCAGCACCGGGGCCTTGTCCGTGGCGGCGACGGCCGGCGCGGTGTCCTTGTGGATGTCGACGCCGGACGGCGGCTCGTCGGGGCCGTGGGTGCAGAGGGCGGCCTGGGAGACCTTGTAGACGCCCTCGCACGGGTCGTCCTTGGGCGCGGCCTGGAGGCCGGCGTAGACCAGCCCCTTATCGGGCTCGCTCTTTGGTATCTCCTTGATCGGCGTCGCCGCCTGGTTGTGCTGCGGCTTCGCCGCCGGCGTGGGGGCCTTCGTCGCTACACCCGACACCGCTTCGCCGAGCGCCGACGCGTCCAGGTCCGGCACGCCGCCGGCCTGGTTCCCGCTGCCGAGCGCGTCGGCCGAGACGGTGCCCGGGCGCTGGGCGCCGGTCACGCTCTGGATCCCGAACACGCTCGCCGCCAGGGCGGCGGTCACCGCGACCGCGGTGATGGCCAGCTTCCGGTTGTTACGGCGTTTGCGATCTGCACGCCTTCGCGCCATGTCAAATGGTCCTGTCTGCTTGTTCGGCAACTGGTCAGGGCAGGCCCGACCAGGAGGGGTTGGCCAAGAGGCAAGGTTCATGGGTGGGCGGCCGGGCCGTGGGGGCCGGTCCGCCGTGCTGCTACGGGCAGCTTCCGGTCAGCGGGGGGTGCCGAAGTCCTGTGTCCACCAGGGCCCGCCTGGGCCGAAGCGGACGCCGACACCGATGTCCTTGAAGGCGCAGTTGAGGATGTGCACCCGGTGGTCCGGAGTGTTCATCAACTCAGCGACCAGGACTTTGACGTCCGAGCGGCCGTAGCCGATGTTCTCGGCGTAGTTGCTCCAGCGGTAGCCGGCGGCGGTGATCCGCTGCGGGGCGGTGACCCCGTCGGGACTGGCGTGGTCGAAGAAGCCACGGGCCGCCATGTCGTCGGAGTGCCGCTGGGCGGCGGCGTGCAGCTGCGGATCAGGCCGCAGCGGGGCACAGCCCGCCTTCGCCCGCTCACTGTTGATCAGGTCGATGACCTCCTGTTCGAAGGGGCTGAGCAGCACCACCGGTGCGATCTTCGGGCTCGCGGCCGGGCTGCTCGCCGGTGGTGCGGTCGTCGCCTTGCGGGCGGCAGACCGTGAGGCGGCCGGCGTCGGCGACGGGCTCGGGGGCGGCGTCGTCGGTGCCGGTACGGGGGTGGCTGTGGGGGCGGCGACGGGCGCCGGGGGTGGCGGCTCGCTCGCCTCGGTCGTCGGCGGCCAGCTGGTCGGGGCGGGTGGCTCGGGCACGGTGGCCGCGCGGGCGGCGGGCGGCGCGGTGGTCTCCGGGGAGATGAGCGCCACGGCGTCGGTGGGCGCCGGCGTCTCGGGGATCGCGTACGTCAGGCAGGCGAGGGCCGCCACCGCGGCGACCCCGGCGAGCACCGCCGGTACGGCCGGGGCGCCGCCGGCGTGCCAGAGCACGCTCCGCCCGAGGCGGGCGGCGCCGCTGTGCGCGGAGTGGCCCGGTCCGGACAGCCGGCCGGCGAAGTGGCCGTGGTGGCCGGGGACTGACGACCCGTGCGGGAGGGACGACGCGGAGCCGGGGTCGACCGGGCCCGCGGAGCCCGGGTCCACCGGGGCCTGGTGGGCGGGAGCGGCGGCGTGCACCGGCGGGGCGGCCGGGGCCGCGGCGGGCGCGGCCAGGTGCGGCGGCAGCGGGACCACGGCCAGGCCGGCCAGCAGCCCCTCCGCGGGCACCAGGCCGTCCCGGTGCTCGCCACAGGCGTCACAGTCCCGGGCGTGCCGGGCTATTCGCTTGCGCCACAGCGGCCCCGGGTCGCCGTCCCAAGTGGCCGTCAGCGTCTCCAGCTCCGGGCAGCCGGGCACCGCCGACAGCGCCCGGACGACCATCCGGGCGGTCTCCAGCTGCGTCTTCATCCGCTGGATCCGGACGGTCACGTGCTGCTGGGACTGCTCCAGCGCGGTGGCGACGTCCGCCCGGCTCAGCTCGCCGGCGGCCTCCAGCCACCACAGCGAGAGCAGCTCCCGGTCGGTGTCGTCCAGCCAGCGGGTGGCCTCCGTCACCTCCCGGCGCTGCCCGGACAGGCCCAGCCGGACGATCGTCAGACCCACGAAGTCCGCTGCGGGATCGGCGACCTCCTGGGCCTCGTACAGCCCGTCGCAGGGCACCTCCGCGCGGTGGGCGCGCTGGTGGCGGCGGACCTCGTTCATCGCGACGGCCACCAGCCAGGAGCGGAAGCTGCCGGCCTCGCGCAGGCTGGGGAGCCCGTCGATGACCCGCAGCATGGTCTCCTGCACGACGTCGTCGACGTCGGGGTGACCGCTCAGCGCCCGGCCGACGATGTTGTAGACCAACGGCAGGTACTCCGCGATCAGCTCGTCCTGCGCCCGCTCGTCCCCGGCCTGCGCTGCCGTGACCGTAGCGGTCCCGTGTGCACTGTTCACCTGCGTCCGCTCCCCGTGGGCCTGCCCGAAAACGCTCCGACACTTAGGAGACCTCCGGGCGGGACGGGGATAACAGAAAATCCGGTTCCGCTTTCAGATTGGTTGAGATCGACCCCTCGAACAGGGTTTGACGAGGCGTTTCGCGGGCACATGGGTCGGCCCCCGGACCGTGGTCCGGGGGCCGAGGCGTGCGGCAGGGGTGGTGAGCGGGTCAGCCGGCGGGCCGGCGGAAGCTCGCCAGGATGCGCTCGGCCGCCAGGGTGGCGGTCAGCGCGCCGTCGCGGACCTGCTGTTCGAGCCCGGGGGCGAGGCTGCGGACCTCCGGGTGCTCGCGCAGCTGGGAGAGCAGCTGGTCATGGACCATCGCCCAGGTCCAGTCGACCTGCTGGGCGCGGCGCTTGGCGTCCAGCTCGCCGGTGGCCTCCAGGATCTGCCGGTGCTGCTGGAGGCGCTCCCACAGCACGTCCAGGCCGGCGCCGTCGCGGCCGCTGCAGGTCAGCACCGGCGGGGTCCAGGAGGCGTCCGGGGCCTGGAGCAGGCGCAGCGCGCCGGCGAGTTCCCGGGCGGCCGCGCGGGCGTCCAGCTCGTGCGGGCCGTCCGCCTTGTTGACGGCGACCAGGTCGGCGAGCTCCAGGACGCCCTTCTTGATGCCCTGGAGCTGGTCGCCGGTGCGGGCCAGGGTGAGCAGCAGGAAGGAGTCGACCATGTTCGCGACGGTGGTCTCCGACTGGCCCACCCCGACCGTCTCCACCAGCACGACGTCATAGCCGGCCGCCTCCATCACCACCATGCTCTCGCGGGTGGCGCGGGCCACCCCGCCGAGGGTGCCCGAGGTGGGCGAGGGGCGGACGAAGGCGGCCGGGTCGACGGCGAGCTTCTCCATCCGGGTCTTGTCACCCAGGATGGAGCCGCCGGTTCGGCTGGAGGAGGGGTCGACGGCGAGCACCGCGACCCGGTGTCCGAGGCCGGTGAGCATGGTGCCCAGGCCCTCGATGAAGGTGGACTTGCCCACGCCGGGCACCCCGGTGATGCCGACCCGGACGGCCTTGCCGGAGTGCGGCAGCAGCTCGATCAGCAGCCGCTGGGCGAGTTCGCGGTGGTCGGGCCGGGTGGATTCCACCAGGGTGATGGCCCGCGCGATGTACGCGCGCGAGCCGTCGAGCACACCCTGGAGGTACTGGTCGAGGTCGATCGTGCGGGCCGCCATCGGCTCACAGCTCGTGGCCGAGCGACGCGGCCAGCGTCCTCAGCAGGTCGTGGGCGGCGTCCGGGATCACCGTGCCGGGCGGGAACACCGCGGCGGCGCCGGCCTCGTAGAGGGCGTCGAAGTCCTGCGGGGGGATGACCCCGCCGACCACGATGGTGACGTCCTCGCGGCCGGCCTCGGCGAGTTCGGCGCGCAGCGCGGGCACCAGGGTCAGGTGGCCGGCGGCGAGCGAGGAGACGCCGACGATGTGCACGTCGGCCTCGACGGCCTGGCGGGCCACCTCGGCGGGGGTCTGGAAGAGCGGGCCGACGTCGACCACGAAGCCGAGGTCGGCGAACGCGGTGGCGATCACCTTCTGGCCGCGGTCGTGGCCGTCCTGGCCCATCTTGGCGACCAGGATGCGCGGGCGGCGGCCCTCGGCCTGCTCGAACGCCTCGACCAGGTCGCGGGTGCGCTGCACGGCGGTGGATGTTCCTGCCTCGTCACGGTACACACCGGAGATGGTACGGATCTGGCCGGAGTGCCGGCCGTACACCTTCTCCAGGGCGTCCGAGATCTCGCCGACGGTGGCCTTGGCGCGGGCGGCGTTCACCGCGAGGGCCAGCAGGTTGCCGTCCAGGCTGCCGCCGCGCTGGGGGCCGGCCTCGGCCGAGGCGGTGAGCGCCTTCAGGGCGTCCTGACAGGCGGCCTCGTCGCGTTCGGCGCGCAGCCGGCGCAGCTTCTCGATCTGCTGGGCGCGCACCGAGCTGTTGTCGACCTTGAGGACGTCGATCTGCTCGTCGTTGGCGACGCGGTACTTGTTGACGCCGATCACGGGCTGGCGGCCGGAGTCGATCCGGGCCTGGGTACGGGCGGCGGCCTCCTCCACGCGCAGCTTGGGGATGCCCGCGTCGATGGCCTTGGCCATGCCGCCGGCCGCCTCGACCTCCTGGATGTGCTGCCAGGCGCGGCGGGCGAGGTCGTTTGTGAGCTTCTCGACGTACGCGCTGCCGCCCCAGGGGTCGATCACCCGGCAGGTGCCGGACTCCTGCTGGAGCATCAGCTGGGTGTTGCGGGCGATCCGGGCGGAGAAGTCGGTGGGCAGCGCCAGCGCCTCGTCGAGGGCGTTGGTGTGCAGCGACTGGGTGTGGCCCTGGGTGGCGGCCATCGCCTCCACGCAGGTGCGGGTGACGTTGTTGAAGACGTCCTGCGCGGTGAGCGACCAGCCGGAGGTCTGCGAGTGGGTGCGCAGCGACAGCGACTTGGCGTTCTTGGGCTCGAACTCCTTGACCAGCTTGGCCCAGAGCAGGCGGGCGGCCCGCAGCTTGGCGATCTCCATGAAGAAGTTCATGCCGATCGCCCAGAAGAAGGAGAGCCGGGGCGCGAAGGCGTCCACGTCCATGCCGGCTTCCAGGCCCGCGCGCAGGTACTCCACGCCGTCGGCGAGGGTGTAGGCGAGCTCCAGGTCGGCGGTGGCCCCGGCCTCCTGGATGTGGTAGCCGGAGATGGAGATGGAGTTGTAGCGCGGCATCTTCTGCGAGGTGTACGCGAAGATGTCGGAGATGATCCGCATCGAGGGCTGCGGCGGGTAGATGTAGGTGTTGCGGACCATGAACTCCTTGAGGATGTCGTTCTGGATGGTCCCGGCGAGCTTCTCCGGCGCCACCCCCTGTTCCTCGGCCGCCACGATGTAGAGCGCCAGCACCGGCAGGACGGCGCCGTTCATGGTCATCGACACGGACATCTTGTCCAGCGGGATGCCGTCGAAGAGCTGGCGCATGTCGTAGATGGAGTCGATGGCCACGCCCGCCATGCCGACGTCGCCGGTGACCCGGGGGTGGTCGCTGTCGTAGCCGCGGTGGGTCGGCAGGTCGAAGGCGACCGACAGGCCCTTCTGGCCGGCGGCCAGGTTGCGCCGGTAGAAGGCGTTGGACTCCTCGGCGGTGGAGAAGCCGGCGTACTGGCGGACCGTCCACGGCTGGTTGACGTACATGGTCGGGTACGGGCCGCGCAGGTAGGGCGCGACGCCGGGGTAGGTGCCCAGGAAGTCGAGTCCGGCGAGGTCCTCGGCGGTGTAGAGCGGCTTGACGCCGATGCCCTCGGGGGTCTCCCAGAGGAGCTCCTCGGTGGCCTTGCCGGTGGCCTGCTGCCAGGCCTCCTGCCACTGGTCGCCGGTGGTCGCGGGGCGCTCGGCCCCGTCGAGTCCGATCTCGGTGAAGTCGGGGATCATCACACCGCTCCGATCTCGTCGAGGGCCGAGGTGAGGACGGCGACGGCGTCGCAGCCCGCGTGGATGTAGCCGTCGATGCCGGCCTGACGGTAGGCCTCGCCCTGGTCTCCGGGGCGGCCGGCGAGCAGCACCCGGCGGGCGCCGGCCGCCTTGAGCGCGGCGGCGAGGGCTTCGGCGTGCTCGCCGTACAGCTTGTCGCTGGAGCAGATGCACGCGACGGGGGCGCCGCCGGCGGTGAACGCCTCGGCCAGGGCGGCCGGGTCGGCGCCCTCACCGAGGACGGTCTCGATGCCGCCGACCTGGAACAGGTTGGCGGCGAAGGCGGAGCGCGCGGTGTGCGCGGCGGCTGGCCCGATGGCCGCCAGGAAGAGCCGCGGCCGCTGCCCGGTCTGCGCGAGGGTCGCGTCGGAGCGGGTGCGCAGCGCCTCGAAGGCCTCGGCCCGGCGCACTCTGGGCAGGCCGCCGCCGGGGGCGGCGGGGGCCGGCTCGCGGACCACCGGCTGCTCCTGGAGGTTGGGGAACTCGCTGACGCCGGTGATGGGTTCGCGGCGGTGCGCGAGGTCGGCGGAGCGGGCGGCCCAGGTGGCGGCGATCCGCTCGCGCACCAGGCCGGAGTGCAGCGCCGCCTGCTGGCCGCCGGCCCGCTCGATCTCCTGGAACCAGGCCCAGGCGGCGTGGGCGAGCTCGTCGGTGAGCTGTTCGACGTACCAGGAGCCGCCCGCCGGGTCGATGACCCGGGCCAGGTGGGACTCCTCCAGCAGGATCGCCTGGGTGTTGCGGGCGACCCGGCGGGCGAAGGCGTCGGGCAAGCCGAGGGCCGCGTCGAACGGAAGGACCGTCACCGCGTCGGCGCCGCCGACGCCGGCCGCCAGGCAGGCGACGGTGGTGCGGAGCATGTTCACCCACGGGTCGCGCTCGGTCATCATCACGGCGGAGGTGACCGCGTGCTGGCGCTGCGCGGCGGGCGCCGGGTCGGCGCCGCAGACCTGGGTGACGCGCGCCCAGAGCCTGCGGGCGGCACGGAACTTGGCGATGGTGAGGAACTGGTCGGCGGTGGCGGCGTAGCGGAAGTCGATCTGGGCGGCAGCCTCGTCGACGGTGAGGCCGGCGGCGGTGAGCTCGCGTAGGTAGGCGAGGCCGGTGGCGAGCGAGCAGCCGAGCTCCTCGGCGGGGGAGGCGCCGGCGTCGTGGTGGACGAGGGCGTCCACGGTCAGGGCGCGCACGGCCGGGTACTCACGGGCGCAGCGGCCGGCGAGGGCGGCGGCGGCGGTGAGCTGCCGGGCGGTGTCGTCCTCGCGTCCGGTGCGGGCGAGCAGGCCGAGCGGGTCGCCGCCGAGGCTGCCCGCGGCGTCGGCGGCGGGTACCTCGCGCCGGGCGTACAGGTCGAGCAACTGCTCGGCGGCGGGCACGAACTCGTCGCCGGCGTCGAGGGCGATCGGGGCGAGGTCCAGGTAGACGCCCTCCAGTACCTCGGGCAGCGCCTCGACGGGCAGCGCGCCCTCGCCGACGGCCAGCCAGAGCGAGCCGACGCCGTTCTCCAGGTCCGCGAGCACGGCCTCGTTGGAGCGCTTGGGGTCGGGGTGGGCGTGGCGCTGGCGTACGTCCCAGCCGGCGAGGGCGGAGCCCTGGGGGCGGTTGCCCCGGACGAAGGGCGGGAAGCCCGGGTAGCCGGGGTCGGCCGTGGTGTCCTCGGCGGTGTAGAGGGGACGGACGCGCAGTCCGTCCTGAAGGCCGGTGGAGAGCGCGGTCTCGGCCTGTGCGCCGACCGCGTCCTCGATGCCGGACTTGCGCAGGACGCCTTCTACAAGGCGCTGCCACTGCTCCCGGGAGGTATCCGGAAACTCGGCAGCCAGGGACAGCTCTTCGGGCGGGACGCTCATGAGGGAAGGCTAGAGGTGCGGGGCGCGAAGCAGCAGGTCCAATCGGTGTGACCTTGCCCTCGCTGCACTCCGCGCGGCCTGGAGTGCAGCGTCGTCAGGTGGGCGCGGGGGCGGGCCCGGCGGCTCCAGGGACGGGCGCCGCCGGGGGCGCGGAGACGGCGCGTCAGATCGGTGGGGGCGCGGGTGCCCGGCGCGGGGTGCGGGGCCACGCCCGGGCGCTCTCCGCGCGCCGGGTCAGGCGCCGAAGGGTCGTCCGCGAGGTCAGGCGGCGAGGGGCAGCGGGGGCAGGGCGCCCTCCCGCAGCCAGGCGTCGAAGAGGCCGTCCAGCGGCCCGGCGGCGTAGTGCCGGGCGTGCGCGGTGAAGTCCGCGGTGCTGACCACCCCGTGGCGGTGTATCGCCGCCCAGTCCCGGACCATCGGGAAGAACGCGGCGTCGCCCAGCGCGCAGCGCAGCGCGTGGATGGTCAGCCCGCCGCGCTGGTAGAGCCGGTCGTCGAACATCAGCTTCCGGCCCGGGTCGCCCAGGCGCAGGTCCTGCGGGAGCCTGCTGAGCAGGGCGTGCGCGGTGGCGGCGTGCGCGGCGGCGGGCAGGCCGCCGGACTGCTCCGACCAGAGCCACTCCGCGTACTTGGCGAAGCCCTCGTTGAGCCAGATGTGCCGCCAGTCGGCGATGCTCACGCTGTTGCCGAACCACTGGTGGGCCAGCTCGTGGGCGACCAGGCGCTCGAAGCCGCGGCCGCCGTCCACGTGGTTGGTTCCGAAGGTGGCCACGCCCTGCGCCTCCACCGGGACGTCCAGCTCCTCGTCGGCGACGACCACCGCGTACTCGCCGAACGGGTACGGCCCGAACACCTCCTCGAAGAAGTGCATCATCTGGGGCTGGCGGCCGAAGTCCCGGGTGAACTCGGGCAGCAGCCGCGCGGGCAGGTAGGCCGTCTGCGGGACTGGTCGGCGCGGGTCGGCGACCGGGAAGGCCCCGGGGGCGGACCCGGTCAGCCGCACGGCCTCGTACTGGCCGATCGAGACCGTGACCAGGTAGCTGGAGGTGGGTGCGGCCTGCTCGTACACCCAGGTGGTGCTGCTGGCGCGGGTGGTCCGGGTGAGCAGCCGGCCGCCGACCACCACGGTGTACGGCGAGGGCGTGGTGATGGAGATCTGGTAGGTGGCCTTGTCGGCCGGTCGGTCGTTGCACGGGTACCAGGACGGCGCGCCGACCGGCTGGCTGGCGACCAGCGCGCCGTCGGTCAGCTCCTCCCAGCCGAGGCCGCCCCATTGGCTGCGGACGGGCTTGGGGTTGCCGGTGTAGTGCACCTCGACGGTGAACGCGGCTCCGGCCCCGAGCGCCTTCGCCGGGCGTACCCGCAGCTTGCCGGCCCGGTGGGTGTAGTGCGCGGCGCGGCCGTCCACCAGGACCCGGCCGATCCGGAAGTCGGCCAGGTCGAGGGCGAACTCCCGCAGCGGCGCCCCGCCGGCCACCGCGCTCAGCCGGGCGGCGCCACCGAGCCGGTTGGGCCCGGGGCGGTAGTCCAGGGCCAGCTCGTAGCGGTGGACGCGGTAACGGGCGTCGCCGTGGTCGGGGAAGTACGGGTCGACGCCGGGAACCGGCAGCTGCTTGGGACTCACCGGTTCGTACGCTCCCTGCGATCTACGACGTGCGTTGTGCGACGTGCGTTGTGCGACGCGCGGGCAGCGGCGGCCGCACGCACGGGGACGTGGGAGCCGGCGCCGCTAGGCCTGCCAGGCCTCGATCGGGTTGCCGAGCCACCGGGTGTCGGCCGGCACGGACTCGGCGCGCATCACCAGCGAGGCCGGCCCCAGCGTGCTGCGGGCCCCGACGGTGCTGCCGGGCAGGACGATGCCACCAGGGCCCAGGGTGGCACCCTCACGCAGGACCACAGTATCCATCCTCATGATCCGGTCGTGGAAGAGGTGGGTCTGCAGCACGCACCCGCGGTTGACGCTCACGCCGTCGCCGAGGGTGACCAGGTCCGCCTCGGGCAGCCAGTAGCTCTCGCACCAGACGCCCCGCCCGACCCGGGCGCCCAGCCCCCGCAGCCAGAGGTTGAGCACCGGGGTGCCGGGCACCGCGCCGATCAGCCACGGCACGGCCAGCACCTCCACGAAGGTGTCGGCCAGCTCGTTACGCCACACGAAGCTGCTCCAGAGCGGGTGCTCCACCGCGCGGAAGCGACCCACCAGGATCCACTTGGCGGCGATCGACACCAGGCAGGCCGCCAGGCCGGCGCCCAGCAGCACCAGCCCCGACAGCAGCGCGGCCAGCGCCGGGGAGCCGGCCTCGGCCAGCCGGGCCAGCGCGGCCACCGTCAGCACACCGAGCGCCGCGGAGGCCAGCACCGGCACCAGCCGGCAGACCTCGACCAGCGCGCGCGCCCAGAGCAGCCGGGCCGGGGGGTCGTAGGTCAGGCTCTGGTCGCCGGCATCGGCCGAACGCGGCAGGCGCATCGGCGGCATGCCCAGGTACGAGCTGCCCTTCTTGGCCTTCTTCGGGGTCGCGGACAGCACGCCCACCAGGCCCCGGTCCGGCACCGCGCGCCCGGGCGCGGTCATCCCGGAGTTGCCGAGGAAGGCGCGCTCGCCGATCTCGGCCTCTCCGAGGTGCAGCCAGCCGCCGCCCAGCTCGTACGGGGCGATCAGGGTGTCGTCCGCGAGGAAGGCGCCGTCACCGACCGTGGTCAGGCTGGGCAGGGCCAGCACCGTGGAGACCTCGGCCCCGGTGCCCACCTTCATGCCCAGCGCGCGCAGCCAGACCGGGGTGATCAGGCCCGCGTACAGCGGGAAGAGCGTCTCGCGGGCCAGGTCCATCAGCTGGCTGACCGTCCAGGCCTGCCAGCCGACCCGCCCGTGCAGCGGGTGGTGGCCGGGCCGCAGCCCCACGCTCAGCAGCCGGACGGCGGCCAGCAGCAGCACCGCGTACGTCAGCCCGAAGGCGAGCGTGGCGGGCACCACCGCGGCGAGCGCGCCGAGCAGGGCCTCGCCCAGGCCCTCGCCGGGCCGGACGAAGTGGATCAGCACGGCCAGTGCGGGCAGCGCCGCGAGCACCGGCAGCAGGCTCAGGCCCAGCCCGGCCGCGCCGTACGCGGCGGCCCACCGGGCCCGGCGCGGCGGGCGCTGCTCGGGCCAGCCGCGGTCGGCCTTGCCCAGCTTGGCGGCCGGCGCGCCGGCCCAGCGCTGGCCGGTCGGGATCTGGCCGGTGACGCCGGATCCGGGCGCGACCTGGGCGCGCTTGCCGACCCGGGCACCGGGGAAGAGCGCGCTGCGGGTGCCGACCACCGCGCCGGAGCCGACCCGGACCTGGCCGACCTCCAGCCGGTCCCCGTCCAGCCAGTAGCCGGACAGGTCCACCTCGGCCTCGACCGCGCAGCCGCGGCCCAGCCGGAGCATGCCCGTGACGGGGGGCAGCGCGTGCAGGTCGACCTCGGGGCCGATCCTGGCGCCGAGCGCCCGGCCGTAGCGCACCAGCCAGGCGCCGGAGAGCGCGGTCGCGCCGCTCAGCTCGCTCAGCCGCTCCGCCGTCCAGAGCCGCAGGTGGACGGCGCCGCCGCGAGGGTAGCTGCCGGGCCGCAGCCCGCGCAGCAGCAGCCGGGCGCCGCCGGCGGCGATCGCCAGCCGGCCGGGCGGGCTGAACAGCAGCAGCGCGCCGGCGCCGACCAGCCACCAGGACGCGGTCGGCGCCCACGGGTAGCTGCCGAACCAGGACAGCACATTGCCCAGCGCCAGCAGCCCGATCGTCCAGCGCAGGCCGACCAGCGTGAACAGCGGCACCAGCAGGAGCAGCTGGATCAGCTTGGCGCGGGCCGGGACGAGCTCGATCGTGCGGGCGGCGCCGTCGCCCTGCGCCGAGCGCTCCAGGTGGCGCGCCAGCTTGCGCAGCACGGGCTGCTGGTAGATGTCCAGGACGGCGGCCGCCGGGTAGCGGCCGCGCAGCAGTGTGGTCAGGCGGGCGGCGGCCAGGCTGGAGCCGCCGATCGCGAAGAAGTCGTCCTGGGCGCTGTTCACGGGGACGCCGAGGATCTCGCTCCACTGCTCGGCGAGCCAGGCCTCCGTCCCGTAGAGGTGCTCCGCGGGGCTCGCGCCCCCCAGGTCGGGCAGCGGCCAGGGCAGCGCGGCGCGGTCGACCTTGCCGGAGGTGCGGGTGGGCAGCGAGTCGACGGGGGCGAGCAGCGGCACCAGGGCGGCGGGCAGCTCGGCGCGCAGCCGTTCGACGGCCTTGGCGTGGTCCCAGTCGTCCTGGATGACCAGGTAGCCGACCAGCAGCTGGTTGCCGCCGCGGGCGGTCCGTACGGCGGCGGCGGCGCCCGCCACGCCCGGCAGGGCCTGGAGGGCGGCGTCGACCTCGCCGAGCTCGATCCGCCGGCCGCCGAGCTTGACCTGCTCGTCGCCTCGTCCGAGGAACAGCAGCCCCTCGGGCTCGGCCTGTACCAGGTCGCCGCTGCGGTAGGCGCGGTCCCAGTCGAGCGACTTCAGCGGGGCGTACTTCTCGGCGTCCTTCTCCGGGTCGAGGTAGCGGGCCAGGCCCACCCCGCCGATCACCAGCTGGCCCGCGGCGCCCATGGCGACCGGGTCGCCGGCCTCGTCGACCACGGCCAGCTCCCAGCCGTCCAGTGGCAGGCCGATCCTGACCGGGCCGTCGGCGCTCAGCAGTGAAGCGCAGGCGACGACGGTGGCCTCGGTGGGACCGTAGGTGTTCCACACCTCGCGGCCCTCGGTGACCAGGCGCTGGACCAGCTCGGGCGGGCAGGCCTCGCCGCCGAAGATCAGCAGCCGGACCTCGATCAGCGCCTCGGCCGGCCAGAGCGCGGCGAGTGTGGGCACCGTGGAGACGACGGTGATCTCCTGATCGGCGAGCCAGGGGCCGAGGTCGGCGCCGCTGCGCACCTGGGAGCGGGGCACCGGCACCAGGCAGGCGCCGTGGCGCCAGGCCAGCCACATCTCCTCGCAGGAGGCGTCGAAGGCGACCGACAGGCCGGCCATCACGCGGTCGCCGGGGCCGATCGGCTCCTCCTGGAGGAAGAGCGCGGCCTCGGCGTCGACGAAGGCGGCGGCATTGCGGTGGGTGACGGCCACGCCCTTGGGCTTGCCGGTGGAGCCCGAGGTGAAGATGATCCAGGCGTCGTCGCCGGGGCCCGGGCGGCCCGCCGGGCCGGCCCGGCCCGGCGCGGTGGCGTCGCCACCCGTGGGGGCGGTGAGGGCGAGGCTGCGGTCGGCGCCCAGGACGGCGCTCACGGCCGCCTCGCCGAAGACCAGCGCCGCGCGCTCGTCCGGGTCCTCGGCGTCCACCGGGACGTAGGCGGCGCCCGCGGCGAGGACCGCCAGGATGCCGATGTACAGGTCGTTGGTGCCGGACGGGACCCGGACACCGACCCGGTCACCCGTGCCGATGCCGGCCGCGGCCAGGCGGCGGCGCAGCGTCTCGACCTCGGCGGCCAGCGCGCGGTAGGTCAGCGCGGTGCGGCCGTCGTCGAGGGCGGGCTCGTCGGGGTGGGCCCGGACGGTCGCCTCCAGGACGTCCACCAGGGTGCGCGGCGCGGTGGCCGGGCGGCCGGGGAACAGGGCGAGCGGCCCCGCGCTCCCGTCGGTCCGGAGATCCCGGTCCTGCGGTGTGCGGCTCTGCGTCATGGTGGCCGTTCGCTCCTCGTCCCTCATCCCTGCCCGTGGCGGGTGCCAGGCCTTGAGGGCTGCGGGGTGGGCCCGAGTGGGCACCGCGCATCCGGGCCGGAGCAGGGCAACCCAATCGATGGTAGCTCCGTCGGGCGGCCGGCGAAGGCCCGTGCTGCGCCCAACTGGTCGAGAACCGATCCTGACTGACTGTTCGTCAGTCGATGGTGGGCATGCCACGTAGGTCATATGACTGATGGTCAGTCGATCCGCACCGGCTTTCGAGAAGCCCCGAAAGAGTGACCCACGCCACTCCCGGGCGGCTCGATGCAGTCGAACGGATGTTCGGGGGTGGACGATCTGCCGTCCCCACCCCGAACATCCGGGCCCGGCGGCCGGTACGGCGGGCGCCGGGTGAGGGCGCCGGCCGGAGTCAGCCCGCCGGGCTCGGTTTGCGCACCGGGCTCAGTGCGCCGGGGGCACCGGGGCGGCGCTACCGCCCAGCAACGGCCACTCCCGGTGGAAGACCGGCAGCGGGATCTTCTTCTCGATCAACGGCGTCCCGAAGATCTTCAGGTGCGCGGACAGCGCGCCGTTCAGGTCCACGCCGCCGTAGAGCGCCCAGGCGCCCTTGACCTTCGGCGGGGCACCGGAGGTGTCCACCGACAGCGAGCCGTCCACCTGCGCGCGCAGGTACGGTTCGAGGGTCGCCTCGACACCCACAGTGTCGTACAGCCCGACGCTCACCTCGGCGCCGAGGCCGGCACGGACGGCGGCCTTGCCGTCCAGCTGGAAGCGGACCGGGGAGACCTTGGTGTCCCCCGGGTCGGTGGTCGGGGTCCAGCCGCTGCCGCCGGTGTAGTCCGCGCGGACCGCCCAGGCGCCGGTGAACTCCTGCTCGGCCGACATGGTGACCTTGCCGTCCGCGCTGATCTCCAGGAAGCAGGTCAGCCCGAGGTTCACCACGATCGGCATGCCGGCGACGGTGAGGACGGGGCTGGCGTGCAGCTCCGCGAAGGGCACCTTCAGCGGGGCCGCGCCGGTGCCGCGCTCGAACTGCCCGTTGATCTTCCACTGGGCGTGGGCGCCGAGGTCGAAGCCGATGGACGCCGTCCGCGGGCTGCCCGGGCCGGCCCCGTGGTACGCGAAGCGGACGGCGGGGTGCAGCTCGACCGAACCCGAGGCCTCGGCACTCGCGCCGCCGGGCAGCGGGATCGGGGCCTTCACGTCGACCGCCAGGGTGCCGGAGGCATCCGCGGTGGTCGTGCCGTTCTGCCGGCCGAAGGACGCCTTCACGTCCTTGACCAGCGGCGTCACCTGGACCGCGTGCGGGTCCACGGCGACCTGGCCGTCCGCCTCGGCGCCGCCGAGCAGCTCGGCCACGGTGGCCGGGCGGGTCGAGACGCTCACGCTGTCGGCGCTCGCCGGGTGCACCTCGGTGACGGCCACCAGTGCGCCCTTCGGCGCGGCGGCGGTCGGCGGGCTGGCGATCAGCTGGCCCGGCTTCACCGCGGCGGCCGGGCTCGACGCCTCGGCGGCCGACGGCGCCGCGGACACCGAGGACGCCGACGGCGCCGCGGAGGCGGCGCGCGCCGGGGCGGCCGGGCCGGACGACGATGCGGCGGCGGACGGCACGGCGGTCGGCACCGCGGATGGCGTCGTGGGCTGGGCCTGCCCCGCGCCCGGCGCCGCCGTTTGCGACTCCGGGGCGGGCGCGGTGGTCAGCACCGCGGTGCCGGCGCCGGGGTCGTAGGAGGCGAGCCGGATGTTCTTGGGCGCCGGGGCCACGGCGGGCCCGGCCTGCCCCGGGGTGCCGATGGCGAGCTGCTGGCTGCCCGGCTGGGCGGCCGTCACCGGCAGCACGCCCGCCGCGCCGGCGCGCGAGGGCGCGGCGGAGGACGGGGCCGCGGTGCCGGCCCGGGCCGCCGGCGATGCCTGTGCGGCACGGCCGGACGGTGAGGCCGCGCCGGTCGGTGTGGCGGAGTCCGTCACCGTCGAGACGACGAGCGCCGAGTTCTGCGGCACGGTGGCGGGGGCCGCGCAGGCGGCGCCGCCGAACACCAGCAGCGTGGCGATGGCAGGGCGAACGCCCGTACGTATGGAGCTGTTCAACAAGTCCCCTTCGGAGCGGCGGGCGAGACACACCGCCCCAGGTCGGTGGGCGCAGGCGGCACGGGAACGGCCGCCGCACGCTATGTTACTGACGAGTCATAAGCTTGTCGAAGACATGCAAAGTGCCCCGAGGGCCACCGGGTTCACCAAAGCGCCGATGGTGTAATGATCCTGAGGAGAGGTCAGAACGGGCTCACCCGGCGGGCTCGACCAGACCCCACCTTCGGCGGGTGTCACCGGCACCCACCCCCGCCGGACGGCGGGCGCGCAGCCCCCCGCACAGCGGGTCCGCGCGGTGATCGGCCGGGCCGTCGGCGCGAGGTGGCCATCGGTCGAGGTCCACACGGTCACCCCGGTCAACATTCGGTCAAAAGAGTGTGTTCATACCGTAATCGTGCACCGGGGCCCCTGACCCACCAGGTGGTCCAGTCCAACTCTGGGGGCAGCCGCCGCGTCCGGACCCACGCGCGCGCTCCCCCGGGGCAGGCAGCCTCCCCCACGCCCGCCTCCCGGGAGGTGCCCCCGTACAACGGGACGGACCACCCGTGACACCGCCACCCCCGGACGGGTCGTCACCGCCGACTCCACCCGCCCGGCGCCGCCCCGCCCGGCGTCACCAGCACATCCCGTCCCACCTCCGAAGCGCCGCCAGCGCGGCCTCCCGCCGCTCCGGGGTGACCCGCGCCCGCTCGGTGAGCAGGTAGTCCCCGACCGGTGTCAGCAGCAGCTCCCCCTCGCCGGAAGCCGCCTCCTCTCCCCCCTCCTCGCCGCGCTGGGACCCGTACCCGGCACCGCCCTCGCAGGCGCACCCGAACGGGAGCAGCCGGGCCTGGTCCCAGCCCTCGCGGGTGACCGTACGGCGCAGCAGCACCCCGCGCCGGGGGGCGATGACCCGCTGCGCGCCGGTCCGCTCCCGGCGGCGCAGCTCGGCCGCGATCTCGGGCTCCAGCGCGTTCCGTACCGCGGCCAGCGAGCCGAGCGGTACGTACCCGGCCGCGAGGTCCAGCAGCCGGGCGGCCTCGGGCGCCAGCCGGTACGCGGCCACCACCGGGGCGGTCTCGGGCAGCGCCGCCAGGGTGCCGCGCACCACGTGCCGCACCAGATCCTCCACCAGCTGGACGATCTGCTCCCGGGAGGCACCCGCCACCTCCACGTCGAGCTGGTGGAACTCGGCCAGGTGCCGGTTGGTGCCGGCCGTCTCCAGCGGCTCCAGCCGGACGTTGGGAGCGATGCAGAAGATCTTGTCGAATGCGCGCAGCGAGGCCTGCTTGTAGAGGATCGCGCTGGTCATCAGCTTGTAGCGGTGCCCGTAGTAGTCGATGTCGACCTGCTTGGACCCGCGCGCGCCGGGGTCGGTGACCGGCCCGATGATCGGCGGCAGCAGCCCCGCGTCTTCGCCGGCCTGAGCCATGTCACTTGCGGCACTGGGGATCGGACCGGCCGTCATACGGTCGGCTCTCGCTCCGGCCGGGGCGGTGGCCGCCGTCCGGTTTCCCTGAGAGGTGATGCTCCACGCCCCGGCTCTACGCCCGATCAACGGCCGATCACCGTGCCCGGGGCACGCCGGCGGCCGCCCCCGGCCCGCTCCCCGAGGGCCGTTCGACGGCGCACCGCCCCGGGTGCGCCGTCCGGGCGGGTCGCCACCCGCCGCAGCGCCCGTCACGGTCGGTGAGCGGCCACCGGTATGGTCCGCCCCCGCACCCGGGCGCCGCCGGGGCGATGATTGAACTGGCAGGCTGGCGAACCGGAGGCTTGAGCATGGCCGGCTGGCATGTGCGCGACTTCACCCCGGACGACCTGGAGGCCGTGGTCCGGCTGGACGCCGAGAGCGGCACGACCGACGCGCCCGCGGTGTTCGGCCTGTCCGACGTCGTCGCGGCCCTGCACGCCCTGCACCCGTGCGTGGTCGCGGTGGCCGACGGCCATCTGGTCGGGGCGGCGGTGGGCCGGGTGGAGGGGGACCGCGCCTGGGTGCTGCGGATCTGTCTGCACCCCGCCTGGCGCAACCTCGGCATGGGCACCGAGCTGCTGTCGGCCCTGGAGCACCGGATGCAGGGGGCCGGGGTGCGGACGCTGGCGACGGTGCTCCCGCCGGACGAGACCGGTGCCACCGCGCTGCGCAACGCGGGCTTCCGCCCCCGCGAGGGCCTCACCTACTTCGAGAAGGCCCAGGCGGTCACCGCCCAGGACGTGGTGCTGCTGGCCTCACTCGGCGCGCTGGTCCCGCCGAGTGGGCTCTGGCGCCGGCTCGCCGGGATGAGCGCCGAGAAGCGGCTCATCGAGCGCCGCCTGGTGCTGCCGCTGACCCACCCGGAGCTGGCCGCCCAGCACGGCGTCGAGCCGCCGCAGGCCGTGGTGCTGTTCGGCCCGCCCGGCACCGGTAAGAGCACCTTCGCCCAGGCGGTGGCCGGCCGGCTGGGGTGGCCGTTCATGGAGCTCTTCCCGTCCCGGCTGGCGCTGGAGGGCGGGCTGGCGGGCGGCCTGAGCCGGCGCTTCGGCGAGGTCGAGCAGCTGGACCACGTGCTGGTGTTCATCGACGAGGTGGAGGAGGTCGCGGGCCTGCGCAGCGAGGCGGACCCGGCGTTCGTCGGCGTGGTCAACGAGCTGCTGAAGTCGATCGTGCGCTTCCGGGACCGCGACGGCCGGCTGCTGGTCTGCGCCACCAACAACGTGGCCGCCCTCGATCCGGCGTTCCTGCGGCACGGCCGCTTCGACTACGTGCTGCCGATCGGGCCGCCCGACCACGAGGCCAGGTGCGCGCTGTGGTCCAGCTACCTGGCCAGGGCCGGGGCCGAGGTGGACGTCGCCGCACTCGCCGACGCCAGCGACGGCTTCACCCCGGCGGACATCGCGCAGGCCGCCCGTACCGTCGCCCAGGCCACCTTCGAGCTGACCATGGACACCGGCCGCCGGGCCCGCCCCACGACGGAGGACTACCTCGCCACCACCCGGCGCACCCGCCCCACCGTCACCGACGAGATGGCGGTGGAGTTCGCCGACCACACCGTCCGCTTCGGCCGCACCTGAGCACGGCGCGGCCCGGGGCGGCCGCCGTGCGCCGCACCCGGGCCGGCCCGGGGCCGCTCAGCAGATCCGCGGCAGCTGCTCCCCGATCGGCAGGTCGACCACCCGGGTGCCGCCCAGGCCGGTGCGGGCCACCACCATGCCGGGGTGCTCCGCCACCGCCTCGCCGATGACCGCCGCCCCCGCGCCCAGCGGGTGCGCCCGCATCGCCGCCAGGACGGCCTCCGCGTGCTCCCGGGGGACGAAGGCGACCAGCTTGCCCTCGTTGGCGACGTACATCGGGTCGAGGCCGAGCACCGCGCAGGCATTGGCCACCGGCGGCGGTACGGGCACCGCGCGTTCCTGGACGACCACGCCGACCCCGGCCGCCGAGGCGATCTCGTTCAGTGCGGCCGCCAGCCCGCCCCTGGTCGGGTCGCGCAGCACGTGCAGGTCGGGGGTGACGGCGAGCATGGCGTCCACCAGGCCGCCCAGCGCCGCGCAGTCGCTCTCGATCTCGACGCCGAACTCCAGGCCCTCGCGGACGCTCATGATCGCCACTCCGTGGACGCCGATTGCGCCGCTGACGATCACCACGTCCCCGGGCACCACCCGCTCCGGGCGCAGGTCCACCCCGGCCGGGATCAGGCCGATGCCGGCCGTGTTGATGTAGACGCCGTCCCCGTGCCCTGCCTCCACCACCTTGGTGTCGCCGGTGGCCACCTCCACCCCGGCCGCGCGGGCGGCCGCCCCGAGCGCCTGCGCGACCCGGGCGAGGACGGAGATCTCCACCCCCTCCTCCAGGATGAACCCGCAGGAGAGGTACGCCGCCCTGGCGCCGCTCATCGCCAGGTCGTTGACGGTGCCGTTGACGGCCAGGTCCCCGATGCTGCCGCCGGGGAAGAACAGCGGCCGTACCACGAAGGAGTCGGTGGAGAAGGCCAGCCGTACTCCCCCGAGCGTCAGGGCGGCGCAGTCGCCGAGCTGCGCCAGCACCGGTCCGCCGAAGGCCGGCGCGAAGACGTGCTGGACCAGCTCGGCGGACATCGCGCCGCCGCCGCCGTGGCCCATCACCACCCGGGGCTGGTCACGCAGCGGGACGGGGCAGGTCCACGCCAGGATGTCCGCGGCCTGGGCGGACCTGGGCAGGGTGGTGTCAGACAACGGGGGTCGCCTCCAGTCGCGGCGCGGCGACGTCGAGCCGCCGGTAGAGGTAGTACGCGGCGCAGGCACCCTCGCTGGAGACCATGGTGGCCCCCAGCGGGTTGCGCGGGGTGCAGGTGGTGCCGAAGGCCTCGCACTCGTGCGGCTTCAGCAGGCCCTGCAGGACTTCGCCGCTGCGGCACGCGGCGGGTTCCTCGGTACGGATCCCGGTGACGGAGAACCTGTGCTCGGCGTCGAACTCGCGGTAGCGGGCGGAGAGCCGCCAGCCGCTCTCGGGGATGACCCCGATGCCGCGCCAGGCCCGGTCGGTGACCTCGAAGACGTCCTCCAGCATCGCCTTGGCCGCCGGGTTGCCCTCGGGCCGCACCGCGCGCCGGTAGGCGTTCTCCACGGTGTGCTCGCCGCGCTCCAGCTGGCGCACGGTGCGCCGCACCCCCTCCAGGATGTCCAGCGGCTCGAACCCCGTCACCACGATGGGCACCCGGAACCGCTCCGCCAGTTCCGGGTACTCCTCGACGCCCATCACGCTGCACACGTGCCCGGCGGCGAGGAAGGCCTGCACCCGGCAGCTCGGGGAGCGCATGATCGCCTCGATCGCGGGGGGCACCCGCACATGCGAGACCAGCAGACTGAAGTTGGTGATGCCGAGCTTGCGCGCCTGGTACACCGTCATGGCGTTGGGCGGAGCCGTGGTCTCGAAGCCGATGCCGAAGAACACCACCTGCTTTCCGGGGTTCTGCTGGGCGATCCGCAGCGCGTCGAGCGGGGAGTAGACCACCCGGACGTCGCCGCCCTCGCCGCGGACCCGGAACAGATCGCGGTCGGTGCCGGGCACCCGGAGCATGTCACCGAAGGAGCAGAAGATCACCCCGGGGCGCGAGGCGATCTCCAGCGCCTTGTCGATCACCTCCAGCGGGGTGACGCACACCGGGCAGCCCGGGCCGTGGATCAACTCGACCTGTTCGGGCAGCAGTTGGTCGATTCCGTGCCGGATGATGGTGTGCGTCTGCCCGCCGCACACCTCCATCAGGGCCCACGGCCTGGTCACCGTGGCGTGGATGTCGTCGAGCAGGCGCCGGGCCAGCTCGGGGTCCTGGAACTCGTCGATGTACTTCACTGCCGGGCCTCCCGCACTGCCGCTGCCTCCACTGCCTCCGTCTGCGCCACCGGCTCCGCCTGCACCGCCGCCTGTTCCGGTGCCTGTTCCGGCGCCTGTTCCGCCGCCGCCCCGACGTCCCCCGGCCACGGCGCTCCGAGCTCCTGCGCGGCCTGCTCCCACGGGTCGCCGAACTCCTCCTGGAGCAGCCCGAGATTGGCGAACAGCTCCAGGGTGTGCCGGGCCGACTCCTCATCCAGCCGTTGCAGGGCGAATCCCACATGGACGATGGCGTACTCGCCGACCTGGAGGTCGGGGAGGTACTCCAGGCACACCTCCTTGACCACTCCGCCGAAGTCGACGGTGGCCATGCGGGTGCCGTCCCGCTCCTCGATGTCCAGCACTCGGCCGGGTACCGCCAGGCACATGGGTGGTTCTCCTCGCTGTGGGTACGATCCGTGGTCCGGCGCCACCACGCCGGGTACCGGCCGGCGATGGCCGGCCGGACATCGGCGGCCGGTGACGGACGGCCGGCACGGTGGTCAGTGGGCGGGCGCGCCCTGCGCGCGGGCGGCGACCATCAGCTGACCGAGCGCCAGCCCGCCGTCGTTCGGGGGTACGAGCCGGTGGCGCAGTACGGTGAAGCCGTCCTCCCGCAGCCCGCTCGCGCAGGCCGAGGAGAGCAGGGTGTTGGCGAACACCCCGCCGGTCAGGGCCACCACACCGAGCCCGTGCCGCTCGCGTGCCAGCGCGCAGGCCTGCCGCACCAGGCCGGCCACCGCCGCGTGGAAGCGCGCCGCGATCACGCCGGGCGGTACGCCCGCCCGCAGGTCCGCGACCACGGCGGCCAGCACCGGCGCCGGGTCGGCGGCCCGGGACGCCCCGCCCGGCTCGAACTCGAAGGTGTAGCCCGCCCGGCCCGGGCCGCCACCGCCGGGGCCGGGGCCGGCCAGCGCGGCCGCCTCCAGCTCGATCGCGGCCTGCGCCTCGTACCCCGCCAGGTGGCACACCCCGGCGAGCGAGGAGACCGCATCGAACAGCCGCCCCATGCTGGAGGTCGGCACACAGTTCAGGTCACGCTCCAACTGCCTTGCCAGCAGCCGCCGTTCCTCGGCCGGGCAGGCCGCCGCGCAGGGCAGGTCGGCCGTCCAGGGGATGCCCGCCGCCCGCAGATGGGCCAGCGCCATCCGGTACGGCCGCCGCACGGCGGCATCCCCACCGGGCAGCGGTACATGGGCCAGGTGCGCGAAGCGCCGGTACCCGTCGTAGTCGGCCAGCAGGATCTCACCGCCCCAGACCGCCCCACCGTCGCCGTACCCCGTCCCGTCGAAGGCGACGCCGATCACCCGCTCCCGACCGTCCAGGCCGTGCTCCGCCATCGCCGCCGCGACATGCGCGTGGTGGTGCTGCACCCGCATCAGCGGCCGGCCGTCGGCCCGGCGCTGCGCCCACTGCGCGGAGCGGTAGCGCGGGTGCCGGTCGGCCGCCAGGAGCTCCGGCCTGACGCCCGTGATCGCCTCCAACTGCCGTACGGCGTGCCCGAACGACTCCTGGGTGCGCAGGTCGTCCATGTCCCCGATGTGCGCGGACAGCCAGGCGCGGCGCCCCTCACCCAGGCAGAAGGTGTTCTTGAGGTCCCCACCGGCGGCGAGCGCCGCCCGCACCGGTAGCGGCAGCGCCACCGGCAGCGGCGCGTACCCGCGCGAGCGGCGGACCGTCAGCTGCTCGCCGTCGCAGACCCGCACCACGGAGTCGTCGCAGGGCACCTGGATCGGGCGGTCGTGTGTCAGCCAGGCGTCGGCCAGGTGGGCGAGGCGCTCCAGCGCCTCGCCCTCGTCGGTGACGATCGGCTCGCCGGACAGGTTCCCGCTGGTCATCACCAGCAACCGGGGCCCGGGCGGATCCCCCGGCAGCCCGAGCAGCAGGTGGTGCACCGGGGTGTACGGGAGCATGATGCCGAGGTCGGCGCTGCGCGGTGCCACCGCGTCGGCGGGTTGCGGCGCCCCGGGGTGCGTGCCGCGGGAGTCCGCCCGGCGGCGCAGCAGCACGATCGGGCGGACGCTGCCGGTGAGCAGCGCGCGCTCCTGCGGGTTCAGCCTGACCAGGTGCTCGATGTCACCGATCGCCCCGGCCATCAGCGCGAACGGCTTGTCGCCGCGCCCCTTGCGCCGGCGCAGCAGCTCCACCGCCTCGGTGTTGGAGGCGTCGCAGGCGAGGTGGTAGCCGCCGATGCCCTTGACGGCGAGGATCGCCCCGGCCGCGAGCAGCCGCCGGGCCTGCGCGATCGGGTCGGCGCCGAGGGCCGGCAGCGCGGGCCCGTCGTGCTCCGGGCGGGCGACCAGCAGGCTCAGCCGTGGTCCGCAGGCGGGGCAGGCGACGGGCTGGGCGTGGAAGCGGCGGTCGCCCGGGTCGCCGTACTCGCGGGCACAGTCGGCGCACATCGGGAACCGGGCCATGGTGGTGTGGGCCCGGTCGTAGGGCAGGCCGGTGACGATGGTGAAGCGCGGCCCGCAGTGCGTACAGGTGATGAAGGGGTGGCGGTGGCGGCGGTCGGCCGGGTCGGCCAGCTCGGCGAGGCAGTCGGCGCAGGTGGCGACGTCCGGGGAGACCAGGGTGCGGGCCCGGCCCTGCGCCCGGGAGAGGTGGATGGCGAAGCCGTCCTCGCCCCGGACGGGGAGCGGGCGGTGGTCGACGGACTCCACCAGGGCCAGCGGCGGTGCCTCGGCGGCGATCCGCTCGCAGAACCGGGCGACTGCGTACGGCGGGCCCTCGACCTCGGCGATCACCCCCTCGCCGGTGTTGGCGACCTGCCCGCTCAGGCCGAGACCGGTGGCGAGCGAGTACACGAAGGGCCGGAACCCGACGCCCTGGACGACGCCCCGCACCTCCACCCGCCTGCGCTCGACCGGTTCGGCGGCGGAGGCGCGCGCAACCACGGCGGTCGGCGGGCCGGCCACCGGCTGCGGGGCCGTCACGAACGCGGCTGCGCGAGGCCGCCGGGGACGGCCGGCACCGGGGACGCCGACGGGCGGTGGGAGTGCGTGCGGCTCGGGCCGGGCCCGTGCACGTGATCGTGCGAGTGCGAGTGCGAGTGCGAGTGACCGCCCTCGTGCTCGTGGGCATGCGGCGTCATGGCCATCACCGGGCGGTGGGCGGGAGCGCCCGCGCCGACGGCCAGCGCCCGGTCGAGCAGAGCGCCGAGGCCGGCGCCGCCGCGCGCCGAGGTCAGCAGCACCTCCACACCGGGGTTTACCTGCTGGACGTTGGCCCGGAAGGCCGCCTCGTCGAAGCCCACCGCCGCCGCGATGTCGGTCTTGGTCACCACGACCAGCTGCGCCAGCCCGAACGCGGTGGGGTACTTGAGCGGCTTGTCCTCCCCCTCCGTCACCGAGGCGAGCGCGACCCGCAGCGTCTCCCCGAGGTCGTAGGAGGCCGGGCAGACCAGGTTGCCGACGTTCTCCACGAACAGCAGCCGGGTGCCCGCGGGGAGCCACCCCTCCAGGTGGCGTCCGAGCATCCCGGCCTCCAGGTGGCAGAGCCCGTCGGTGAGTACCTGCTTGACCGGCACTCCGGAACGGGCCAGGCGCACGGCGTCGTTCTCGGTGGCCAGGTCGGCGGTCAGCGCCGCGACCGGCACCCCCCGCTCCCGGGCCAGCACCAGCTCCTGTTCCAGCAGCGCGGTCTTCCCGCTGCCGGGGCTGGAGAGCAGATTGACGACGACGGTGCCACGGGCTGCCAGCTCGGCGCGCAGCCGCTGGGCGCAATCGTCGTTCTTGGCGAGTACCGCCTGCTGAAGGTCGACCACACGACACATGGTTCAGCGCTCCTCGTGGATCCGTTGGCGGGCGTACTCCTGGGCCGGGGCGCGGTGTTCGTCCATGCCGTGCTCCGCCGCACCGCATGCGGCGACGGCCTGCCCGTCGTCCCACTGCACGCTGAGGATCTGCAGCTCGCGCCCGCAGAGCAGTTCGGCGGCGGCCGCGCCGCAGTGCGGGCAGCAGAGCTGCGGTGGCATGCCGACCGCCCACTCGTCCGCGCAGGAAGCGCAGCGGGCGCGGCCGGGCACGGTCTCGGGCAGCAGCGTGGCGCCCTCCAGTACCGTTCCCGCGCAGGCGAGTTCGAAGCAGAACTGCAGCGCGTCGGGCACGACCCCGGCGAGCTCTCCGACCTGGAGACACACCGAGCGGACGGCGGTGGCACCGCCCGTGCGGGCCGCCTCCTCCACCTGGCCGACGACGGCCAGCGCGATGGACATCTCGTGCATCGGGTGCCCTTCTGCCGCGCGTCCCGTCCGGGGACGGCCCGGCTCCATTACAGGGCGGGCCGCCCGGGGCGGCGGCCCGCCACGCCGCGCCGGCGGGCCCGGGCTACCCCGTTCGGTGCAGCCCGGGCCCGGCCCGGCGCTCACATCCGGCTGATCTTCAGGTACCGCTTGATGTCCGGCAGGAACAGCGCCGCCGCCAGGACCGCCAGGGCGGTGGCCACCCCGCAGAGGAGGGTCTTCTTCATGATGGTCTTCTCTCTTCTCGTCGGTTCACGGCCGACTCGTCAGGTCGTGCCCGCGCGTCGGTTCACAGCGTCGGTTCACAGCCGCTCGGCGGGTGCCGGCCGGCCGCCGGTTCGCGGCCGCCGTACCCGCCGTCCGGTCGGCGGCCTCAGTTCGCCGCCGGTCCGGCCAGGGCATCGGGCAGCAGCCGCGCCGGCCCGTCCTCCTCCAGCAGCCGGAGCACCAGTTGGACGGCCTCCGGCACCGCCTGGGCCACCGGGGGGCTGAGCCCGATGCCCTCCTCGACGCCGGCCGGCTCGCAGCCCACCACCAGGATGCGCCTGGGCGCGGTGCCACCGGTGCCCGCGCAGAGGGTGCCCAGCAGGGCCAGCACCGCGTCCGGGGACATCCGGTGCCCGTCCAGCAGGGCCTGGTCGGGTTCGATGTCACCGGGTGCGGCCGCCTCGATCAGGTAGAGGGTGCCGGGCGGACCGCCCCTGGCGGTGGCGTCGACCAGGATCAGCGTGTCGTACCCGTCCAGCAGCTGGTAGGCGAGATGGACGCCGCGCACTCCGACGTCCACCGTCTCCACACGGCCCGGCAGCGGCAGCGCGGCCAGACGGCGGACGGTCTCGACACCGAAGCCGTCGTCGCCGAGGAAGATGTTGCCGACCCCGGCGACCAGGGTCCGCGGGTGGTCCTGCGCGTTCACGCGTCCTCCAGGGGTGACACCTCGTCGGGCTGGAAGTAGAGGAAGCGGCCCTGCTCGCGGCGGATGTCCGCACCCGGGTCGCCATCGACGGTGACGGCCAGGTGCACCCCGCCGTCCACGTCGTGCAGCACCGCCTCGACCTGGGCGTCCAGCCCGTGCAGGAAGAGGTCCTGGGCGTCGGTGCGGCGGTGGCCGGGCAGCAGCCGTACCCTGCTGCCCGCGCCGACCGTCCGGCCCTCGACCAGCACGGTGTCCCGGGCGGGGTCGAAGCTGCCATCGCTCGCCGGATCCCACCACGGGGTCTCGGGCATCACCAGGTCGACCTCGTCCACCGAGGCGGCGGCCGAGGGCACCACCGTGGGACACGAAGCGCCGGGTTGGGTGACCTCGCGCAGCGTCCGGACGGCGCCGTGCAGCCGCTCCAGCACCTCGGGGGGCATCGAGTCGGCGAGGTCGATGACGGCCGCCGCCCGGTCGTCGGTGCCGCGTGCCTCGCGCTTCTCCTGGTCGGTCAGCGCGGCGGTGCGCAGGGCGAGGATCTCGTCGATCTCCAGCGCGTCGTAGAGCGCACCCGGGCTCTCCGGGGCGATCGCCGGGTGGTCCTCCAGGATGATCGGCGAGGAGAGCACCACGTCCGCCCGGCCGCACTCACCCGCCAGCACCGGCCAGGTGTGCAGGTTCTCGCAGGACGCGGCGGCGACCCTGGCCCATTCCGGCGGGTCGGCCATGGAGAGGAACGAGCCGCTGCTCAGGCCGAGCATCAGGTGCGCCGAGACCAGCGAGTGCGGCAGCGCCGCCTCACGGTCGGCCCCGGCGCCCTCACCCTGCGGTGCCCAGTCACCGGTGTTCTCCACCACGGCCGTCAGGCGCTGGACGGCGTACGGCCCGGGCAGCTCGGCGGCGCTCAGCCGGACGACGCCGTTCACCTCCTCCCGGCGGCGCAGCAGGCGGCCCACCGGGTTCCCAGCGCCGTCGCGGACGGCCTCGCTCTCCTCGTGCGCCGAGCGGGTGAACGCCAGGGTCCGTCCGTCGCCGGCCAGTTCGGCGACGGAGACGGCCAGTTGGATGCGCTCCTCGACGCCCTCGTCCCAGGGGGTCAGCACCCGGTCGGGCAGGTCCAGGGCGGGCACCGTCTCGTACCCGCCGTCGGGCAGCAGCCGCTGGACCGTCCGCCGCTGGGCGTGCAGGAAGCGCAGTTCGACATGGAGGGTCGCATCCACCCTGGGCTCCATCAGGCACTCGGTGCGCTGGAGGACGTGCTCGCCGCTGTCGGCGCCCCAGCCGGGCGGCACCAGGACGCCGAACTGCCAGCGCATCCGGTTCTTGGCCGCGGAGGCCCGGTAGGGGTACAACACGTAGCCCTCGAAGAGCACCGCGTCGGCGACCTGCCGGGCGGCGGCGAACCGGGTCTCCGGATCCGGGGTGAGGGTGGAGGTCGTCACGACACCGTCCTCTCGGTGACCAACGGCACCGAGGTACCGGAGAGCGTGCAGGCCTCGCCGCCCCGGGCCTGGTCCTCGCCGGCTCCCGCGGTGTCGAGCAGCGTCCGGAGGGTCTCCTCCCAGGAGGGCAGCGCCCGCCGGGAGCGGAAGGCCAGCAGTGCGTCCATGGTGTCCCTGGGCAGCCTGATCCAGCCGCACCCGGGAAAGTGCTGCTCGATCATCTCCTGCCAGACCGGGACGGGCAGCCGGCAGGTCGTCTCGCGGTCCCACGGCACCGGCTCGACGTTGAACCCGGCGGCGCCGGTGAAGGCGGTGCCGGAGAAGAGCATCAGCAGCGGCACCTCACCCTCGCTCAGGGCGTGGAAATACCGGCTGGCGGCGATGTCCAGGTCGTAGCTGCACGGCACCGGGAGGTCGATCTCGGTCTCCCCCGTGAAGCCGGGCACCACCATCGAGACCTGCGCGAACTGCAGCGGCTGGAGTGTCCTGCTCCAGCGCGAGCGTTCACCGAACAGGTCGGCCAGCGCGTCCGCCTCGGCGGGCCCGTAGCCACGCCGGGCCGGCTCGATGCGCAGCTGGCAGCGGAGCGCGATCGCGTGCACCCGGGCCGGCTGGGAGGGCTCCTGACCCGTGGCGGTGATCCGCAGCCGGAACAGCAGGGTCGGTCCGGCGGCGTAGCGGTCCGCCCGTACGCCGGTGCAGCTGAAGGCGAACTCGGTCACGTCCGGACCTCCCGGTCGGCCGCGCGCACCCTGCCGGTGACGTGCTCGAAGAAGCCGTCCAGTTCGGCCCGGGCCCGGGCGCCGCCGTCGAAGCCCTGCCAGTGCAGCCGCATCCGGCCGACCAGTTCATAGCAGATGTCGATCGGCACCAGGAAGCACTCGATCCGCCCCTCGGTGCGGCGCAGCAGCAGCGCCTCCACGTCGGGTTCGAGCAGTTGGGCGAGCCGGCTGGCGCCGAGCACGTGCTGCCAGGTGTCGGGGTCCAGTTCGCTCTCGGTCGCGCCGGCCGGGCTCGGGTAGAGCGCCACCAGCCGGTCCAGGTCGGCGTTGCGGAAGAAGAACACCACGCCGACCGGGATCTGGAGCTGCTCCCAGGCGGTGTCGTCCAGGCTGTGGTCGGGGTCGACCAGGTAGCGGCCGGGGACGGTGCGAAAGCGCCCGCCGGCCGCGCCGGTGCTCTCGAAGAGCAGCGCGCAGGGCGTGCAGGCGCAGGCCAGCGCGCGCTTCTCGGTGTCGACCAGATGCCGGTGGCCGTGACCGGCCAGCGGCACCGCGCAGAGCTCGCAGCGCTCCTCCCTGGGCGGCTTGGGTGCCACGAACCTGCGCAGCGACCAGTCCTGGCGGGCCGTCATGAAGCGTGCACCGAACCGGCGGCGACCACCGGCCGGGTGGAGATCTGCAGCAGCGCGGGCTCCTTGCCGCTGTCCTCCAGTTTCACCTGCGTCACTTCCGGCGCGAAGCACGCCATGGCGTCCTGGACGGCCTGCCGGGCCCCCTCGCCGGTGCTGGGGCAGCCGCAGCCGCCGGCCGAGACCAGCCGTACCCGCAGGGTGCCCGTGGCGTCGTCGTAGCCCGCCTGCTCGACCGAGTGGCCGCGTACGCTCGCCATGGCGCGGGAGATCCGCCGGGCGGTGTCCTCGGGGTGCAGGTCGTGCAGGACGAGCAGGCCGGCCGTCAGTTCGTCGCCCAGCAGCGCCGACACGGCCGGGCCGGTGCCCAGCAGCTCCACCATCCGGGCGAGCGCCGCGCCGTAGAAGTCCATCAGGACCCGGACCAGTTCCTCCGCGCTGTCGCGGGCCTCGCGCTCGCCGCTCGCCGCCAGCCGGTCGAGGATCTCCTCGACCCGCCGGCCGGCCTCCGCCGCGGCGCTCATCCGCCCAGCCCGCTCAGGCCGGTGGGCACGTGCATCTTCTGGACGCTCTTGCCCTCGCCGAGGTACATGTGGACGCCGCAGGGCAGGCAGGGGTCGAAGCTGCGCACGGCCCGCATGATGTCGATGCCCTTGAAGTTCTCCGGGGTGTTCTCCTCGAAGATCGGGGTGTTCTGCACCGCGTCCTCGTACGGCCCGGGGGTGCCGTAGGTGTCCCGGGTGCTGGCGTTCCAGGGGGTCGGCGGGTAGGGGTGATAGTTGGCGATCTTGCCGTCCCGGATCACCATGTGGTGCGAGAGCACGCCGCGGACCGCCTCGGTGAAGCCGACGCCCAGGCCCTCGTCCGGCACCTCGAACTTCTCCCAGGTCTGGGTGCGTCCGGCGCGGACCTCGGCCAGCCCCTTCTCGGCGAAGTGCAGGGCCACGGCGGCGGCGTAGGCCTGGAAGTACGTGCGGGCGCGGTTGCGCTCCAGCGCGTTGCTCCACTGCGGGATCTTCCACTCGAAGGTGGTCTCGGGCTTGGTCATGGTCTTCGGCAGGTTGATCACCACGCTGTGCCCGGTGGCCTTGACGTAGCCGATGTCGACCAGGCCGGAGAGCGCGGTGGACCACAGGCGGGCGATCGGGCCGCCGCCGGTGTCCAGCGCCAGGTAGTCCTTGCCGTCGAACCAGCGCGGCGACATCACCCAGCTGTACTTGTCGTTGAAGTCCCGCTTCTGCGGGGCGGGGATGGTGTGCTGGTTCCAGGGGTGGCGCGGGTCGACCGGGTTGCCGAGCGGGTCGTGGGTGACGAACTGCTCCTTGCCCTCCCAGTCCTGGTAGTACGAGCTGCCGAGCAGGATCCGGATGCCGAGGTTGATCTCGGTGAGGTCGTTGGTGACCAGCTTGCCGTCCACCACGATGCCGGGGGTGACGAACATCCGCCGGCCCCAGTCGGTCATGTTGCGGTAGGTGAAGTCGCAGTACTCGGGGTCGTTGAGCGCGCCCCAGCAGCCGAGCATGACCCGCCGGCGGCCGACCTCCTCGTAGCCCGGCAGCGCCTCGTAGAAGAAGTCGAACAGGTCGTCGTGCAGCGGGACGACGCGCTTCATGAACTCCACGTACCGCATCAGGCGGCTGAGGTAGTCGGTGAAGAGCTGGACGGAGGCGATGGTGCCGGTGCCACCGGGGTAGAGGGTGGAGGGGTGCACGTGGCGGCCCTCCATCAGACAGAACATCTCCCGGGTGTAGCGGCTGACCTGGAGGGCCTCACGGTAGAACTCGCCCTCGATCGGGTTGAGCGAGCGCATGATGTCCGCGATGGTCTTGTAGCCGTGCTCACCGGCGTGCGGCGCCGGAGTACGCTCGGCCTTCTCCAGCACGCCGGGGTTGGTCTCGCGGACCATCCGCTCGCAGTAGTCGACCCCGACCAGGTTCTCCTGGAAGATGTTGTGGTCGAACATGTACTCGGCGGACTCGCCCAGGTTGATGATCCACTCACCGAGGTTCGGCGGCTTCACCCCGTAGGCCATGTTCTGCGCGTACACCGAGCAGGTCGCGTGGTTGTCCCCGCAGATGCCGCAGATGCGGCTGGTGATGAAGTGCGCGTCCCGGGGGTCCTTGCCGCGCATGAAGACGCTGTACCCGCGGAAGACCGAGGAGGTGCTGTAGCACTCCGCGACCTTCTTCTGCTTGAAGTCGATCTTCGTGTGGATGCCGAGGCTGCCCACGATCCGGGTGATCGGGTCCCAGGACATCTCCACCAGGCCGCTGCCGTCTCCGGCCTTCGTCGTCTGAGTCATCGTGTCTGCCGTGCCCTTCTTGGTACGGGGAGGTCTGCGGTGAGATCTGCGGGGCGGTTCGGGTGCGAGCCCGGTCCCGGGCGGGGGCCCGGGGCCGGGCTCGGCCGGCCGGTGCTGACGAGGTGACCGCGCCTCACCAGGGCGGCCGGTAGCCGGTGGCCAGCTTCTTGCCCGTGTGGCGCCACTTGGGCTCCTTGTCCACCGTCCGGGCCGTGACCGCGCGCAGCGTGCGGATCACCGAGCCGTACGCGGCGCTCGCGGTGCTGGAGACCTTCGCCCCGGGCGGCTCGTCCATGAACGGCATGAACTTGTCCGGGAAGCCGGGCATGGTGCAGGCGATACAGATGCCGCCGACGTTGGGGCAGCCGCCGATGCCGTTCATCCAGCCACGCTTGGGCACGTTGCACTTGACCACCGGGCCCCAGCAGCCCAGCTTCACCAGGCACTTGGGAGAGTCGTAGGTGGTGGCGAACTGGCCCTGCTCGTAGTAGCCGGCCCGGTCGCAGCCCTCGTGCACGGTGGCACCGAACAGCCAGGTCGGGCGCAGGTGGTCGTCCAGCGGGATCATCGGGGCCTGGCCGGTCGCCTGGTACAGCAGGTACACCAGCGTCTCGGAGAAGTTGTCCGGCTGGATCGGGCAGCCCGGCACGCAGACGATCGGGATGCCGGCCTTGGACTTCCAGTTCCAGCCCAGGTAGTCCGGCACGCCCATGGCGCCGGTCGGGTTGCCCTCCATCGCGTGGATGCCGCCGTAGGTGGCGCAGGTGCCGATGGCGACCACGGCCAGGGCCTTGGGCGCGAGCCGGTCGATCCACTCGCTGGTGGTGATCGGCTGGCCGGTCTCGGGATTGTCGCCGAAGCCGCACCAGTAGCCCTCGGGCTTGATCGCCTCATTGGGGATCGAGCCCTCGATGACCAGTACGAACGGGTCGATCTCACCCCGCTCCCCCTTGAAGAACCACTCGATGAAGGTGTCGGCACCCTGGACCGGCCCGCACTCGAAGTCGATCAGCGGCCAGTGCACCGCGATCTTGGGCAGACCGGGCAGCGCGCTGAGTGCGATCTCCTCGATGCTGGGCTGGGTCGCGGCCGTCAGTGACACAGAGTCACCGTCGCAGCTCAGGCCGGCGTTGATCCAGAGGATGTGGATGGGGGGCTCCTCCTCGACGGATCGGGATGAGCCGGTGGTCTCGGCCGTGGTCGGAACTGTGGCACTCATTGCGAGGCCTCCTCGGGGAGGTGTGCGGGGAGGTGCGTGAGGACAACCCACACACCAGCCCCCAGCGTGCGCAACGGCGGGCCGCCGTGAGACATCAGAGACCGCCATTCCGGTGATGTGCCCCGGCCCGCCCGGGCAGCGGGACGGTCGCGGTACGGGCGCCCGGCAGCAGCTGCGCGGGCGTCCCGGGCTGTGCCTCCTTGCGGACGAAGGCCCGGCGCAGCGCGTGGTAGGGCTGCTCGGGATCGAAGAAGATCCGGCGCATCCGGGCCAGCTCCTGGGCGCGGTAGGAGGCCAGCGGTTTGACGGCCTCCTGGCGCTCGCGCTCCGCCTTCTTCGCCGCGATCCGGGCCTGCACGGCGGGCAGCGCCGCCGTCAGCGCGGCGAGGCGGGCCACCTCCGCGGCGAAGTCCTGCGGGCCGCACTCCACCAGCCGGTCGACCAGCCCGAGCCGCTGCCCGGTCGCGGCCGAGACCGGCAGCGCGCGACGCACCAGTTGCTCGGCCACGGCGTCACCGACCCGGCGGGGCAGCGAGTACGTCCAGTACTCCGAACCGTAGAGGCCCATCAGCCGGTAGTGCGGGTTGAGCACCGCGCCGGCCCGGCACCACACCTCGTCCGCGGCCAGCGCCAGCATCACCCCGCCCGCGGCGGCGTTGCCACCGAGCGCGGAGACCACCAGGCGGTCGGTGGTGGTCAGGACGGCCTCCACCAGGTCGTCCATGGCGTTGATGTTCGCCCAGGACTCCTCGGCGGGGTCGGCGGCCGCCTCGATCACGTTGAGGTGGATGCCGTTGGAGAAGAAGTCGCGGGCGCCGCCGAGCACCAGCACCGAGGTGGGCCGGGCACAGGCCGTGCGGTAGGCGGCCAGCAGGCGCCGGCACTGGGTGGTGCTCATCGCGCCGCCGGGGAAGGCGAAGGAGAGGAAGCCGGCCGGGCCCTCCTCCCGGTAGCGGATGTCCGTCCAGGTCCCCCCCGGCGGGTGGGGATCCGGCGGCGCGGGCACCTCGGGCAGGGCGGGCAGCCGGTCGACCAGCGCCAGGGTGGCGGGGAGCTTGAAGGTGGCCGGCCCGCCCGGGGAGCGGCGCGGGCGCAGCTGGGGGATCCACACCGCGCCGTCGGTGGTGGCCCGGCAGATCGCGCCGGCCCGGGTGGCCAACAGTTCACCTGGCCGGCCGCGCAGTTCGTCCTCCGGGTGACCGCCGTGCAGAAACCATTCGGCGCCGAGGAGTTCGTCCAGCACACCGGGATTGGAGTCACCCGCGCGCAGCTTGCGCAGCACCGTCCCGGTGGGGTCCGACTGCCAGTCGATCCGGCGCTGCTCCTGGCGCAGGTACGGCCGGGCGTGGCAGACCGTACCCTCCTGCGACTGCGGGACGTAGCTGCCGGAGGCGAATCGTTCCACCGCCAGCAGGACGGCGGTGAGCGCCGCGTCGGACACCTCGTTGCGGTACAGGTCGCTCTTGCCGACCGGCGGCACCGCGAGCTCGGCGGTGGCCCAGACGGGGCCGGCGTCCAGCTCGGCGGCCGCCTGGAGGACGGTGACGCCCCATCGGCCGGCCTCCTCCTGGACGGCCCAGTCGAGCGAGGAGGGTCCGCGGTCGCCCACCGGACCCGGGTGCACGACCAGGCAGGTGTGCGCGGACCAGACCTCCGGGGGGATGGCGGTCTTCAGCATCGGGGCGATGACCAGGTCCGGCTCGTACCGCTGGACGGCCTCGGCGAGTGCGCCCTCGCCGGAGTCCAGCACCACGGACACCGCGTGACCGCGGTCACCGAGTTCGGTGTGGACACGCTGCGTCAGACTGTTGAACGCGCTTGCGACCAGCAGGATGTGCAATGCATCCTCCCAAACTGCCCGCCGGCCCCGGGCGGGCCGGCCCGTGACCGGTTGTCGGCGGGGCGGTCGTCGCGCCCGGCCACCGGCGATCCTCATCCGGCCCGCGCGGGCGCCGGTCAAGGCGGGCCGGGATGTCACCCGAAAGCGGGCGGCCCGGGGAGGCCAGTTGGCGGTGGGGCCGGTGGAGCCGCAGAGCCGGTCCCGCTTCCGTGCGCCCTGTGCGCGCTCCGGTGTCTGTGGCAGGCTGCGAGGGCCGTGCCCCGGGTGCGGCAAGTTCTCTCTCACCGTCCGCGGCCCGCGCCGCACCAGATCGAGATGAGGAGCCGTGATGAGCGATGCCACCCGGAGCGACGGCGGGCCCGAGCACGGGCCGCAGGAGAGACGGCACACCGACCCGACGCTGTACCGCAGCCCGGCCGAGGCCGTCGCGGCGCCGCCGGAGAAGCTCGCCTACGTCGCCGGGTTCGACCGCTCGGCGAGCCGGCCGGACGCCCTCATCACCGTGGACACCGACCCCGGGTCGCCCACGTACGGGCAGGTGCTGAACCTGGCCGAGCTGCCCGGGCCGGGCGACGAGCTGCACCACTTCGGCTGGAACGCCTGCTCCAGCGCGCTCGCGCACACCTGCCACGACCGGCCCGAGCGGCGCTACCTGCTGCTGCCGGGCCTGCGCTCCTCCCGGCTGCACGTCATGGACACCCGGCCCGACCCGGTCCGCCCCCGGCTGGTCAAGGTGGTGAGCGCCGAGGAGCTTGCCGAGCGGGCCGGCTACTCGCGCCCGCACACCCTGCACTGCGGGCCCGGCGGCGTCTTCCTCTCCTGCCTCGGCGGCGCGGACGGCGCCGACGGGCCCGGCGGCGTGGCGCTGCTGGACCACACCACCTTCGAGGTGCAGCGCGCCTGGGAGAGCGAGCGCGGGCCACAGCGCTTCGCCTACGACGTATGGTGGCACCTGGGCACCAACACCGCCGTCACCAGCGAGTGGGGCACGCCGTCGATGGTCGAGGACGGTGTCGTGCCCGAGCTGCTGCTCGGCCGCAAGTACGGCCACGCGCTGCACTTCTGGGAGCTCGACTCCGGCCGCCACCTCCAGCGGGTGGAGTTCGGCGACGAGCACCAGATGGTGCTGGAGGTCCGCCCGGCGCACGACCCGGAGCAGGAGTGGGGTTTCGTCGGGGTCGTGGTCAGCGTGGAGGACCTCTCCGCCTCGGTGTGGATCTGGTACCGGGACGGCGCCGCCTTCGCCGTCCGCAAGGTGATCGACATACCCGCGCGGCCCGCCAAGAGCGAGGATCTGCCGCCGGCCCTCCAGCCCTTCGGCGCGGTGCCGCCGCTGGTCACCGACATCAACCTCTCGGTGGACGACCGCTGGCTCTACGTCTCGGCCTGGGGCACCGGCGAGCTGCTGCAGTACGACGTGCGCGACCCCTTCCACCCCCGGCTGACCGCGACGGTCCGGCTCGGCGGCATCGCCGCCGGCGCCCCGCACCCCACCGCGCCCGACGTTCCGCTCACCGGCGGACCGCAGATGGTGGAGCTGAGCCGGGACGGCCGGCGGGTCTACCTCACCAACTCGCTGTACGGCTCCTGGGACGACCAGTTCTACCCCGGCGGGATCGACCCGTGGATGATCAAGCTGGACGCCGACACCACCCACGGCGGCCTGGTGGTCGACCCCCGCTTCTTCCCGCACGGCGCGGACTTCCACGGCCTGCGGGTGCACCAGACGCACCTGTCGGGCGGTGACGCCTCCTCGGACTCCTACTGCTACCGCTGACGATCGCCCGTTACCGGCCCGGCCCGGGGGCCGGTACGGGCGCGACAGTCGGTCGTCACCCGCCCAGCACCGGCGCGGCCACGCTGACCAGCGAGTATCCCCACTTGCCGGGCGGCAGATGATGCCGGATGCGCACCGCACCAGGATGATCGGAGGAGTTCCACTCGCTGAGGAGGACCTCGATGAGCCCGAACCAGCCCACCGCCGTCGGCGCCGTGCCGCACCGCACCCCCGAGGAGCGCGCCGAGCGGGGCCGGGCCGCCCGCAAGCAGACGCCCCGCTCCAGCCACGCCGACTTCGAGCCCGCCGCGAAGCGCCCCGACCCGGTGGACGTCCTGGAGCGCCAGTCGGCGGCCAGGCTGCCCGACCTCGTCCCGATCCGCTACGGCAGGATGACCGAGTCGCCGTTCCGCTTCTACCGCGGCGCCGCGGCCATCATGGCCAACGACCTGGCGGACACCCCCCGCTCCGGCATCAAGGCGCAGCTGTGCGGGGACGCCCACCTGCTGAACTTCCGGTTCCTGGCGTCCCCGGAGCGCAACCTGCTGTTCGACATCAACGACTTCGACGAGACGCTGCCCGGCCCGTGGGAGTGGGACGTCAAGCGGCTGGCGACCAGCATGGTCATCGCCTCGCGCGCCAACGAGTTCACGGACGCGGAGCGCCATGCCATCGTGCTCACCACGGTGCGCTCGTACCGCACCTGGATGCACACCTTCGCCGGGATGCGCAACCTGGACGTCTGGTACGCCAGAGCCGACGAGGACCGGCTGCGGGCGGCGGCCGCCGAGCAGTTGAAGAAGCGCGGCCGCAAGGTGCTGGATCGGGAGATGGCAAAGGCCCGCACCCGGGACAGCCTGCAGGCCTCAGACAAGCTCACCGAGGTGGTCGGCGGGCAACGGCGGATCGCCGCGGACCCGCCGCTGCTGGTGCCGATCACCGACCTGCTGCCGGACGTCGAGCGCAGCGCCCTGGTGGCCGAGCTGACCACGCTGCTGGACCACTACAGCCACTCGCTGCCCACCGACCGCCGCGCGCTGCTCGGGCAGTTCCGGGTGGTGGACGTCGCACGCAAGGTCGTCGGGGTGGGGAGCGTGGGCACCAGGTGCTGGATCATCCTGCTGCTCGGCAGGGACGGCGACGACCCGCTGTTCCTCCAGGCCAAGGAGGCCGACACCTCGGTGCTCGCCCCCCACACCGGCGCCAGCAAGTACCAGAACCAGGGCGAGCGGGTGGTCGCCGGGCAGCGGATGATGCAGGCCGCGAGCGACATCTTCCTCGGCTGGGAGCGCGTGGACGGCATCGACGGCAAGCGGCGCGACTTCTACATCCGCCAGCTGCGCGACTGGAAGGGCATCGCGCAACCGGAGCAGATGCTGCCACGCGGGCTGGAGGCATTCGGCGAGCTCTGCGGGGCGACCCTGGCCCGCGCCCATGCCAGGTCCGGCGACCGGATCGCCATCGCGTCCTACCTGGGCCGCAGCGACAGCTTCGAGCGGGCGCTGACCCGCTTCGCCGAGAGCTACGCCGACCAGAACGAGCGCGACCACCAGGCCCTGAAGGAGGCCGTCCGCTCCGGCCGCGTCACCGCCGCGCCCGACCCGGACTGACGGGCGGCGGGCGCGGCGGGCGCTCAGCGGTGGTGTTCCACCGGCGCGCGCGGGCGGGCGCTCAGGCCGGTGCGACGATGGACTGCTTGTGGTGGAACACGTTCCCCCGGTCCCAGTCGCGCTTGACCTGCTGGAGCCGCGGATAGTTCTCCTTGTAGTACAGGCGCGGGTAGCTCGGCGCCGGGTCGGTGGCGATGCCGAGGTCGACGTCCGGGTAGTTGACGTAGGCACCGTCCGTGCCCAGGTCGCGGGTCGCGTCGCTGATCTCCGGAACGCCGCCCGTCTCCCGGTAGACGTCCTGGTAGAAGCCCCGGAGGAACTCCAGGTGGGCCTCGTCCTGGGCGGGGACGGTCCAGTACGTCTGGTACTGCAGCTTCATGCAGGAGTCGCGCTGGGGTACGGCGGTGGTGCACGGGTCGACGGCGTTGATGCGGCAGCCGTAGGAATCGATCTGGACCAGCGTCTGGGTCAGGTCCAGTCCCGGGACGTCCCTGGTCAGCCAGGTCCAGGTGGCGGCGATGTTCTCGTCCGAGAACGGCTTGCGGTGGTAGGCGGACTTGTACTTGCCGCGCTGGTTGGCGCCCGACCCGTTGAGCGTCTGGGTGGCCTGGAGCCAGGGCATCTGCCGGCGGCGGTCCGGGTAGGGCAGGAACAGGCCGCCGGCCTCGGCCAGTTGGACGGTCGCCGGGGTGTCCAGGCCGGACTCGATCGCGGCCAGGAACTCGTCCAGCGGGCCGGTGTCCTCCCCCACCCACTGGCTGAACAGCGCGATGTTGCCGTTGGTGCGGTGGGTGAGCTTGAGGATGCTGAACAGCCGGTGGTAGACGGGCTCACGCGCGGAGCTGTGCGCGGCGAAGAACTCGCCGAAGTTCTTCATCAGCCGGCTGAAGTCCTCCGGCTTCTTCAGGATGTCGGCCCACGGCCAGGCGATACTGCTGAGCCAGACCCGGGCGGGCGGCTTCGGCAGCTCGGCGAAGTAGTACCGCAGCACCACCCCGAAGTTCCCGCCCCCGCCGCCGGTGTGCGCCCAGAACAGCTCGGCGGTGGCCGAGCCCGCCTCGTCCGAGCGGTGCGCGCTGGTGACCTCGACCCGGCCGCCGCGGACCGTGACGACGTCCACCTGCACCAGGTGGTCGACGGTCAGCCCGTCGCGCCGGCTGAGGACGCCGTAGCCGCCACCGCAGATGTGGCCGCCGGCGCCGACCGAGTAGCAGGACCCGGCGGGCAGCGTCACGTCGTACCGGCGGAACAGCTGGGTGTACACGTCCCAGTTGGTGGCACCCGCCTCCACGCAGTAGGTGGTGGCACCGTACTTGTCCTTCGTCCGGTACACGCCCTTCCTGGTGCTCAGGTCGAGGATGGCGCCGCCGGTGTTCTCCACGAAGTCCTCGTAGCAGTGCCCGCCGCTGCGCACGGTGGGCCGTAGGCCTCGGTCGAGGGCCTCACGGACCGCCGACACCGCGCCCGCGTCGTGGGCGATCAGCTGGATGTAGCGCGGCTCGCTGGTCCAGCGCTGGTTGAAGCCCTGGCTGAGGGTCTCGTACCGGCCGTCCCCCGGCAGCACCCTCAGGTCGCCGGGATCGCCCGGGGCGGCGGCGTCACCCGTCGCGGCTGCGGCCCACGCCCGGCCAGGGGCCAGCGCGGTGATGGAGGCGCCGGCGGCGACCGCACCGGCGGCGCCCAGGAGTCCGCGTCGTGAAACCTCGTGATCCACTGTCGACTCGCCTTCAGCAGGGGATGGGGAGCCGGTGGACCACCGAGGGCGGAGCAGCACAGGAGGTTCGCTGACGAACCTTCAGCTCACCCGGATCCCCGGCGCACCGAGGCTAGCACCGGGCCCGCGCCGGCCGGCCCCACGACACTCCGCCGCGCGAACCGCCGCGGGCGCACACCCGGGAGGCCGGTCCGCGCCCGTACGCGGAGCACGCCCCGCCGACCCCGCGCCTCATCTGAGCTTGGGGTCATAGGCGTCGCGGACGGCGTCGCCGAGCAGGATGAAGCTCAGCACCGTCGCCGACAGGAACAGCGCCGGGAACAGCAGCAGATGCGGGAAGTCCAGGAAATAGCTCTGCGCGGCGTTGAGTTGCAGCCCCCAGGAGAGGGCGGGGTACTGCAGGCCGACGCCGAGGAAGTCCAGGGTGGCTTCCCCCGAGATCACGTTCCCGATGTTCAGCATCGCGACCACCACGACGGGGGTGACGGCGTTCGGCAGGATGTGACGAACCATCAGGCGCACCGGGCCGGCCCCGGTGGAGCGCGCGGCCTGCACGTAGTCGGCGTCCTTCACCCCGATCACCTGGGAGCGCATCACCCTGGTCATGGTGGTCCAGCCGAGCGCGACCAGGACGAGGGTCATCGCCCCGAGGCCGTGGTCGGGGAAGGCGACCAGGATCACGGTGGCGCCGAGGATGAACGGCAGCCCGAAGAAGACGTCGGTGAGCCGGGAGAGCAGGGTGTCGACCCAGCCGCCGTAGAAGCCCGCGAGCAGGCCGAGCAGGACGGAGAGCAGCAGCGCGCCGGCCGTGACGGCGAGGCCGGCGACCAGCGAGGGGCGGCTGCCGCGGACGACCTGGGCGAGGTAGTCGCAGCCCTGGAGGTCGAAGCCAAAGGGGTGCTGCGCGCTGGGGCCGACCCGGGAGTCGGCCAGTTCGCAGCGCCCGCTGTCGTCGGTCAGCACCGCGATGAACGGGTCCGGTACGGCGGCCATCAGCACGATCACCAGGACGACGGCGAGGCACGCCCAGACCACCGGGCGCTCGCGCAGCCGGCACCAGGCGTCCCGGCCGAGCGAGGCGGGCGCGGCGGGCCCGGCCGCCTTCGCGGGCGCCGGCTCGGGCGCGGGCGGCCCGGCGGGCGGGGCGGGCTCGGCGGCCCGCTGGAGGCTAGTCATGGCGGATCCTCGGGTCGAGCAGACCGTACAGGAGGTCGACGAGCAGGTTGGCCGTGATGAAGACCAGTACCAGGGCGGTGGTGATGCCGACCACGGTCGGGCCCTCGCGCAGCTGGATGGACTGGAAGACCTGCTGGCCGATCCCGGGGAGGTTGAAGATGTACTCGGTGACGACGGCTCCGGCCATCAGCGAGCCCAGCTCGATCCCGAGGAAGGTCACCACCGGGATCAGCGAGTTGCGCAGGGTGTGCAGGACGACCACGCGGCGCCGGGAGAGCCCTTTGGCGTCGGCGGTGCGGACGTAGTCGGCGCGCAGGTTCTCCACCAGCGAGGTGCGGGTGAGCCGGGCGACGTAGGCCAGTCCGAAGGAGGCCAGCACCAGGCCGGGCAGCAGGTAGGCGAGCGGCCAGCCGTCCTCCGCGCCGGAGACGGGGAACCAGCCGAACCGTACGCCGAGGACGAGCTGGGCGAGGTAGCCGACGATGTAGACCGGGACGGCGATGACCAGGGTGGTGCCGGCCAGCACCAGGTTGTCCGCCCAGCGGCCCTTGCGCAGCCCGGCCCAGACGCCGAGCGCCACCCCGAGGACGGTCTCGAACAGCCAGGCGGTCAGCCCGAGTCTGAGTGTCACCTGCCAGCGCTCGGCGATCACGTCGGAGACCTGTTCGCCGGTGAAGGTCCGGCCGAAGTCGCCGGTGAGCAGCCCGCCGAGGTACTTGAGGTACTGGACGAGCAGCGGGTCGTCCAGGTGGTAGCGGGCGTGCAGCTCGGCGAGGACGGCCGGCGGTACCGGGCGGTCGCCGGCCAGGCCCTGGATCGGGTCGCCGGGCAGCACGAAGACCAGCGAGTGGATCAGGAAGGTGGTGGCCAGCAGTACGGGGATCGCGTGCAGCAGGCGGCGGGCGACGAACCTGCCCATCAGAGCTGCCCCTCTCGGTCGGGTGCCGGTGCCTGGGGAGGCGGTGGTCTCAGTGCCGGACGGTGACCTTGTCCAGATGCAGCCCGGTGATGTACGGGTCGATCAGGACGTTGCCGACCCGGGTGCTCCAGGCGGACTGGTCCTGCCAGTTCCAGAGCGGGATCAGCGGCAGCTCGCCGAGTGCGATGTCCTCCGCCCGGTGGTACAGCTCGATGCTCTGCTGCGGGGTGGGGGCCGCGTTGCCACGGGCGACCAGGTCGTCGAAGGCGGGGTTGCTCCAGCCCATCCGGTTGTCCCGGTTGTAGAGGCCGGCCAGGTAGTTCTGCATGCTCGGGTAGTCGATGACCCAGTTCTGCCGGTAGGGGCCGCTGCCCTTGCGGCCGTTGAGGATCGGGCCGAGGTCGGCGCCGGGCATCTTGCGGAAGGTGATGTCCCTGATGCCCAGGTTCTGCTTGAGCTGGTTGGCGACGGCGGTCATCCACTGCTCATAGGTGGGGTCGGAGTTGGCGAAGTACAGCTCCAGCGGCCCGGAGAAGCCGCCGGCCCGGTCGAACAGGCGCTTGGCCTCGGCGGGGCGGTAGGCGCAGGTCTCCCCGCAGGCCCCGTCGCGGTGGCCGGGGATCATCGCGGCCACCACCGAGTCGGCGGGCAGGTAGACCTCGTTGTAGATGGCCCGGGTGATGCCGTAGCGGTCGATCGCCATCGACAGGGCGCGGCGCAGGTCGGGGCTGGCGTAGCGCCGGTCCCACAGCGGCAGGCCGAGGTAGTCCATGGTGCCGCTGGGACGCACCGAGTAGCGCTTGCCGAAGGTGCGCCTGGCCTCGAAGGCCCGGGCGGCCGGCACGTTGGTGAGGAAGTCGACGTGGCCGGCCCGGAGTTCGGTGAAGGCGGTGTCCTTGCTGGTGAAGATCTTGAAGTGGACGGCGTCGGCCATCGGCGGGCGGGCGCCGGTGTAGCCGGGCGCGCGTCTGAGGCTGACCAGCCGGTTGTGCTGCCAGTCGCCGTCCATCTCGAACGGGCCGTTGCCGACGGGGTGGACGTCGAAGCGCTCGGGGTCGCCCAGCGCGCCGGAGGGCAGCGGCGCGAAGGCGGGGAAGGCCAGCAGCATCGGGAACTGGCTGAACGGCGCGCCGAGGGTGATCTGGAGGGTGTTGTCGTCGAGCACCTTGAGGCCGGAGAGCCGCTCGGCCGCCGGCGGCCGGCCGCCCTCGGGGTTGAGCTCGGGGTAGCCCTCGATCTGGGCGAAGTAGTAGTTGCTCTCCCAGGCGTTGGGGCCGTACGCCGCGGCGTTCCAGGCGTCGGCGAAGCTGCGGGCGGTCACGCGCTCACCGTTGTGGAAGACGCCGTCGGGGCGCAGCCGCATCGTCCAGACCTTCTGGTCGGCGGAGTCGAGCGAGGTGGCGGCGAGCGGGAGGACGTGGCCGTCGGCCGGGTCCAGGGTGACGGGGGTGTCGAACAGGCCCTCGATGATCTGCAGTGCGTAGCTGCTGGTGGTGCGGCCGGGGGTGAGGTGGTCGGGTTCGGCGAGGGCGATGGAGTACGCCCCGCCGGGCACGGCCGGGATCTCACCGCCGTCGCCGTCGGTGGGGCGGCTGCACCCGGGCGCGGCGAGGGCCAGTAGCGCCAGCGCGGCCAGCACGGCGGCCGGCCGACGGCGCGGTGACGGCCGGTGCGGGGGCCGGGCGGGCCGGCCTGCCGGTGTCCTCATGGCCGCCGGCTCCTCTCCGTTGCTGTTCCGGGCGGCTGCCCGGCTCGGCGCCGGGCCCTCGGGCCGGCCATCGCACACGAACCGATACCGGCTCAGCAGGCCCTACCCTCCGTGCAGTTCTCCCAGTCCCGGGTGCTGCCACCGAGTCGGCCGCGGGTGCGGGAGAGCGCCGGGTCGTCCTGCGGCGCGGGCGGGGTGACGGCGGCCGCCGCGCTCCCACCCGCCAGGCGTACGGCAATGCGGTCGATCACCGCCCGGGGGCTGGCGCCCGCGAAGTCGTTCAGCAGCACGGTGAAGGCGAGCGTGCGCCCGTCCGTGGTGTCGACATAGCCGGTCAGCGCGTCCGCCCCCGTCATGGAGCCGGTCTTGGCGTGCACCCGGCCGGCGGCGACGGTGCCCGTCATCCGCCTGCTGAGGGTGCCGCCGACCATCCGGCGCGGATCCCCGGCGACGGGCAGCGCGTCGTGCCAGGCCGGGAACCAGGTCTGCCGGCGGGCGAAGCCCAGCAGCGCCGTGAACCGCTGGGCACTCATCAGGTTGTGCCGCGACAGCCCCGAGCCGTCGGCCTGGCGGGCGGGTGTGGCGTCCAGCCCGGCGCGGTGCAGGAAGGCGGTGACCTCGGCGAGGCCGGCCTGCCAACTGCCCGAACCCGCCCGGACCTTGCCGATCTCCTTCACCAGGTGCTCGGCGATGGCGTTGTTGCTCAGCTTGAGGAAGGGCACCAGCAGGTCGGCGACCGGCGCCGAGTCGTGCCGGGCGAGCACCGTGGCGTCGGCCGGGGCCCGGCCCGCGTCCACGGGGTGCCCGACGGCGACGCCGTGCCGGGCGAGGGCGGCCGCGAAGACGGCGGCGGTCACCCGGGCCGGGTCCTCCACGGTGACCCACTCCTCGGCGGCGCCACCGTCCGCCGGCAGGCTGCCGGCCAGCACGATCTCGTTGCCGCCGAGGCGGCGGGTGACGTCCACGCCGTAGTCGCCGCCCGCCGGGCCGGTGGAGATCCGGCCGGTCAGCCGGACGGGAGCCTCGGCCGGCGTCACCCGGACCTCGGCGGGCTGCCCGGGGGTGGCGGCAGGCGTCACGGTGAGCCGGACGGTGCCCGCGTCGAAGTCGGTGTCGGTGGCCATCGTCAGCGCGGAGATCTGCGGGCTGTAGTAGTACGGCTGGTCGTCCCAGGCCCAGTTCTCGCCGAGCGGCACGCCGTCGTAGCGGGAGGCGTCGGCGAGCACGGCACCGGAGACGCTGGTGATCCCGCTCTGCGCCACCTGCCGGGCGAGGGTGTCCAGGTCGGCGGGCAGCAGGCTGGGATCGCCGCCGCCGCGCAGCACCAGGTCGCCGTCCAGCGCGTCGCTGCCCGAGCGGTGCCCGGCGACGAGGACCTCGGTGGTGAACCGGTGCTCGCCGCCGAGCAGGTCCAGGGCGGCGGCCGCGGTGACGGTCTTGAGCGTGGAGGCGGGCAGCATCAGCGCCTCGGGCGAGCGCTGGTACAGCACCTCGCCGGTGGCGGCGTCGGCGACCTCGGCGGAGATCTGGGCGCCGGTCAGCAGCGGGTCGGTGAACAGCCGGTCCAGGTCCGCGGCCAGCTCGACCCCCGCCCCGGCCGGCGACAGGACGAGCGCGGGCGGCCGGTGCGGCCCGGAGCCGGTGAGCAGCACGGCCACGATGCCCGCCGCGACCGGGACGGCGAGCCGGCGGAGGGAGCTGGTACGCACAGGGCCTCCAGGGCGGGGGAGGGAAGCGGGGCCGCGCAGGGCAACGGCCCGTCGACCGCCACCACCTTCGCGGCAATCGGCGGGGATCGGCGCCGGCTGACACGCGGCGGGCCGAAATTCCTCCGCTCGGAGCATCCGAACCGGCGGAACCGGTGCGGCGGACGCGGTGGGTACGGCGGACGCGGTGGGTGCGGCGGGTGCGGCGGGTGCGGCGGGTGCGGCGCCCTGATGGTACGTCAGCCCGCCCTCGGCGCCCCGGTAGCCCACCCGGGTGGCGTCCCGGCGCGGGCCTGGAGTGTCGCCCGCCCGCGGGGCGCACGACGCGGGAGATGTCCGATCATGCGCTGTATGACGAGTCGAGAGTGTGCCGCGCTGGCGCTGAGCGTCACCTGCGCGACGGCCCTGTTCACCGCGGCCCCGGCCAGCACGGCCCCGGCCACCGCCGCCCCGGTCGTTGCGCCGCTCGGGGGCGATCAGGGGCAGACGCGGGCCCGCGACCCGTACTTCCCGCTGTCGGGGAACCAGGGGTACGACGTCCAGCACTACGACCTCGGCCTCGACTTCACCCCCGCGAGCCACGAGCTGGCGGCCGAGGCGACCATCACCGCGCGGGCGGAACGCCGCCTCGCCCGGTTCACCCTGGACTACTCCGGCCCGCCGATCCAGCGGATCACCGTCGACGGCAGGGAGGCGGCGTACCGGAGGGAGGGCCAGAAGCTCACCGTCGTACCGGCCGAGGCGCTGCGCCCGGGCCGGGACTTCACGGTGCAGGTCCGGTACGGAGGGCGGCCGGAGCCGATCAACGATCCGGCCCTGGGCCTCTACGGCTGGATCAACACGGACGACGGCGCCGTCACCCTCAACGAACCGGACGGCGCCAGGACCTGGTATCCCGTCAACGACGACCTTCGGGACAAGGCCACCTACACCTTCCGCATCACCACGCCGACCGGGGTGACGGCCCTGGCCAACGGCGAACCGCAGGGCCGGCCGCGGGCCGGCAACGGGCGGACCACCGCCACCTGGACCATGGCGAAGCCGATGGCCAGCTACCTGGCCATGGTGGCGATCGGGAACTTCGACGTGACCCGGACCCAGGTCGACGGGATCCCCAACATCACCGCCTACGACCCGGCGATCCCGGGGGACGACTCCTTCCTGCACAGCGCGACGGCGGCGGCCGAGCAGTGGGGCGTGACCAAGTTCGGCCGGTACCCGTTCGACTCGATGGGTGGGGTCATCGACCCGAGCGACGCCGGCTACGCCCTGGAGACGCAGAGCCGTCCGGTGTACGACAGCCCGCCGGACGAGAGCGCCGTCGTCCACGAGAGCGCCCACCAGTGGTTCGGCGACAGCGTCACCCCCACGTCGTGGCAGGACATCTGGCTCAACGAGGGCTTCGCCACCTACGCGGAGTGGCTCTGGCAGGAGGAACACGGCGGACCGTCCGCCCAGGAGACCTTCGACGGCCTCTACGCGACTCCCGCGGGGGACCCGTTCTGGCAGCTGAAGACCGGGGATCCGGGCCGGGACGAGATGTTCAACTACGACGTCGTCTACCTGCGGGGCGCGATGACGCTCCAGGAGCTGCGCAGCACCATCGGCGACGACGCCTTCTTCCGGCTGCTGCGCGAGTGGAACGAGCGGTACCGCTACGGCAACGTGGGGACCTGCGATCTGATCCGGCTCGCGGAGGAGATCTCCCACCGGGATCTCCAGCCGCTGTTCCAGGCCTGGTTGTACACCGCCGCCAAGCCGGCCCGCTGAGCCGCCGGGCGGGCTCCAGGGGGCGCGGAGTCCCGGAGCGCGCTGCGCAATGGCCACTTGACGCCCCCTCGACAGCCCACGGCACAGTGGTCGGCACGGTCGCGGGCGACCTGCCCGGCCGGCGCGCTGCGGCCCGCCCCGCACTCCCACCCGAGGAGCCCCCATGTCCCTGGCCCCCACGCCCCGCTCCGGGCGCCGGACCTTCCTCGCCGCCCTGGGCGGCGGTGCGCTCGGCCTGGCCGCCACCGGGATCGGCCCGGTCGCGCACGCGGCGGCCCCCGGGCGGGCGGCCCGGGCGACGCGCGCCGAAGTGCGCCCCGGGGCGTGGGAGGAGCCGACGGCCGTGAAGCGCGCGCTGCGCGGGGTGTGGATCGCGTCGGTGGCCAACATCGACTGGCCGTCCGCCCCCGGGCTGCCCGCCGAACGGCAGCGCGCGGAGTTCACCGCGCTGCTCGACCGGGCCGTGGCGATCAACCTCAACGCCGTCTTCGTCCAGATCCGCCCGACCGCCGACGCCTTCTGGCCCTCGCCCTTCGAGCCGTGGTCGCAGTGGCTGACGGGCACCCAGGGTCAGGACCCGGGCTGGGATCCGCTGGAGTTCATGGTCGGCGCGGCGCACGAGCGCGGCCTGGCCCTCCACGCCTGGTTCAACCCCTACCGCGTCTCCACCCAGCCCGACGCCACCCGGCTGGCGCCCGGCCACCCGGCCCGCCGCCACCCCGACTGGACGGCGGTCCACAACGGCGGGCTGTACTACAACCCCGGGGTGCCCGCGGCCCGTGCCTTCGTCCAGCAGGCGATGCTGGACGCCGTCATCCGGTACGAGATCGACGGCGTGCACTTCGACGACTACTTCTACCCGTACCCGGCCGCCGGGCAGGAGTTCCCCGACGACGCGGCCTTCGCCGCGTACGGGCGCGACTTCGAGCACCGGGCCGACTGGCGGCGGTACAACGTCGACCTGATGGTCCGGCAGATGAGCGACCTGATCCGGGCCGCCCGCCCGGAGGCGGCCTTCGGCATCAGCCCGTTCGGCGTCTGGCGAAACGCCTCCACCGACCCGGCGGGCTCGGCGACCGCCGCCTTCGAGTCCTACGACGGCCTGTACGCCGACAGCCGCGGCTGGGTCCGCCGGGGCTGGCTCGACTACGTGGCGCCCCAGCTCTACTGGCACCTGGGCCATCCCTCCGCCGACTACGGCACGCTCGCCCACTGGTGGGCCGCCCAGACCGCCGGCACCGACACCCAGCTGTGGGTCGGCCAGGCCTCCTACCGGGCCGGCGCCGCCGGGCAGGCCGCAGCTTGGCAGGATCCGGCCGAGCTCTCCCGCCACCTGACCCTCAACGCGGGCCTGACGACCACCGCGGGACTGCCCGCGGTCGGCGGCGACATCCTGTTCAGTGCCAGGGACCTCGCGGCCGACCGGATCGGCTCGATCAGCCGGCTGGCGGCCGACCACTGGCAGCGCCCGGTGCTCGGCCCGCTGCTCCCCCGGCTGAGCGCGGGCGCGGGGCCCGGCACGCCGCAGGTCCGGGCACAGGGGTCCGAGCTGGTGATCGCCCCCGGGCCGGACGGCCCGCCGCCGTTCCAGTACGCCGTGTACCGCTACGCCGGCGATCCCGGGCCGCTGCCGCCCGCCGATCCGGCGCTGCTCGCCACACTGCTGCCGGCGGCGACGGCCGACCGCTACCGGGACGCCGACCCGGGCGAGGACCTGCGGTACGCCGTCACCGCCGTCGACCGCGCCGGGCGGGAGAGTGCGCCGTCCCCGGTGGTGGGGCCGCTCTGACCCGCCCGCGCACCCGCGCCGGCGCCCGCCGCAGCGCCCTGCAGCGCCCCCGCAGCGCGCGCCCACCGACCCAGGAGGACCCGTGCGACGCAGCTCCCTCGCACCGGTGCTCGCGCCCCTGCTGGCGCTGGCACTGGCCGCCACCGCCGCGTGCAGCCCGGCTTCCTCCGGGCGCACCGCACCGCAGGCCCCCGAGGACGGGCCCGGCAAACTGGTGGTCTGGCTCCAGACGGACGCCAGGACCACCTGGCCGAAGTCCGTGGAGGCGGCGACCGCCGAGTTCCGCAGGGTCTACCCGCAGGTGCAGGTGAGCGTCGCCTACCAGGCCTGGGCCGACCACCTGGCGAAGTTCGACGCCGCCGCCCAGGCCGACACCGTCCCCGACGTGATCGAGCTGGGCAACAGCGAGACCGCGCTGTACAACGGCGCCGGCGCCTTCGTCGATCTCTCGGCCCGCAGGGCGGACTTCGACGGCAGCTCCGGCTGGCAGAAGCCGCTGCTGGACGCCTGTTCGCTGGGCGGCAGGCTGTACTGCGTGCCGTACTACGGCGGCACCCGAGCGGTCGTGTACCGCCGGGACCTGCTCGCCGACGCCGGGATCGAGCGGCCGCCCGCCAGCTGGACCGAACTACTGGACGCCGTACGGGCGCTGGCCGACCGGCACCGGGACGAGCCGGGGTTCTCACCGTTCTTCCTGCCCGGCCAGCACCCGTACGGCGCGCTGCCGTTCGTCTTCGACGCGGGCGGGGCGATCGCCACCCGCCGGCCGGACGGCCGCTGGCACTGCGAGCTGTCCTCGCCTGCGTCGGTTGCCGGGCTGAGGAACTGGAAGGCGCTGGTCGACGCCGGGATGCGGGGCGACCGCACGGCCAACGACCTGGGCGCGGCCCCCGCCCTGGCGGCCGGCACGGCCGCGATGTCCTTCAGCACCAACGGGCAGCTGGTGAAGGTGTTCGGCAAGGAGGGCGACCCGGCGCTGAAGGACCGAATCGGCTCCTTCCCGATGCCCAGCCCCACCCGGGCGGGCCGGTACGCGCCGCCGTTCCTCGGCGGCTCGGTGCTGGCCGTCCCGGCCAAGAGCGGGCACCAGCGCTGGGCGACGGAGTGGATCCGCCGGTTCACCTCCACCGAACGGGAGAAGGAGTTCCTGGCCGGCGGGTTCCTCGCCAACACCATGGCCCTGGCCTCGGACGACCCGCAGCGGGCCGGGTACTTCACCGGGCTGGAGGACAGCTGGAGCGTGCCGCCCGCCGACAACTGGGCCGCCGTGGAGAAGGCCAACCTGCTGCGGCAGCTGCTGGTGGACATCGCCACCGGCAGATCGAGCCCGGAGGACGCCACCCGGCGCTACGGCCGGCGGATCGAGGACGTGCTCAACACCTCCTGACCCCCTGACCCCCCGACCCCCCGACCCCCCGACCTCCCGACCCCTCCCGTGGAGGAGACCTCTCCTTGCTCACCACCCCCAGCACCACCACCCCGCCCCGGGCCCGGCCCGCACCCGCCGCACGCGCCCGAGGGCGGCGACAACGCCGCGACCACGCCCCGTACCTGCTCCTCGCCCCCTCCGTGCTGATGCTGATCGCCGTCCTCGGCTTCCCGCTCGGGCGGGTGCTGGTGCTGTCCGTACAGCACTGGGGTGTACGGCAGATCTTCAGCCCGGACGGGCCCGCCTTCGCCGGCCTCGACAACTACGCCACACTGCTGGGCGATCCGGAGTTCTGGACGGTGCTGGTGCGCACCGTCGTCCTGACCGCGGCGATGGCCGGCCTGTCGATGGCGGCAGGCACCGGGATCGCCCTGCTGATGCGGCGCGTGCCGCCGTGGTGCCGGCGAACCGTCACCTTCGCCCTGGTGCTCGCCTGGGCCGTCCCCAGCTTCGTCTCCACCGAGATCTTCGCCTGGATGACCGACTACAACGCGGGCATCGTCAACCGGGCGCTGGGTATGCAGGCGCACAACTGGTACGCCGACCCTGTGCAGGGCCTGGCGGTGGCCACCGCCGTGGTGGTCTGGGGCGCCGTCCCGCTGATCGGCGTGACGGTGTACGCCGGGCTCGGCCAAGTCCCCGCCGAGCTGGAGGAGGCCGCCCGGCTGGACGGCGCGCAAGCCCGGCAGGTGTTCCGGTACGTCACCCTGCCCGTGCTACGGCCGCTGCTGGCGCTGCTGGCCACGCTCTCGGTGATCTGGGACTTCCAGGTCTTCAACCAGATCTGGATCCTGCGCCAGGGAGCCCCCGGCCCCGACTACTTCACCCTCGGGATCTACGCCTATGTGAAGGCCTACGCCGGCCACGACTACGGGCTGGCCTCGGCGAGCGCGGTACTGACGGTACTGCTGTTGCTCGTGGTGATGGTGGTGTACCTGCGTCAGATCGCCAGGATCGGAGATGCCCCGTGAACCACTCCCGGCTGCGTACCGCCGGATGGAGCGCCCTGGCCCTGGCGGTGGCCGCGCTCTGGGCCTTCCCCGTGTACTGGATGGCAGCGACGGCGCTGCGGCCCGGCGCGGAGATCCGGGCCGCCGACCCCCGGCTCTGGCCGCGCCACCCGACTCTGGCGCACTTCGAACAGGTGGCCGCCGACCCGCTGTTCTGGACGGCGTTGGGCAACAGCGCCGTGGTGACCGGCGCCACGGTGGCAGCGGCCGTCACGCTCGCCTTCGCCTCGGCGCTGGCCGTCGCGCGGTTCCGCTTCCGGGGCCGTGGCGCGTACCTCGCGGTGGTGCTGCTGGTGCAGCTGGTGCCGCATGTCGCCCTGGTGATCCCGCTGTTCCTGACCCTCAGCGACGTCGGCCTCACCGACTCGGTGCCGGGCCTGGTGCTGACGTACCTCGCGTTCGTCCTGCCGTTCGCGCTCTGGACGCTGCGGGGCTTCATCGCCGCCGTACCGCGCGAGTTGGAGGAGGCCGCGCTGGTCGACGGGTGCAGCAGGTTCGGGGCGTTCCGGCGGATCATCCTGCCGCTGGTCCTGCCCGGCCTGATCGCCACCTCCGTCTACGCCATGGTGCTGGCCTGGAACGAGTACCTGTTCGCCTACTTCCTGCTCGCCTCCCCCGAGCAGTACACCGTGCCGCTCTGGCTGACCCACTTCGTCACCTCGGAGGGGACCGACTACGGCGCGCTGATGGCCGGGGCGGTCATCGTGGCGCTGCCGGTGGTGGTCCTCTTCGCGCTGGTGCAGCGGCACCTGGCGGGCGGTCTGACGGCGGGCGCCGTCAAGGGGTAGTCGCCGGCCGGGCAGCTGCGCGGACGGCCGCAGGGGCCGGGTCACGCGCAGACGGTCACGGGCGCTGGATCACCCGCAGCAACGGGGCCTCGGCCGGCCAGGGCAGGTCGCCGACCGCGGCGGCCGCGGCCAGGCGGACGGCCCCGAGCAGCGGCGGGCCCTCCGCCGGGACGAGCCGGGCGTCGTCCAGCCCGGCGCCGAGGTGCTGTTCGACCGGGCCGCGCAGCAGCGGGCCGAACTCGAAGAGCCGGCCCGTGAGGGCGACGTACCGGGGCCCCTCGATCCGCGCGGCCGCGGCGATGGCGGTGGCCGCGATCTCCCTCGCCGCCCGCGCCAGGATGTCGAGCGCCACCCTCTCGCCCGCCTCGGCGGCGGCCGCCACATCCGGGGCCAGGCTCGCCAGCAGCCCGGCCCGGTCGGAGCGTTGTACGGCGGCGGGCAGGCCGGTGACCGGGCCGAGTCTGCGGACGGCCAGGTCGAGCAGGGCGGCCGAGCCGCCGGCGCGGCCGTCGTGGGCGCGCAATGCGGCGTCCAGGGCGGCGCGGCCGATCCAGGCGCCGCCGCCGCAGTCGCCCAGCAGGTGACCCCAGCCGTCGGCGCGGTGCCAGCCGGTGGCGAGGTCGGTGCCGAGGGCGACCATGCCCGTCCCCGCGGCGACCACCACGCCGGGACGGGCTCCGAGGGCGCCCGCGTAGGCGGCGACGGCGTCGCTCGCGAGGATGAGCCGGCGGGCGCCGCAGGCCTCGGTGAGGGGATCGGGGAGCCGGGCGGCGAGGTCCCGGCCGAGCAGCGCCATCCCGCTCGCACCGACCGCGACGCTGTGCACCGCCGCCGTGCCGACCTGGCCCAGCAGGGCGCGGACGGCGGGCAGCAGCGGATCGAGGAGCGCGCCGGCGTCGATGCCGTCGGCACCGGTGCGGGCGGGCGAGCGCAGTTCGAGCTCCGCGGCGATCGCGGGCCAGGCGGCGGCGGGCCTGGGGGCGGGTGCCCCGGTGGTGGCCGGCCGGCCGGCCGGGCCGTCGGCCGTCAGCCGGGCTGCGGCCAGGCGGACGCCCGTACCGCCGATGTCGACGCCCAGCACCCAGTCACCGGCGTGGGCGGGCTGCGCATCGAGCTGTTCGGCCGTCATGTCGGTATCCCTATCGCCCCGGTGCCGTGGAAGAATCCTCGACACCCCGGCTCCGCCGATTCAATCGGCTCCGCGGCGTTGCAGGTGCCGCCGCGACCGCTCCGCGTGCTAGCCCTGCCGGTCCGCCGACCGCTGACCGCTGCCCGCTGCCCGCTGCCCGCTGCCCGACTGAACCGCCGCCCGCTGTTCGCCGACCGCCCGCGAGGTGCCGTGAACCCCCCGACGGACTCCCCCACCGAGGCCCGCAACCCGGCCTCCACCGACCTCGACCGGCTCCCCGCCCTGGAGATCCTGCGGATCGTCAACCGGGAGGACGAGCGGGTGCCCGCCGCCGTGGCCGCCGCGCTGCCCGAGCTGGCGCGCGCGGTGGACGCGGCCGTGGCGGCGCTGCGCGCCGGGCGGCGGGTGCACTACGTCGGCGCCGGATCCTCGGGCCGCTACGCCGTGCTGGACGCAGCCGAGCTGGCCCCGACGTACGGGCTGGAGCCGGGCAGGATCACCGCCCATCTCGCCGGCGGCGAGCGCGCGCTGACCCGGGCCGTGGAGGGGGCCGAGGACAGCGAGGAGGGCGGGCGGCTGGCCGTCGCCGAGGTGGGCAGCGGGGACGTCGTCATCGGACTGGCGGCGAGCGGCCGCACCCCGTACGTCGCAGGCGCGCTGCGCGCGGCCCGGGCGGCCGGCGCGACCACGGCGCTGGTCAGCTCCAACCCCGCCGCACCGCTGGCCCGCCTGGCCGACCTGCACATCTGTACGCCGACCGGCCCCGAGGTGGTCACCGGCTCCACCCGGATGAAGGCGGGCACGGCGCAGAAGCTGGTGCTGCACAGCTTCTCCACCGCCGTCATGGTCCGGCTGGGACGTACCTACTCCAACCTGATGGTGGACGTGGCGGCCACCAACGCCAAGCTGCTGGACCGCCGGCTCACCATCCTCGCCCAGGCCACCGGCGCCGGCCCGGACGCCTGCCGGGCCGCGCTGCAGGCCACGTCCGGGGAGCTGAAGCCCGCGCTGCTGGTCCTGCTCAGCGCCGCCGGCCCCGAGGCGGCGCGGGCCGCGCTCGCCGAGGCCGGCGGTGTGGTGCGGACGGCGCTGGACGCGCTCGCGCCGCGCTGAACGGGGCTGTCCTCGGGCCCTGCCGGCGGTGGCCGCGAGCGGTAGCACGTGCGCGCGGCCGGGTCCCCTCGACGCGTCGGCGCCGCCCCGTCCCACCGCCGCCGTACGGCCGGAGTGCCCGATGCCCGTCAACCCCGTCCCCCCGTTGCGGCCCTCAGCGGCCCAGTCCGGCATCTGGGCCGGCCAACGATTCCTGCCGGGGGACCCGCTCTACAACCTCGGCCAGTGCGTGGAGATCGCCGGCCCGCTGGACCTCACGCGGTTCGAGCGCGCGCTGCGCGCGACCGTCGCCGAGGCCGAGACGCTGCACTGCCGGTACACGCCCGACGGGCCGGGCGGCGGCGCCGGGCTGACGATCGCGCCCTCGCCCGGCTGGCCGCTGCCGGTGCTCGACGTCGGCTCCGAGCCCGATCCGTACGGCGCGGCCGAGGCGTGGATGCGTACCGACCTGGCCGTACCGGTCGATCTCGCGGCCGGGCCGCTCTTCGCCCACGCCCTGTTCCGCCTGGGGGAGAACCGGTTCCTCTGGTACCAGCGGGTACACCACATAGCGCTGGACGGCTTCGGGCTCGTGCTGCTGATCCGGCGGGTCGCCGCGCGCTACACCGCGCTGGTCGCGGGCGCTACACCGGCGGGCCGGCCGTTCGGCCCGCTCGCCCCGGTGCTCGACGAGGACCACGCGTACGTGGCCTCGCCGGACTTCGAGCGGGACCAGGCGTTCTGGACGAGCCGCTTCGGCGACCGCCCTGCGCCTGCTCCCCGCGCCGGGCGGCGGCACCCGGGAGGCTCCCGACCCCCTGGAGCGCCTCGTCCTCGCCGTCTGGGAGGAGGTCCTCGGACGCGGCGGACTCTCCGTCCACGACGACTTCTTCGAGCTCGACGGCCAGTCACTGCATGCCCTCCGGGTGGCCGGGCGGCTCGCGGACCGGCTCGGCCGGGAGGTCGCGGCGCACGCCGTCGTGCGGCACCCGACGGCCGCCGCCCTGGCCGGGCTGCTGCGCTGCGAGCCGGCGGCCACCGCCGAGCGCGACGCGGATCCGTCCCCGGGGGACCTCCCCGCCGACGCCGTGCTGCCCGCCGAGGTGCGGCCGGCGGGCGGGCCCGCACGGGTCCGCCGGGCCGCCGACCGGGTACTGCTCATCACCGGCGCCACCGGCTTCGTCGGAGTCCACCTGCTGCACGAACTCCTGACCGGCACCGATGCGCGGATCGTCTGCGCCGTCCGGGCCGATTCCTGCGGTGAGGGACTGAACCGGCTGCGCCGGGCGATGGCCGAACGGGGTCTGCCCGACCCCCGCTCACCCGGCTGCTGGGAGGACCGCGTCCAGGTGCTGCCGAGCGACCTGGCCCGGCCCCGGCTGGGGCTCGATCGATCGGCGTGGGAGCGCCTCGCCTCGGACTGCGACGCGATCTACCACAGCGCCGCCGCCGTCAGCCTCACCAGCGACTACCGGAGCATACGGACCGTCAACGTCGGCGGGACATCGGAGCTGCTGCGGCTGGCGGCTGCGGGCCGCCCGACCGCCCTGCACCATCTGTCCACCCTCGCCCTCTGCCCGCCCGGCCTCGGCGAATCCGGGCGGGAGGGGTTCCTGGCGCCGCATCCAGGCCTGACGGGCGGCTACCTGAAGAGCAAGTGGGCGGCCGAGCACCTCCTGGCCCAGGCGGCCGCACGGGGCCTGCGGGTCGCCGTCTACCGCCTGGGCCGGGTCACCGAACCGCCGACCACGGCGGGCGTCGACGGCGCGGACGTGTTCTGGCGGCTGCTGTGCGAGGTGGTCCGCGCAAGAGAACTGCCGCGTGTGCCCGGCGTGGCTGGTGCGCTCGGCATGCCCGGCGCGCCCGGTGGCGGACTCGGCGGGGTACGTGAGGTCTGGACGCCCGCCGACTACGTGGCGCTGGCCGTCGTCCGACTGTCGGCCATGGGGACGGCCACGGGCACGGGCGCCGTGTTCAACCTCGCGCCGCACCCGCCTACCGACCTCTCCGAGATCCTCGACTGGGTGGCCGACTACGGCTTCGCGATCCCCCGCCTGCCCGGGGGGCTGCCCCTCCCAGCCCGGGACAACCTGGCGGCCGACACCCGCCCCCCTCCACGCCGGCCCTGCGGCCCGCGCGGTGGCCGCGACCGGCGCCCTCTGCCCCCGCATCGACCGCGAGCTGGTCCACCGCTACCTGGACACCTGTGTCCGGACCGGCCTGCTGCCACCCCCCGGCCGATTCTGAACCTCCGTCAGGCGACGTCGCGCACCACGGGCGTGCGCGACGACGCCGCCTACTTCTACACAATGGTTGCAGTTACGGCCGGGCCAGTACGGGACGGAAGGCTGCCCGGGCGCGCCGTGGCGGCCAGCATGGACGAGCACGCCCGCCTCGGCGGCGTGGCGCCCGAGAGCGCCGCCCGGGCGCATGTGCACGCCGTCGCACCCGGATCCAGGAGGCGCTGGAGTGGCGCGAGCCCTCCGCCCCGCTGGAGTACACGGCACTGACGCCGGGACCGGCGTCAGCACCGGCGCCGTCCCGCTGGACTCAGGTGTAGAGCAGCGATCCCGGCGTGGTGAGCAGCTCGCCCGTCTCCAGCCAGGTCTTCAGGCCGGAGAGGATCATCGGCCAGCCGCCGTAGAGCTCGTCGTTCGCGCCCTCGCGCAGCTGGTCGTGGGTGACGGTCAGCCGGCAGGAGTCGCCGACCGGCTCGATCTCCCAGGTGACCCGGGACGTCCCCTCGCTCTTCACCTCGTCGCTCCAGAGCGCGATCATGCTCTGCACCAGCCGGCGGGGCGGGTCGATCTCCAGGATCTCCCCCTCCCCCAGCAGCCCGCCCGCCCGCGGACTGCTCATCTCGTAGCGTGAGCCGACCTTCCAGTCCGAGGAGACCCCGGCGCCGAAGTTGTACTTGCTCCTGATCTCGGGATCGGTGATCGCCTCCCAGAGGCGCTCCGGGCTGGTGCGGATGTAGATCTCGAACACCTTCTGCATCGGACTCTCCAGTCGGCTCTTGAGACCGCTGAGCCCGGCGGCCCAGGGTTCCGCGTACTTGCTCACCCACCGGTCGTGGACGAGCCGGATGGGCACCGGATTCAGGTAGTGCAGCTTCTCCCGCCCCTGCCGCCTGGTCACCACCAGGCCGGCCGCCTCCAGCAGCTTGAGGTGCTTCATCACGGCGAAGCGCGTGATGTCGAAGCGTGCCTCCAGCGCGCTGAGCGTCTGCCCGTCCTCCCGGAAGAGTTCGTCGAGCAGGCTGCGCCGGGTCGGATCGGCGAGGGCCTTGAACACGATGTCCATACCTCGAAAATAGGTGACCATTTGGTCACATGTCAATGTCCGCGAGGGCATCCCGGGGAGCGTTCACCCGTCCGGAGCGCCGCCGGCACCGCGCCGCCCGTCGCCGCCGTCAGGCCGCCGGAGCGGCCGGCTCGGACACCGGCCCCGGACCACCGGCCCCCTCGTCCGGCCAGCGGCCCTCGATGTACAGCCGGATGAGCGCGGCATGGGAGAGCGGGGTGGCCGGGTCACCGACGTCACCGTTGGTGGTGTAGTCGAGCAGAACGACATCTCGCTTCACGCGCAGCCGCTCGACCAGGTCCGCGACCCGGTTGTCGAGGACCCAGCGGTACGCGGGCAGGTAGATCCGCCGCCGGGCCGTCTCGTACGGGAGCAGCTCGCCGCCGTGCAGCCCGGCGCGGTGACCGCGGACAGGGCCGAAGCGGCGGACCGTCCGCTTCAGGCCCTTCATCGTGGCCACGGTGAGCTTGGCGGGGTCGACGTCCACGCCCTCGAAGACCTTGAGGGCCTGCCAGATCCCCTCCACGGACTGGCTGGTCACGCCGCCCGAGAGAGGCACGGGTATGCCGCCGTGCGGATAGAACGGGCTCAGCCGCACCCACGGCTCGACGGCCCTCGACGTCACGTCGATGATCTCGGCGGCCGGGAACTCCGCGGCCAGGGAGGCCGGCGCCCGGCGGCGGCCGGCAACGTGGATCGGCATGGCGGGGGCGCTCCTTCTCCGGCGGACCGAGCCGTCAGCATCTCGGGCACCACTGACAATCCGACCTCGGCTCCGCGTCAAGTTCCGATTGCGCCCCCAGACACCGGCACCGACACCGGCACAGGCACCGGCGGAGATGCGGGCGATCGGGGCGCCGCGCACGATGGGCGGAGGGATCTTGCGCGCTTGGGCGCTTGCTCAGCGCCGCGTCGGCCTGGCTCCGGCCTGGCGCCGGCCTCGCCCCGAGAACAGGCCCACCGGCGAACACCTCGCCCGACGAATATGTCGGACACAGAGCAGATCCCCGATCGAACTGGTCCGGCAGTGAACGGATCCCCACGGAGTCGGCGCCGGCACCGCCACCCGGGCGAACCCGGTTTCAACCCGGACGGCCGGGACATACGCGCAGTGCCGGACGAGGAGACCGACCAGGGCACCGGCCCGGTGCGACCATGACCCACATGACCATGACCGTCCACGTGATCATGACCTAGAGGAAGGCACGGCCATGAGCGAGAGCCTGGCGCTGGATGTCGAGCGTATCCGCCGAGAGGCCCGGCAGACCATGGCCGCAGGGCCCGTGACCAGCGGCCAGGGTATGGACACCGAGCGGCTGATCAGCGTGCTCAACGACGTGGTGTCGGCGGAGGTGGTCGGCTGGCTGCGGGACACCCGGCACGCCGTCGCCACCAAGGGCATCGACCACCCCGCCGTCAGCGCCCGGCTGAGCACCCATGCCGACGGGGAGATGCGGCATGCCGTGAAGCTCGCCGAACGTATCGTCGAACTCGGCGGGCGGCCCAACTTCGACCCCGCCACACTGGCCCAGCGCCGCCAGACCGACTACTCCGTACCGGACAGCGCCGAGCTCAGGGTGATGCTGGAGGAGAGCCTGGAGGCGACGCGCATCGTCATCTCCGCCCAGCAGGAGATCGTCCGGTGGCTCGGCGACCGCGACCCCGACTCCCGGCGCCTGATCGAGTCCGTCCTCGCCGACGAGGAGCGGAACGCCGACGCCCTGACGAGCCTGCTCGCCGTGTGACGGGCTGTGTCACCAGGTGAGCAGCGAGGAGGTCCGAGCCAAGGTCGCGCGGCTGCTGGAGGAGGACGGCCGGACGTACGCCGAGGAGGCCGGCATCACCCTGCGCGACCGGCCCTCCCCGCTGTACCGGTTGCTGGTCCTGGCCCTGCTGTGCTCCACCCGGATCCGGGCGGACATCGCGACCGCGGCCGCCCGCGAGATCTCCCGCGCGGGCCTGCGCACGGCCCCCGCCACCGCCGGTGCCGACTGGCAGGCGATCGTCGACGCGCTGGGGCGGGCCCACTACCGACGGTACGACGAGAGCACCGCGACCGCGCTGATCAACGGTGCGAAGCTGCTCCTGGACCGCTGGCACGGCGACCTGCGGCGGTTGCGGGCGGAGGCCGGGGGCGATCCGGAGCGGATCCGGACCCTGCTGCGGGAGGTGCCGAGGATCGGCCCGGTCGGAGCGGACATCTTCTGCCGCGAGGCACAGGGCGTCTGGCCGGAGCTGCGGCCGTTCTTCGACGAGCGCGCCCGCACGTACGCCGCCTCGTACGGCCTGCCGGACAGTTCACCGGCGCTGGCGGAGCTCGTCCCGGACGCCGAGCTGCCCCGGCTCGCGGCCGCCCTGGTCCGCGCCGGGCTTGAGGGCAGGGACAGGAGCAAGGGCGAGAGCAGGACGACGGACGAGGGGACGGAGGCGGCGACCGGCTGAGGGCGGCTCGCGCCCGTCCGGGATCGGTCCGACTCGCCGAGCGTCAGCCGCCGCGCGGACGTGTCGCACCCGCCGCCGGGCCACCGTGCGCTATCCCTGGGTCTGATCACTTCGCCGGCCCGCAAACGCCCCGTCCCCGCCCCGCCGCGCCCGACCAAACCAAACCGAACCGAACCGAACCGAACCGGATCCAACCCAACCGAACGAATGGAGCCACCACCATGCTCACCCTGGGTCTGCTCGCCACGCTGGAGGCCAAGCCCGACCACATCGACGAACTCCAGGAGCTGCTCACCAGCTCGCTCGCCCTCGCCGAGCGGGAGGAGGGCACCGTCGTCTGGTTCGCCCTGCGGCTGGGGCCGACGACCTTCGGGATCTTCGACGCCTTCGGCAGCGACGCCGACCGCCGGGCTCACCTGGAGGGGCGGATCGCCGCCACCCTGCTCGCCGAGGCCCCTCGGCTGCTGGCGCGTGAGCCGGACATCCGCCCGGTGGACGTCCTCGCCGCCAAGGTACCCGGCCGGCGCTGACAGCGGCCCGGCCCTCGCCCGGGGCCGGCCCACCTGCCGCAGGCGTCGGGCGGGCGGGCCGGCCCCGGGCGAGGACTGCTCGCGCCGCCGCACCCTCATCCTCGAAGGGGTCGGCTCAGCAGCACTGCCAGGTGAACAGCGCCTTGTCGAAGCGGCGGGCCGCGAGATCCTCCGGGCTGATCAGCCAGTACAGGACGCCCATGTCGCCCCACATCATCCGCGCGCGGTAGTCGCTGTCGATCTGGGCGAGCAGCACCAGCCGGTCCGCCATCGCGCGCACCCGGGGGTCGTCCCACTGCGTACCCGGGCCCAGGGCCGCACGGGCCGCCTCGTACTGCACCGACCCCTGGACGGGGTGGGGGAAGCCGCCGATCCGGTGGCGCGGGCCGGGTCGGGCCGCGTGCACCGCAGCGGTGAAGTCCTCGCCACAGACCGGGTGGTCCAGCATGTGCTCCGGGTCCTGCCCCTCGGTCCCGAAGGCAGCGGCGAGCGCCGGCTCGTCGTACTCCGGCGCGGTCGCCTCCGGCTGGGCGGTGAGCGGTAGGCGCGGGTAAGCGGTGAGACCGTCCGGCAGCGGCCGCTCGACGGTCTCCACGCCGGCCGGGACATAGAGCACCCGGGCTCCGGCCTGGCTCTCCTGGTCACTGTAGATGACCAGCGCCTGCCCGCCGTCGAGCTGCCCGTCGAAGTAGAAGAACAGCAGGGTGCCGCCCGTGGGCAGTTCCAGGTCGAGTTCGCCGTGCGGCAGGGCCGCACAGTCGACGGAGGCGATGAAGGTGAGCGGCCCGTGTCCCGGCCACTGCGGCCACGGCACGCCCGGCGGCAGCTCGGGCAGGCCGCCCAGCTGCCCCGCCCCGGCCTGCTCCACACCGGCCTCGGCAGCGCCATTCGCAGCGGAGGCGGTGGCATCAGGGGCAGTGGCATCGGGGGCGGTGGACGCAGCGGGAGCGACGGCCAGCCGTGCGGCGGGACGCAGCACGCCGATCCAACGCTCGGCCACGGCGGGCGGCAGGTGCTGGTGCGCAAGGTCGCTGAGGCCCGAGTTCCAGGAGGTCATGTGCCGATCATCGGCCATGGCAGTGACAGCCCGTGCGGCCGGGTCGCATCCACATGACGGTTACGCCTGCTCGCCCCTCAGCCGCTCGACGGCCACCCGGACCGCGACGCGGCCGACCCCCTTGAAGGCGAAGATGTTGGAGTCCGTCGGGTGCAGCTTGACGGCGCGGACCACCACCAAGGTGTCGGCGTGGTACTCGGGGTGGTTCTCAGCCAGCTCCTCGGCGACGCCCTCCGCGAGGTGCGTGAGGTACTCCAGCGGCAACTCCTCGTCATCGAGCCAGGAGTCGATCACCAGCCCCTGGGAGATCGCGACCCGGACGCCGCCGCCCCACCCGCCGAACCTCCTGAAGTCGAGCAGGACGTCCGCGTAGTAGGAGGGGCAGGAGGCCTGCCGGGCATAGCAGGCGTGCACGCCGTGCACGGTGTGCGGCGGAAAAGGGACCGGATCGGCGCTCACCGCGCCCTTGTCGTTCACCGCGCCAATCTAGGGAGCAACAGCTCTCTCTCGCCAACGATTTGAAACGCCGAAGGGCCGGCACCTGAGTGCCGGCCCTTCGGTCCTACTGGTAGCGGGGACAGGATTTGAACCTGCGACCTCTGGGTTATGAGCCCAGCGAGCTACCGAGCTGCTCCACCCCGCGTCGGTGAACCTGACCCTACGGCACGCGGGCGCCCAGGGGAAATCCATTACCGCAACCGTCCACCCACTCGGCCGTCCATCGCCCAGCACCCAGCCACCCGGACATCCGCACACCCGGCCGCCCGCGCAGCCGCGCGCCACGCCCGTACCGACCCCCGCCCCGGCCACCTGCGGCAATCGCCCGAGCGGCCCCCGGCAGACGGCGGCGATAGAATCCGGATATGGGAGAGCGCGCCGGCGCGCCCACCGCGCCGCCTCTGATCTTCGCCACCGACACCGACTCGCAGCTGATCGTGCCGAGCCGGTCGTACCACGTCGGCCGCGACCCGACGAGCGAGATAGTCCTCGACGACCCCCGGGTGTCCTGGCACCACGCCATCCTGCACACGGACGACGGGCACTGGTTACTGGACGACGTGGGCAGCACCAACGGCACCTTCGCCGACGGTCAGCGGGTCCAGCACTGGGACATCGGCCCGGGCAGCAGCATCCGCTTCGGCAACCCCGCAGACGGCCCCGCCGCCAGCTTCACCGGTCTGCCCGAGCCGGCCGTGTACGACCGGCCGTCCCTGGTCGCACCACAGGCTTCCGGCATCTTCCGCCAGCCCACCACCGTACGGCCGCTGCCTGACCTGACCAGCCGGACCATCCGGATCGGCCGCACCGACGACAACGACCTCGTCCTCGACGACCTGGTGGTCTCGCGCCACCACGCGGAGCTGCGCGCCCTCCCGGACGGCGAGTACGAGATCGCCGACCTGGAGAGCCACAACGGCACCTTCGTCAACGGCCGCGCGGTCGTCACCGCCCGGGTCGGGCCCACGGACATCATCGGCATCGGGCACTCCGCCTTCTGCCTGGTGGGCGGCGAACTCGTCGAGTACGTCGACACCGGCGAGGTCTCGCTGGACGTCCACGGCCTCACCGTCCGGGTCGGCCCGGACAAGCGGGTGCTGCTCGACCAGGTCACCTTCCCGCTGGGCGAGAAGGCCCTGCTGGCCGTGGCCGGCCCGAGTGGCGCGGGCAAGTCAACCCTGCTCAACGCCCTCACCGGCCTGCGCCCCGCCGACGACGGCACGGTGCTCTACGACGGCCGTGACCTCTACCGGGACTACGCGGAGCTGCGCCAGCGGATCGGTCTCGTCCCGCAGGACGACATCCTGCACACCCAGCTGACGGTGCGTCGAGCACTGCACTACGCGGCGGAGTTGCGCTTCCCAGGCGACACCGCGAAGTCCGAGCGGGAGGCCAGGGTCACCGAGGTCATCCACGAACTCGGCCTGGACAAGCGGGCCGAACAGGTCATCTCCAGCCTCTCCGGCGGCCAGCGCAAGCGGGTGAGCGTGGCGCTGGAGCTGCTCACCAAGCCGTCCCTGCTCTTCCTGGACGAGCCGACCTCGGGCCTGGACCCGGGCATGGAGCGCTCGGTGATGCAGATGCTGCGCGGCCTCGCCGACGACGGCCGGACCGTCGTCGTGGTCACCCACAGCGTGCTGAGCCTGGCCGTCTGCGACCGCCTGCTGGTACTCGCCCCCGGTGGCCGGGCCGCGTTCTTCGGGCCGCCCGCCGAGGCGCTGCCCTTCTTCGGCTTCACCGAGTGGCCCGAGGCGTTCGAGGCGTTCGAGAACGACGAGCACCGCGCCTGGGCCGGCCAGTTCCGTGAGTCCGCCGAGTACGAGCAGTACGTGGCCTCGGCCGTCGCCCAGCCCGGCCGGTCGGCCCCCGAGCCCGCGGGCGTGGGCCGGCCCGCCAAGCCGCAGAGCTGGCCCTCCCAGCTCAGTACGCTGGTCCGGCGCTACTCGTCCGTGCTGGCGGCCGACCGGATGTTCCTGACCATCATGATCGCGCTGCCGTTCATGATGGGCCTGATGTGCCGCGCCATCGTCGGCTACCGCCTGAACTCGGAGAACGCCCTCAACGTCCTGCTCACCCTGAGCGTCGGCGGTGTGCTGATGGGAGCGGCCAACGCGGTGCGCGAAGTGGTCAAGGAATCGGCCATCTACCAGCGAGAACGGGTGGTCGGGCTGTCCCGCTCGGCCTACGTCGTCTCGAAGGTGGTGGTACTCGGGTTGATCACCGTCGTCCAGGCGCTGGTGCTGACCGCTGTCGGGCTGACGGGGGTCAAGCTGACCGCCGGCGCGCCCGCCGGGGTGTTCCTGCCACCACTGTTCGAGATCGCCGTGGCCGTCGCGCTGCTCTCCTTCACCGCCATGATGCTCGGCCTACTGGTCTCCACCGTGGCCACCCAGGAGGAGGCCACCATGCCGATGCTGGTCCTCCTCTCGGTCGTGCAGATCGTCTTCAGCGGCGCACTGCTGCGGGTGCACGGCGCACCGGGGCTGGAACAGTTCGCCTGGCTGGTGCCCTCGCGGTGGGGTCTGGCCGCGATGGCCGGGACGGTCGACCTGCACCGGATCGTGCCGACCGGGTTCACCGCGGACCCGCTGTTCCGCCACACCCAGAACGCCTGGCTGCTCGACATGGGGATGCTGGTGGTGATCTCACTGGTTCTCGGCGTCCTGGTCGCCGTCCTGCTGCGCAGACACGAGCCCGCGATCATGCGGAAGTAGCCGCTCCGTGCACCTGTCCGAGTGGCGGGCTCCCGGGTGGCCGGATAGGACCGGTGTATGAACGAGTTCGCGTTCCGTCCCACCCATGTGGCCCCCCAGGAGGGGATGCCGACCTGGACGGCCCCGGACCCGTCGCAGCCCTCGGCCCGGCTGGACCCGCTGCTGCCCGTACAGATCCTGGAGCAGCAGGGCGACTGGAGCCGGATCGTCTGCTCCAACGGCTGGTCCGCCTGGGTGGACGGCCGCCTGCTGATCAGCCTGCCGAGCGAGCCCCGGGAGGCCGGCCAGCCGATCAGCCGGACGGCAGACCCGCGCCCGGCGGTGGCCGACGCGGAGCGTGCGCTGGCCCGCCACCGCGCCCTGCTGGAGGATCTCGCCGCCGGTCGGCTGGACCTGGAGAGCTTCCGCCGCAGCTCCCACGGCCAGCGGCTCGGGGTGGTCGTCGACGGTGACGCGCTGTGGGTGTTCGACGCGGTGCACGACCGGTGGTGCTACTGCGACGGGCTCCAGCTCCAGACGTACGCCGCGACCGCCCGTCCGGCCCGGGCCCGGCCGGACTCCGGTGGCGCGGGTGCCGGTGCGGGCGCGGGTGCCGGTGGTGCGCCCGCCGTCCCCGGGGACTCCCGCGACTCCGGGGGCGGCGCCCGGCCGCCGATCGTCTATCCGCCCACCCAGGCCGGTGCCCCGTGACCTCGGACGACTGGGGAGCGGCGGGCAGGGAGCCGGACCCCGAACGCAAGCCGACGCTGCCGGCGGACCGGTTGGCGACTCCGCAACCGGACCCGCCACCGCCGCAGGAGCGGGCGGACCCGGGACCGGTGGAGTCGCAAGCCGTGGCACCCCAGGCGGCGGAGCCGGAAGCGGTGACGGAGCCGGAGCCGGAGCCGGTGCGTGCGCCGGAGTCCATGCCCGGGCTGCCCTCCGGCATGGTCGGGCGCCAGATCGCCGGCTACCGCCTGGAAGCCGAAACCGGCCGCGGCGGCATGGCCGTCGTCTACCGCGCCAAAGACCTCC